>JAEYZD010000003.1 GCA_023430725.1 Bacteroidota bacterium | reverse complement strand
CTGCTACTGCCGCCCGAATCTTCCTGAGGAGGTCATCAGGGTCAAATGGTTTTGTAATGTATCCGCTAACCTTCATCTCACCTGCCTGCCGCTGCATCTGGGGATCACTGAAGGCAGAGACAATCAGAACCGGGGTCTGCTTCCTGAGCTCGGTGCGAAGAAATCTTATTACTTCCAGGCCACTGTGGTAGGGCATGTGTATGTCAACAATGGCAAGATCAAAGTCATTCTTGCGCAGTTCCTCAATAGCCCTGTTACCGTCACTGACTGTCACCGGATCATATCCCTCCCGCTCCAAAACTACTGACATTGTTCTCAAAGCCATCTGGTTATCTTCACAGATAAGTATCTTCATTTCTTTAGTTCAGTTCTGTTTCGCCCTTTTTAATAACGCATCTGTCTGACCTTTATTAGACTAAAACGTCAAAAATGGTTCTTTTGGTTCGTTTCCTCAAAAAAAGGGGTTCGTTATTTGACAATTGTTGATAAATCGTTGATGACATGCCTTCAGACCGTGATAAGAGATTTACAGCTCCTGCAGGCGGATATTCCTGAATTTAACGACAGAGCCATGTCCCAGGAATCCTATGTGTCCCTTTCTGTTCTTCAGGCCCGGATGTTCCTTGCCGTCCATTGTTCCGCCGGAAATTGCGCCGGCATAATCACCGTCAACTATTACGGTCCCGTTCAGTACAACCTTTACCTTCGTCCCCTGCAGGGTCACCTCCTGGTAGTTCCACTCCCCGACAGGCCTGAGAAATCCCCTCCGTGCCGGGATGACACCGTATACTGAACCGTGGTACTGGTAAGGTTCCAGGTTTGCATAGATTGATGCAGTATTGTCAAGTATCTGGAGTTCCATTCCGACATAGGCGGCATCTCCTTCTGGGGGTGTCCTGACGCCCAGGCCGTTGTTGGCGCCGGGAGTAAGCTGAAATTCGAAACGGAAGATGAAATCCGCATACTCCTTTTCCGTATAGAGGTTACCTCCGCTGTCATTGCCTGGTTTGATCACAATCACCCCATCCTCAACATTGTATGAGACCTTATTGCCGATCCATCCGTCCAGGTTTCTTCCGTTGAAGAGTGAAACAAATCCGGCCTCTTTTTCCTTATCTGTAAGGTACTTTCCGTCGAACATGGATTCGTACTCCTCTTCATCAGGCACGTTCATGGCTTCAATGGCCTCCAGTGCCGCATTGCGAACCTCCTCTGACGGATCTGACAGATATGTGGTTATAAAGGGCAGTGCCTGTCTCAGCCCCAGTGAAGCGCTGAATGCAACCATCGCAGCCCGGGTTCTGGGGTCGGCGGCATAGGGAGCAATAATCTTTATCATCTCCAGCTTACTTTCAGGTGTGATACGTGCTGCCTCTGTCATTCTCATGTATGCGTCGAAGGCGGGCATTCCAAAGGTCTTGTTCCCTGATGCTGTTATCTCCAGCAGATGTTTTGCCGCTGAATGGTCCCGCCAGTGTGATAGTGCATCAAAGCATACATCGCGGACTGTTGCATCACCGTTTTCAAACTCACTGACGACCAGCTTCAGCGCTTTATCTCCGCCTGTTGCTGCAAGAAGGGGAATCAGTTTCAACCTGTCTCCGCCCTTTCCGAGAGCTTCCAGAATCAGGTCAGATCGCTGTTCAGGGTCATCATGCTTCACTGCTGCCGCCAGTAGTGCCCGCTGAAGCTCTGATATTTCTGCCCTGTCAGTGGCTTCATCAAGCAGACTTAGTATCTGAGGCTGGTCATTGAATGCAGCTAGTGCTCCGAGGGAGGTCAGTGCCACAGCCTTGACGCCCGGGTCTTCAGAGTCGGTGTATGGATAGACTGTTTTGAACCAGCTGTTGTCTCCTGACCATGCCAACAGTCTGATTAGTGTCACAGTGGCCTGACCGGAGGACTGAGGCAGTGTCTCAGCCACGCGGATCATGCCTGTGCTGTCAAGAATGGTTGTAAGAGCATTGGCAGCGGCACGGTGGCCCTCCTCGCTGTCATGCCTGACAATCCATGAAAGCAGGGGGCTAACAGCTTTTTTGTTCTGCATGCGTGCCAGCGATGACAGTGCTGCGGCTGCCACATCCTGCGAAGGATCTTCCATAGCCTTCAGGATCAATGGTATTGCAAGGTCATCTCCACGTTGACCCAGCATAAAGATTATCTCTGCCTTTGCCTCCTGCGAGACCCTGGAGTACCTGCTTATCCACTTTTTTGTGGCGTCGCTTCCCGGAATGGCGGAGGCCATGCGTAGAGCGCCGCCCCTGATTGCAACGTCAGGGTCATTGGCAGCCTCGAGAAGCATGCCCAGGGCATCCCTTCCCTTAACCTCAGTGATGACACTCATGGCAGCCAGTCGCTGGCTGGCAGCCTCCGGAGCCTGGCTGGCAGCGATCACCTGTGAGGTGATACGCTCCATTTTTTTTACCTCACCTGCAAGACCAACTTTTCTTGCATAGATGAGCAGAGCCCTCACGGCCCCTGTCGGGTCCCAGCGCCAGCCGGCTGTAACTGCTGCCTGTGAGAGTATCTCCGAAGCAGAAGGTGCACCGGTTGAAGCCATAGCATACAGAGCTGCCGATTTCTCCGCTGTGCTTCCCTTTAAATACCATGCCTGGAAGTTGTCTATCACCGTTCCCGGCCTTGTTTCGGCAAGTGCAATCATTACCTGGGAGGCACAGGGGCATTCTGCAGCAGTAAGAGCCGAAGCAAGCAGATCAGCGGCATCGGCGGAGCCTATCGATTGGAGGGCAATAACAGCATCATCACACATCTCGGGAGAGAGGACCCATGGCTTAAGGGATTCCACTGCCACAGGGGAGCCAACTAAAATGAGCTGCCTCATGAAGAATGACCTCACCTCCCTGTCGGTTGCACGGGTCATAAACTCTATGCACTCCTTTTCCCACTCGCGTTTCCTTATGTCATCACGGTCGGCGGATATATGAGCAGTAAGGGATGAGACCGCATAGCGTGCCCTCATGTCATCACCGTTGCCTGCAGGCACGATCTGTTCGCAGATCATTTCCCTCCCCTGTGCGCCGAGTGCGTATATATCCTCCATCAGACGGGAGGCAAGCTCATTGCTTTCAGCCGGCAGCCGTGCAAGCAGGTCAGCCACCCTGGTTCCGAGGGACCTCACATCCTGAGCCCCGGCAGTTGCACTGAAGAGCAGAAGAGCTGACAGTGCAAATAATGTTCTGATTTTTCTCATGATATCCTGTTTCTTGCGTATTACATATGCCATGCGCCTCTCATCGGCTGGTCAACCAACGCATTTGCTGCATCATCATCAATGAAGAACTGCCTGACAGGGTCGAACTTCAGGTTTCTGCCCAGCCTCAGTGCAACCACACCCATATTGACTATAGTACATGACCTGTGTCCGTTCTCTTCGTTCAGGGCGAAGGGGAGACGGGTTCTCACCGAGTCGGTGAAGCGGGTGATCTGCGGCTCGGGATCGGGAAGATCCCTGACCAGTTCAGCCAGGTTGGGTATATCAGAAACAAATCCCTTGTAAATCTTTCCGGAGGGGCCTTCAATAT
>JAEYZD010000006.1 GCA_023430725.1 Bacteroidota bacterium | reverse complement strand
CTCCGTGAACAGCACGGTGACCAGATGGAAAAGCAGATAGTTGTGCTGCCCAGCCGGAGGGCCGGCCTCTGGCTCACCCGCTCACTTGCCAGACTTGGTGACAAACCCATCTGGTCGCCCTCTATGCTGACTGTAAGTGAGTTATTCAGGTCATTTACGGATCTCGTCCCGGCAGACGCTGACACTCAAATATTTGAATTATATAATGTCTGGCGCAGGATGTTCGGGGAGGAGATGAGTTTCGATGATTTCTGGTCGTGGGGTGAGGTGATTATAAATGACTTCAATGATATCGATCTGTATATGGCCGATGCAGGCAAGCTCTACAGCAACATCTCGGACCTGAAGGAGATCGATGCTGCCTTCGGAGGGCTTACAGATGATCAGATTGAGATTATCCGGGGCTTCTGGAAATCGTTTAATCCAGCATCAACAGAGAGTGAGGCACGCACAAAATTCCGCACCGTATGGCAGAAGCTGGGGCCTCTCTACAGCGCTTTCAGGGAGTCAATGCTTGCCCGTGGTATGGCCGGTGACGGCATGCTGTGCCGCGAGGTGGCTGAGATGGCCGCTGCCGGACGGCTTGTACTTCCTGAAGGGAAACGGTGGCATATTGTAGGGCTTAATGCCCTGAACAACTGTGAGAAGACCCTTTTCAGGCATCTGAGGCAGCAGGGGGTGGCTGATTTCTACTGGGATGATGACCACTTCTTCATGGATGACCCGGAGCACAAGGCCTCATTTTTCATCAATGAGAACAGACGGATGTTCGGGAATGCCCTCAACCAGACCGATGCCCGGAAACATGAGCCGCCCCGGGGCGACTGGCAGATAATTGATACCCCGTCAGACACCGCACAGGCACGGATGGTAGCACAACTGCTTGAAGAAGAGAATATCACTGACGATGAAGACCTTACGTCCACAGCAGTCATACTTGCTGATGAGAAGCTTCTCATGCCGGTGCTCGGCTCCCTGCCGTCATCGGTGCAGGATGTGAATGTGACGATGGGCCACCCTTTCAGACTGACATCGCTGTACTCTTTCCTGAGGCAGTTGCTTGCCCTGATCCGCTCCGCAAGGGAAAGCAACGGATCGGTCAGTTTCCGCAGTGACGATGTGATGGCCCTGCTCAGACACCAGTATTTCAGACTTCTCGCCGGCGGCGAAGGAGACACTGTGGTCAAAGAGATCATCAGGGGCAACATGATCAGGGTCAGCGCATCCATGCTATCTGACCGGTTCCGTCTCAAACAACTATTCACTGTACCTGCAACAGGGTCACAAATACCCGGACACCTGTCTGAGGTAATGGAGCTCCTCGAAGAAGCGACCTTCACCGCGGAGAAGGAAGGGGTCACCCTGAGCGTCGACCGTGAGTACCTCAGGATTGCAATGAACAGCACCGTCCGCCTTGCGAACCTGATCAGCAGCCATAACCTGGAACTGAAGCCTGAAACATGCATCAGGCTTCTGGACAGGATCTTCAGGAAAATGATCGTCCCCTTCTCGGGAGAACCTCTCAGGGGGATACAAATAATGGGAGTCCTCGAAACGCGGGCTCTGGAGTTTAAGAATATCATAGTCCTCTCGCTCAACGAAGGTATCTTCCCGGCTTCCTCCTGGGATAACACATATATTCCCTACAACATCCGGAGGGCATTCGGATTGCCGACGGTTAATGAGCATGAATCGATCTATTCCTACTACTTCTTCAGGCTGCTGCGCAAGCCGGCCCGGGGATGGTTTATGTACAACTCAACGGCACAGGGCCTCAGCAGCGGAGAGATGAGCCGCTACCTCGTCAGGATGAGCTACAGTCCTCTCTTCGCTCCGCGACAGAGGTCAGTGCATATCAGGGTAGGGAGGAGCAGGATGATGTCTGAATCGCTGCCACGGCTGCCGGAACATAACAGGGCACTGATGCACCTCTACTCCGGCGACGGCGGGGCAGGCAAGAACCTTTCGCCAAGTGCGGTGAACACCTGGATAAACTGCAGGATGCGGTTTTATTTCAGGTACGTCTGCGGCATGCCCGAGGAGGAGATCCTTGAGAAGGAGATCGATCAGCGGAGGTTTGGAAACATAATGCACGAGACGCTTCGCCGCCTTTACGACCCGCTGCGGAACTCGCCTGACGCAGGCGCCTCAATAGCCAGGCTGGCATCCGATCGGGACACTGTCAGGGAGACAGTCATCGGTGCAGCGATGGATGAGATGCACTGGGACCGGGAGACACTTTTTTCAGGGAAGGGGGTTATTATAGTTGACGTCCTTGAACGGTATGCAGTTGAACTGCTTGAATATGACGGCAGGAATCCCGACCTGACCCTGATTCACCTCGAGGATGATTTCACCTCCGTCCGCACTGTAAAGACGGAGAAAGGGGAGGTGATTGTCCGTTTGGGCGGCAGGGCCGACAGGGTTGACATGACAGGGGGTGTCATCAGGGTGGTAGATTACAAAACAGGTTCTCCGAAGAGGGAGGCTGTCACGGCAGAAGGGCTTTTTGACGAGGAGAAAGAGAAGCGCAATGATGCAGTGCTCCAGGCATTGCTGTACTGTACAATGGTTGAGAGAAACCATCCCGGGAAAATTGTTCTGCCCGCCATTTACTGGATACAGCAGCTGAAGTCAGACGGATTCACCCCTTACGCATCTGCCCAGGGCCTGGGAGGTACAGACGTACTGCGCGGGGAATGGAATGCTTTTATGAAAACCTTCACTCAGGAACTTGATATGACCCTGCAAAGGATCTTTTCTGACAGTGAGGACTTCAGGATGACTTCCTTCAGGCAGCGCTGTTCGTCATGCCCCTACAGGACACTGTGCCGGAGATAACTTATTTTTCCATCAGCCGCTGAAGAGCCGCCATCTTAATGGCAGTCACAGCCGCTTCGTCGCCCTTATTACCGTGCTTGCCGCCTGACCGGTCAAGGGCCTGCTGCAGGTTCAGGGTGGTGAGGACACCAAAGATGAAAGGTATGTTATAATCGAGATTCAGCTGGGTGATGCCCTGGGTTACCCCTTCACAGATATATGTGAAATGCGGTGTTTCCCCCTGTATAACGC
>JAEYZD010000213.1 GCA_023430725.1 Bacteroidota bacterium | reverse complement strand
GCTTATGATAGCCCTGGATACCTCGAGGGACATCTTCGAGAGTTGCTCCCATGACTGCATGCGGTTTTCAATATATCCGATATTCACTTCGGCAATCCGGGCTCCCAGAAGGTGCATGTCAATCAGCATCCCGATATCAACGCCGTAGTCGTTCTCCAGCTCAAGCTTCTGCAGCATTGACCTCTTCCCCGCAACCATCCCGCTGAGGGGCTGAGAGAATCGCTCAAGGTCCGGGAAAAGAAGTCTGAGCAACGGTTTTGCTACCAGTTCGGTGACTCTTCCCGCCTGGCGGGTGAAGACCGATTTTACGAAGTCGGCAGTGCCGTCCATAAGAGGCCCGGTCATCAGCTCCACGATATCTTCGGGATAAGTTATGATGTCGGCATCAAGAAAAAGCAGCAGCTCGTTTTTTGCAAAGAGGATCCCTTCACGCATTGAAGCCCCCTTCCCCAGCGTAGTACTTGTATAAACAGTTGACCCCGCCTCACGTGCGACGGTAACTGTATTGTCCTCAGACTTGTCATCCATGACGATGACCTCTGAAACAAGAGGTGATTTCTTCACCAGCGAGATGACCGTACCTAAGGTCTCCCCTTCATTTAAAGCCGGAATGATTACAGTTACCATGACAAATTCAGTTTTTAAGGGTTTCCAGTGTCACCCTGCGGAAGAAATCGACATCCATCTGATCGATCCTCATCAGGATTATTTCTTCTCCGCGGCTGTCCCTGACTGCAGGCACACCGGGAATTGTCTCCGGCAAAACGCCAGTGATTGTTGCAACAAATACGCATGCCGTGAGATAGGTCCCAAGATCTGAAGGGTGCGTACCGTCAGGGTCATACAGCTTTAAATCCGGCCGTAAAGACCTGGCTAGGGCCCACGCCTCTCCTGCCGGTACAACGGTTGCCCTGTTAAGCGCGGCCGTCTCTCGGTACACCCTGCTGATAACTTCCTGCTGCTGGGGAATCTTCTCTCTGCCCCACGTCAGGTAGTAATATGGTTCTGCACCGTTATCCCTGGCCAGTTTACTGAACAGCCCCAGGTAAAAGACAGCGCTATCCCCCTCGTTTACAGTTCCCAGGCTCCACTCCTGCAACACCACGATGTCATAGTTGCCGTTCCTGATTTTTGCAACAGTGTTGAGCCCGCGTGCCCCTCTCCAGTGCTCGCTCAGTTTCGCCCCGCCAATTGTAATCTTCTCGGTTAAAAGAAATGTTCCCGTCTGTTCCGATAGCACTGACACAACCTGCGGCAGGTTTTCAAAGTATGTGTAGCTGTTGCCGACAAACAGTACACGAAGGGTATCCCTGATGCCCTGTGCTGATCCGTTCACTGTCAGCAAGCTGAACAATCCGACGGCAATGCCGTAAAAATCTCTTTTTATCATATTGATTTCCTTCTGTTATACTCCAGTAACATCTCCTCCCTGCTTACCGCTCTGCCGTGACCGGGAAGTATTGTCTCACAGCCGGTATCAAGAATCTTCTTCCAGGTGCGGATCAGAAGATCAACATCATCGGCAAATGGAGGGAAGGGCTTGCCCGGTGTGGTCCCGATTATTGAGTCACCAGCAATGGCAATCACATCATCTATCACCACGGTAGCACCGCCCGGCGAATGGCCGGGAGTGTGAATTACATATCCGTTAATGCCAAACCGGTTAAGATCAAACCTGTCAGTAAATACATGATCTGCAACACAGGGATCATACCTGAAAACCGGCTGCACCTTCCTGCCGATACTGACCAGTCCCTTCGTTACGGCATACGTCCCCTCAGGTATGGGTGTGTCGCCACCTGCAAGGAAGAGACTCTCAGCCTCCTGAACCACAACCTCGGCACCGTATTCTGCCGCCAGCCATGCTGTATTTCCGGCATGATCAAAGTGCGTGTGGGTAAGCACCACCGCCTCCGGAATCAGTCCCCGTCGCTCCAGGGCATGCTCTATCCTGCTGCGGTCAAACGAGATTCCAGTGTCAGCCAGAATGGTTCTGCCATTGCGCGTTACGGCAAATATGTTGCACCTGGCGGGCGTTAGCCTTATAACCGCAGTACCTTTTCCCGTATCCGGTATCTCAATCATTGTACTAAGATAACACTAACTGCTCCTGCAATGAAATTTTTGAATCAAACAATGGTAACTTTGGGTCGGTTAACAACTACCCTCAATGAAAGTGATACCCATTTACCAGGTTGACGCATTCGCCCACGGGCCGTTCACAGGCAACCCCGCAGCAGTGTGCGTTCTCACCGACCCGGTCTCTGAGGAGACGATGCAGAACATTGCCATGGAAAACAACCTTTCCGAAACAGCATTCATCACGCGAGGCAAGGGAGAGTGGCTGATAAGATGGTTTACTCCGCTGGCTGAAGTTGACCTTTGCGGACATGCCACCCTCGCCTCGGCATTCGTGGTACTGAGTATAATTGAACCGCAAAGCGAAGCGGTTATCTTTCGTTCCAGGGTCATGGGTCTCCTCACCGTCAGGAAGAGAGGAGACCTCCTCGAGCTGGATTTCCCTACCGACACCCTTCGCGAAACAGAGCTGCCTGAAGTGATCAGGGAGAGCCTTGGAAAGGCGCCGGAGGAATGCCACACTGGCCGTACAGATTATCTCCTCCTTTACGGCAGCGAAGACGATATCCTCGCGCTGAAGCCCGATTTCAGGATGCTTGCCGCAACTGAAGCGAGGGGTGTGATTGTCACCGCCCCCGGCAAGGAGGTCGATTTCGTCTCGAGGTTCTTCTGCCCCGGGATAGGTATAGATGAGGACCCGGTCACCGGATCGGCACACACAACCCTGACACCCTTCTGGTCAGCCCGTCTCGGAAAGAATGTCATGAGGGCAAAACAACTCTCATCAAGGGGTGGTGTACTCGAATGCACCCTTGAAGGAGACCGGACCCGTATTGCAGGCAGGGCACTCCTCTATCTTAAAGGCGAGATATTTATCTGACATAGGGCAAAAACCATTAAGTTTGCCGGCGAAAAGGAAAATGATGATAAAAAAGGATGCCCCTCACCCGTACGGGGAAAAGCAGGATCAGTTTGACAGGCGCTACCTGCGCATGGCCGCAGTGTGGTCAGAAAACTCATACTGCCAGCGCCGCAAGGTAGGCGCACTGATAGTCAAGGACAAGATGATAATCTCTGACGGTTACAACGGCACACCGGCAGGATTTGAAAATGTCTGCGAAGATGAAAACAATGTTACCAAGCCTTACGTTCTACATGCTGAAGCCAATGCCATCACAAAGGTAGCCAGGTCAAACAACTCAAGCGAGAACGCAACTCTCTATATCACTGACTCCCCCTGTATGGAATGCTCAAAACTGATCATCCAGTCGGGAATAAAAAGAGTGGTTTACAGCAACCAGTACCGGAACCTAGACGGCATAGAACTTCTGAAACGGGCAGCAATTGAGCTTGTCTATATTGATCTCGGAGAAAAGAAAAATGAAATATAACAAAGCGTACTTGCCACTGATAATCGGTGTTGCAGTTGCAGCCGGCATACTGATAGGATTCTATATGCCCCACCCGCAATCCGGTCTCTACACCAACTTCCCCCCCTCAAACGACAAGCTGAGCAGGATTCTTGATATAATCGAGTCGGATTACGTTGATACGGTCGACCGCAATGAGCTCATCGAGGAAGCAATCCCGGTAATGCTCCGCAGGCTCGATCCCCATTCAGTCTATATCCCGGCCACTGACCTGGCACAGGCAAACGAACCACTTCAGGGCAACTTTGACGGAATAGGAGTCTCCTTCAACATGCTGACTGACACGGTTCTCATAATCAGCACTATCTCAGGAGGGCCTTCGGAAAAGGCAGGCATAATACCCGGTGACAAGATAATCCGGGTCAACGACTCACTCATCGCCGGCAAGAGTATCCCCGACGAGGATGTGGTGAAGATGCTTAAGGGCCCGCGAGGTACCAAGGTGGACCTGAAGATTGAACGCAAGGGGGCAGACGAACTGCTGCCTTTCACTATCACGCGTGACAAGATACCCATCTACAGCGTCGATGTTGCATACATGATGTCTGACGAGGTCGGTTACATTAAGATATCCAACTTCGCACTGACCACCCACGAAGAATTCAGGAAGGGCCTCCGCGAACTGAAGGAACAGGGGATGAAGAAGCTGATCCTCGACCTGAGAGGCAACTCCGGCGGTGTAATGGACGCAGCTACCCAGATAGCAGACGAATTTCTTCCTGATGGCAAGCTGATAGTATTCACAATGGGAAAATCAACTCCCCGCCAGGATGTGAAGGCTACGGCGCAAGGCGAATTCGAGAAAGGGGAACTTGTGGTGCTGATAGACGAGTGGAGCGCCTCAGCCAGCGAGATCCTTGCCGGGGCAGTGCAGGATAACGACCGCGGAACCATTATAGGCAGGCGCTCTTTCGGCAAAGGTCTGGTTCAGGAACCTGTCATGTTCCGCGACGGATCAGGTATGAGGCTTACAATTGCCAGGTACTACACCCCCACAGGCCGCTCCATCCAGAAGCCTTATGACGAGGGAGTTGACAAATACTATGAGGACCTTGGCAACAGGCTGATGCACGGCGAGTTCGAGGATGCCGATTCAATCAGGCTTGATGATTCGCTTCGCTTCACCACCCCCGGCGGAAAGACAGTCTATGGCGGCGGAGGCATAATGCCTGATATCTTTATCCCGATTGACACAGTGGGTTTGTCCGATTACTTCCTTGCCATCCGGAATTCGGGCCTGCTTTACAGGTATGCAATGAAATTCACCGAGGACAACCGCGAGGCAATGGGCAGGTACAGGGATCTGCCTTCACTGGACAAGTGGCTCTCAGACCAGGACCTGCTGTCGAAGTTCGTCACATTTGCAGGCCAGAACGGAATCCCGCCCAGGAGAGACCAGATTGCTGTCTCAAAGAAAATCATGCTTGTTCAGCTGAAAGCGTATATTGCACGCAACATGCTTGACAACAAGGGCTTCTATCCTATCTGGCAGGAAATAGACAAGACTCTTCTTGACGCCCTCGGCCACCTGGAGGGAAACTGAGATCAGATCACCACTTGATTCGCCCTGCGAAACCGATAAGCAACCGGGCTGACTTTTCGGTTTCCTCGATGAATCCCAGGTGACCTGAGCGTTCGAGTATGACCACCTCTGCATTGTGCGGCAGGCCGATATCCCTCATTGCCTTCTCAGGTGAGAAATATAAGTCGTGACGGCCCAGTATCCACAACAGCGGAACCGTCCCATTCTCAAGGATATACTGCCGTGACGGCCTGTCAATCATTCCGTTCAGCATTGCTATAATTCCCTCCCCCGGGTTCCGTGATGCGATCTTCTTTGAACGTTCGAGTTCACCGGCCATTGACTTCAGGTTCTCCTTTGCAAACATCATGCTGACGTTTCCCGGGTACATAATGTTCTTTCTCCCTGCGCTGACAACGGCAATTTCCCTGTTCCTCCTTGCAATTGCCTCCGGAGAGTCAGCATGCGGATGGGAGTGGAAGAGCACATAGCCTGACAGCAGATCAGGAAAGAGCTCAACAAATGCCAGGGTTACATATCCGCCAAGGGAATGGCCCACCATCATGACCCGCTCCTCCCCTGCATCCCGCAGAACCTCTCTCACAGCTCCGGCAAGAAACTCCATTGTATGAATCTCACACTTCACTTCCGAATCCCCGTGACCGGGCAGATCCACTGCAATAATCCGGAATTTCTCCTCCAGTATTTCAGACAGGGAATCCCATACCTCCAGGGTCTCGAGATACCCGTGAAGCAGTACAACGGGTCTGCCGCTGCCGCGAACGGTGTAGCTGACCCGGATATTTTCGAATTGAACGCTCCTCTTCATCAAAAATCTGTATTTTGAAAAAAACTTCTAAATTTACGGGTAAGTATGGACATTTCGCGATTCTTTCACATAACCCTGACCAATTAAGTAAAAAGCCGATGGACAAGATTCTTTTTTCGGCCGTCTCGAAAAAATTCGTGATGGCACTTGCCGGTTTGTTCCTGCTGCTGTTCCTGCCGGTACATCTTGGCATTAACCTGATGCTGCTCAGGAGTGATCCGGAGCCCTTCAACAGCGCAGCTCACTTCATGGCTACATTTCCCCTTGTCAAGGTGGTTGAGATACTTCTTATCCTGGCAATTCTCGTCCACATCACTTATGGTCTCATTCTGCAGATTCAGAACTGGCGCTCGCGGCCGGTAGGGTATGCCGTAAAGAACAGGTCGGAAACATCCGCCTTTTCAAAATTCATGATCTGGACTGGCGGATCGGTGCTGATCTTCCTGGTTATACACTTCTTTAATTTTTACTTCATCAAGCTCGGGATAGTTGAAGGCGACCCTGAGAACTTCTATGCAGTGGCACAACAGCTGTTTGCCATCCCTGCCTATGCCATACTCTACTGGGCATGCTTCATGCTCCTGGGATTTCATCTTTATCACGCATTGCAATCCGCATTCCAGACGCTGGGCTGGTCCAACGAATTCTGGAAGCCGGTCATACGGGTCTTCTCACTTGTTTATGCGATTATCATTCCGCTGGGATTTGCCGTGATACCGTTTGTAATCCTGCTTTTCAAATAAACCGAAGAACGCAACAACATGATTACTCTCAATGCAAAGATACCCGAGGGTCCGCTTGAAGAGAAATGGACCAGGTACAAGGCCTCTACAAAGCTTGTCAACCCGGCCAACAAGAAGAAGCTCGAGATCATCGTTATTGGCACCGGCCTCTCCGGTGCCGGGGCAGCATCATCACTGGGCGAACTCGGCTACAGTGTGAAGGTTTTCTGCTACCAGGACTCGCCGCGAAGGGCTCACTCCGTTGCGGCACAGGGAGGGATCAATGCCGCCAAGAACTACAAGAATGACGGAGATAACGTCTACCGGCTTTTTTATGATATGATAAAGGGGGGTGATTTCAGGGCCAGGGAGGCCAATGTTTACCGGATTGCCGAAGTCAGCAACCAGGTAATCGACCATTATACGGCACTGGGTGTTCCATTTGCACGCGAGTACGGTGGCACTCTCGATACCAGGTCATTCGGAGGAGTGCAGGTGTCACGCACGTTCTATGCAAGGGGCCAGACCGGCCAGCAGTGCCTGCTGGGTGCTTATTCATCACTTAACAGGCAGATAAAGGCAGGCTCCGTGAAGATGTTTCCCAGGCGGGATATGCTGGAGCTTGTCGTCATTGACGGAAAGGCAAGGGGCATAATCACCCGTAACCTCATCACCGGCGAGATTGAACGCCACTCAGCACATGCAGTGGTGCTGGCAACCGGAGGGTACGGTACCGTTTACTACCTCTCAACCCTGGCAGTTAACAGCAACGCCTCAGCAGCCTGGAAGGCTTACAAAAAGGGGGCCGCCTTTGCCAACCCGAGCTTCGTGCAGATCCACCCCACAAGTATCCCGCAGCTGAACGAATTTCAGAGCAAACTGACACTAATGTCGGAATCGCTCCGCAACGACGGACGGATATGGGTACCAAAAACGAAGGGAGACTCCAGACCTGCAAATGATATTCCTGAGGAGGAACGCGATTACTACCTTGAGCGACGATATCCGGCATTCGGCAACCTCGTGCCGCGTGATGTTGCCTCCCGCGCCGCAAAGGAGAGATGCGATGCAGGATACGGAGTGGGCAAGACTGGACTGGCCGTCAATCTCGATTTTCGCGATGCAATCAGGAAACAGGGCAAAAAGGCCATTGAAAACAAATACGGCAACCTGTTTGATATGTACAGTGCAATCACCGGCATGAATCCTTATGAGGAACCGATGCAGATATACCCGGCAGGCCATTACACAATGGGTGGTCTTTGGGTCGACTATGAGCTCATGACAACCCTCCCGGGCCTGTTTGCAATAGGTGAGGCCAATTTCTCTGATCACGGCGCCAACCGCCTGGGAGCCAGCTCCCTGATGCAAGCAGCAGGTGACGGATATTTTATACTGCCTGTCACTATCTCAAACTTCCTTTCCGGGGAGATCCGGACACCGAAGATTACGACCGACAGCCCGGAGTTCGACGAGGCAGAAAAAACAGCCAGGGAAAGAATCTCGAAGTTCCTGACAATCAAGGGCAAACAAACTGCGGCCAGTTTCCACAAGCGCCTGGGTAAGATCATGTGGGACTACTGCGGGATGTCACGCAATGAAGAAGGTCTTAAGACGGCACGGCAGATGGTCAGGGAACTCCGAAAGGAGTTCTGGAGTGACCTCCTCGTCACCGGTGAGGGAGATGACCTGAACCAGCAGCTCGAGAAGGCAGGTCGCGTGGCCGACTTCCTTGAGCTCGCGGAGCTGATGATAACAGACGCACTGAACAGGAAGGAGTCATGCGGGGCCCATTTCCGTGAAGAGAGCCAGACACCTGACGGAGAGGCAAAGAGGATAGACTCGGAATACTCCTATGTGGCTGCCTGGGAATTTAACGGGGAGGATGAACCCATTCTCAACATGGAACCTCTGAAATTCGAATTTGTGGAACTCAGGGAGAGAAGCTATAAATAACACCGGTAAACCATTGCTGATATGAAGCTCAGACTTAAGATATGGAGACAGAAGAATGCGAAATCAAAAGGTGCGTTCGCATCGTATGATCTTGACGGTGTCTCCCCTGATATGTCCTTCCTTGAAATGCTGGACCTGCTGAACAGCAGGATTGTGAGCGAAGGAAAGGAGCCTGTTGCCTTTGATCACGACTGCCGTGAGGGTATCTGCGGCAGTTGCGGTATGTACATCAACGGCTACCCGCACGGACCTGTACCAGGTCTGACTACCTGCCATCTTTCGATGCGCTACTTCCGTGACGGCGGGACAATCGTCATTGAACCGTGGCGGGCTAAACCCTTCCCGGTGATAAAAGACCTCATCGTCGACAGGAGTGCGATGGACAGGATTCAGGTGGCCGGTGGTTTTATCTCGGTCACAGCCGGTGCCGCCCCGGAGGCCAACAATACCCTGGTGCGCAGGCATGACAGTGATGCGGCATTTGATTCAGCAATCTGCATTGGGTGCGGCGCCTGCGTGGCAGCATGCAAAAATGCATCGGCAATGCTGTTTGTGTCAGCCAAGATTTCGCAGTATGCTCTCCTGCCCCAGGGCAGACCCGAGGCAAAGGAGAGGGTCAGGGCTATGATTGCAGAGATGGATCAGCAGGGATTCGGCAACTGTTCAAACACCGGCGCCTGCGAGGCACAGTGCCCCAAGCAGATCAAACTGTTCAATATTGCGCGCCTGAACCGCGAATACTATAAATCGTATTGAACATGCATGCACGTAACGACGGGTCTGAGACCCGTCGCCACCTCATCCAATTGCATATCTGTCATCCGGCCAGCAAACGGCGGGTCTGAGACCCGCCGTTACCTCATTTGATTGCATATCTACCTGTTCAACAGGATATTACCTGCAGGTATCCTCGATCTCTGCCACCGTTTTCGGCGCCGTCTTACCCAGCATCCTCGAACCCGTGGGAGTTATCAGAACATCATCCTCAATCCTGATGCCTCCGAAATCGAGGTAACTCTCAACCTTATCGAAGTTGATGAAGGCCTTGTTTATTCCTTCGGCCTTCCATTTGGCTACCAGCTCAGGAATGAAATAGATCCCCGGCTCAACTGTGAATACGTGACCCGGCTTGTAAGGCAGCGCAAAGCGAAGTGATCTCAGCCCGAACTGGGTGCTGCGCTTCACCTCGTCATTATAGCCTACGTAATTCTCTCCAAGGCTCTCCATGTCATGGACGTCGAGGCCCATCATATGACCAAGTCCGTGAGGCATGAAGAGAGCATGTGCTCCGGCAGCAACGGCCTCTTCAATATCCCCCTTCATGAACCCGAGATCCTTCAGGCCTGATGCAATGATCTTGCAGGCGCTAAGATGAAGGTCGCGGTTTGATATGCCTGGTCCAGCCTCCTTAATAGCCCCGGTATTGGCCTTAAGCACAATCTCGTATATTTCCTTCTGGCGCTGGCTGAACTTCCCGCCTACCGGAGTGGTGCGTGTCAGGTCAGCCGAATAGTGCATATCCGATTCTGCGCCGCAGTCAGTGACCATCATTCTGCCCTCCTTCAGAACATTCACATGCACGTGGTTATGCAGCGTCTGTCCGTTTATGCTGAGAATTATCGGAAATGAAGGAGCGGCCCCTTTCGAATAGGCTATTCCCTGGAGAACCCCGTAGATCTCCTTCTCCGTTATGCCCGGCTTGCACATCCGCATCGCTGTAGTCTGCATCTCACATGAGATGTCAGCCGCCCTGTCAATCTCTGCGATCTCAACATCCTCCTTGATTGACCTGAGTGAAACCACTGCCTTTATCAGCTGCTCGGAAGCCCTTGTGCGCATCTGGCATGGATTCTCCTTAAGCAGTGCCCCGAGGGTCATCTTGGTCTCGGCACGGTACGGCGGGAGGAAGTGAATCTCGCGGCCCGCGTTAATGGCATCATGGACCATGTCGGCAAGCTTTTCCATCGGATGTGTCAGCCTGATGCCAGCGCCGGAAGCCAGCTCGGCCACTGAAGGCTGGGGACCCATCCATACGATGTCATCAACTGTAAAATCATTCCCGAATATTATCTCATCTCCCGAATTAAAATCAATCAATCCAGCAAGACCGGGCAGGTCAACTCCGAAGAAATAGAGAAAATCACTGTCCTGTCTCCAGTGATAGGTATTGTCCGGGTAATTCATCGGTGATTCAACATTCCCGACAAAAAGGGCTATACCGTTATTCATCAGTGACTTCAGCCTTTGGCGGCGCTTCATGTAAACTTCTTTCTCAAACATATCTGAAAATCTTTATGTGTATCAGTACGCTAATGTAGCAAGAGCTGCCGACTTTTTCCAGAACATAGGCAATTTTTAATTGCGAAGGGCGTTGTTTAATAGTGATTAGTACGTATATTCGCATATTGGCTTAACTCATAATCATCCTTTTATGCCCTATCGTCGCCTGCCCAATACCGATTCTGCCCGGTTAAGAGCACTTAAGAGAGCCGTTGAAATGAGTAAGGAGATTCCTCCCTTCAAACTTGCCTTTTCAATGAAAACCCTGGTTAAAATACAGGCTCTGCTGCCGGTATTTGAGAACTCAATCAGCCATCAGCGCCAGACCCTGGTCAACCAGAATGAGAAGGCTAAAACCAATCAGGACACGGCACGTAAGGCCAGGCTTTACATCACTCATTTTCTGAAGGTCATGAACATGGCCATCAGCAGGGGTGAACTGCCTGCTGAGACAAGAACATTTTATGGCATCGCCGCAGATGATGCATCCATTCCTTCGCTCACAACAGAAAATGAGCTTGTTGCCTGGGGGAAGAGGATCATAGACGGGGAAGAGTACCGCATAAGGAAGGGAAGCAGCGCAATTTCCAATCCTTCAATTGCCGTCGTAAAGGTGCGCTATGAAAAATTCCTTGAGACACGCAACCACTACAGGACAATCAACAGGAGAGCAACGGAGTGCGTCAGCAAAACCTCCGAAATGCGAGGTGAGGCAGATGAGCTCATAACAGTCCTGTGGAATGAGATCGAAGCCAGATATGAGTCGCTGCCGGAAGACGAAAAAAGAAGGGAAGCGGAAAAATACGGCCTTGTATACGTCTTCAGGAAGAACGAAATGGCCAGGAAGGACCTTTCTCCCACCCTTTTCGGAGATGACAGGGAGGACAACAGGTAATCACAAATTGAAAATCGGAAACACAATATTAAGGGAGCAGCCTCTCTTTCTCGCTCCCATGGAGGATATCACCGATCCTTCCTTCAGATATATCTGCAAGATGTTCGGTGCAGACTTCATGTACACGGAGTTTATCTCTTCCGACGGACTGATAAGGGACGGACGGAGCAGCGTAAAGAAGCTTGACCTGTTTGATTATGAGCGTCCCATCGGAATACAGCTCTACGGCCACATCATTGAATCGATGGTTGATGCAGCACTGATGGCTGAAGCGGCCGGACCTGACCTGATAGACATTAATTACGGATGCCCTGTCAGAAAAATTGCCGCCCGGGGGGCCGGCGCCGGAATGCTGCAGAATATACCTCTCATGATTGAGATGACCTCAGCTATCGTCAGGGCCGTTAAACTGCCTGTTACCGTCAAGACGAGACTGGGATGGGATGATAACAGCAGGATAATCATGGATGTGGCAGAACGGCTTCAGGATACAGGTATCACCGGGCTGACGATTCACGGCCGCACTCGGGCTCAGTTTTATCGTGGTGAGGCCGACTGGACCCTCATTGGCGAGGTAAAGAAAAACCCCAGAATAAGGATTCCCATCATTGGCAACGGTGATGTCAACGGGCCTGAGCGGGCGAAGATGATGTTCGACAATTACGGCGTGGACGGAATCATGGTCGGAAGGGCTACATTCGGAAGACCATGGATATTCAGGGAGATCAGGCATTATCTTGACACCGGGGAGATCCTTCCCGAGCCAACGGTGGAGGAAAAGGCAGACCTGGCACTGCTGCACCTCGACAAATCATTGGAGCATAAGGAGGGTAAAGCTGCCATACTTGAGATGAGACGCCACTTTTCCAATTACTTCAAGGGATTGCCCGGTTTCAGGGAGACACGCCTGCGGCTTCTCACTTCACTGGAGGTGGATGAGATACGCACTATCATCGGCGAAATAAGGGAAAAGTGGGGCGGTTGCAGGTACGACCGGTCAACCGGCATCTACGGCATCTGACAAATCGGTTGTCACCTCTGGAACCCTTATTCTCGCATAAAGCCTGCGTAAATCTTTCCAGCGGTACACAAGAGCCATTATCACAAGAAAAATTACCGACATGGCAATCAGGCCTCCGAACTCCTTCCAGGGATGGATCTCGATCTGCTCATACAGTGCGGGTGTCTGAAGAGCCATGTCATCATGGGTGACCATTATCGAAAGGAATATGTTGTTTGCCGCATGGGCGCCAATTGCCATTTCAATTCCGCCGTCAAACATTGTCAGAACGGCGAACACCACACCGAAGAAGATGTATTGCGGCATCATCGTCATGAATCCGTACTGCTGCACTTCCGGATTGAGCCCGTGCATCAGGCCGAAGAGCACTGAGGTAAATATGATGGGAACCCACCTGTTTCTTGCCCAGACGCCAAAGCCCTGCATCAGGTAACCACGGAAAAGTATCTCCTCGAAGGCAGCCTGGAACGGGATCAGCGTCAATGCCAGAACCGCAAGAATTATCAGCGAGTTTGATGTGTTATTGAGTCTGAAGTTGCCCGGATCGCTCTTCAGCGAATATACCATCCATAACACCGAGATGACTGTCCACACAAGGGCGGCGACCAGCATCCTGCTCCATCTGATTTTGGTTCCGCCGTTAACAACCGTCGAAAACTTGCGTGCATGCAGCGGCTTGATGAGAAGAATTATTGCAATCAGTCCCAGCAGGAACGGAAAGATGTTGAGCAGGAACCCCAGATTCAGATCAATTCCCATTGCCTCGAAGTCAGGCATACCGCCCTTCTGTGGTACCGGAGAACCGTCAAGGGATGACGTAATAACAACCGCAGCGAGAGGCAGAGCCCCTATAAAGTTAGCGGCCAGAAAAGGGACTACTATTCCTACGAAATACCTCCAGAATGCGTTCTTTCCCTTGAACGGAGCAGTCAGGAAGGGAGATTCACTCTGTTCTTCAGGAGTGATGCTGGCTTCATTGGCTTCCATAATTTTCACGGTTTAAAATTCTGATCCGGGTCTTGCCGGATAATCTATCGAATAGTGCAACCCGAGGCTCTCCTGCCTGTTCTGTGCCATCTTGATCACCAGGTAGCCTGCTGCGATAAGGTTTCTGAGCTCTATCAGCTGACGTGAGAGGGTTGACCGCCGGTAGAGATCCTCCGTCTCCTGGTAGATTATCTCCAGGCGGGTCTTTGCCCTCGCGAGCCTCAGGTCTGATCTTACAATACCAACGTAGTTGCTCATTATCATCTGCATCTCGCGGTAGTTCTGCGTCACCAGGATCATCTCCTCCAGGTGGGTTGTGCCATGATAGTTCCACGAGGGTATTTTCTCTTCATATGTAAGTCCGTCAACACGTGGCAATGAATCCATCGCTGCCCTGTGTGCATACACGGCTGCCTCGATGAGCGAGTTGGATGCCAGCCTGTTGGCGCCGTGAAGTCCTGTTGAGGAGACCTCGCCTATTGCATAGAGCCGGTCAATTGAACTTCTGCCATTCATGTCAACCTTTACCCCGCCGCAGGAATAATGGGCCGCAGGCACCACCGGGATCATATCCTTCGTGATGTCAATCCCCTGTGAAAGACACTTTTCATATATGTGCGGAAAATGCGACTTAAGCTCAGTCCCGTCGAGATGTGTACAGTCTAGCCAGACAAAATCGTCTCCCAGCAGTTTCATTTCGTTATCGATAGCCCTGGCAACCACGTCGCGCGGAGCAAGTGATCCCCTCACGTGGTACTTTGGCATGAACTTCTCTCCCTTGCTGTTTTGCAGCTCTGCACCGAATCCCCTGAGCGCCTCAGTGATAAGGAAAGATGGCCTTACATTTGGGTCATACAGCGATGTTGGATGAAACTGGATGAATTCCATATTCTCGATCTTGCCGTTGGCCCTGTGAACCATGGCCACACCGTCGCCGGTGGCTACCGGCGGATTGGTGGTTGTCATGTAAATATTACCGCAGCCACCCGTTGCCAGCACCGTCACCTTCGCCAGGAAGGTGGTTACCTTGCTGGTGCTCAGGTCGGCGACATGTGCGCCATAGCATTCAATATTCGTCCACTCCCTGGTGACATACTCGCCCAGGTTGTGCTGGGTTAGCAGGTCAATGGCAAAATGATCCTCATAGATATCAATGTTTTTGTGCTCCCTGACCCTCTGAATAAGCACCCTTTCAATGGCGGCGCCGGTAGAGTCCTTATGGTGCAGAATCCTGTGTTCTGTATGACCTCCCTCCATCGCCATATCGAGGGTTCCATCCGACTTCTTGTCAAAATCGACCCCTAATTCAATCAGTTCCCTTATCCGCGCCGGAGCCTCGCTAACCACCATCCTTACAACCTCCTCGTTGCAGTAGCCTGCTCCTGCAACCATGGTATCCCTGACGTGCTTGTCGAAGTTGTCAGGTTCATACATTACAGCGGCAATGCCACCCTGTGCATAGTTGGTGCTGCAGTCGTCCATTTTTGCCTTGGTGATCACACACACTTTTCCCTTTTCTGCCGCCTTGAGGGCGAAGGCGAGTCCTGCAATGCCAGATCCTATAACCAGAAAATCACACCTTACTTTCATACAGGTTTTTTGAAAAACGAAAAGTAAAGATACAAATTGATTCCGGACTGTATGCCGGATTGTAAAACAGCGGATTTTAATATACTTTTGCCCGGTTAACAGAACGGAGAACCTCAGAATCAGTATGGCAAACGAAGATATTTTCAAAAAACTGGTTGCGCATTGCAAGGAGTATGGATATGTATTTCAGTCAAGCGAAATTTATGACGGACTGGGTGCGGTATATGACTATGGCCAGTACGGAGTTGAGCTTAAAAACAACATAAAGAAATACTGGTGGGACAGCATGGTCCTGCTGCATGACAATATCGTCGGTATTGATTCGGCGATATTCATGCATCCTGAAATATGGAAGGCCTCCGGTCATGTGGATGCGTTCAATGACCCGCTGATTGACAACCGTGACAGCAAGAAGCGCTACCGTGCCGATGTGCTGATAGAGGAGCACCTCGAAAAGTATTCCGATAAAATCGAAAAGGAAGTTGAGAAGGCCAGGAGCCGGTTCGGGGAAAAGTTCGATGAGGCGCTCTACCGCTCCACAAACCCGCGTATCCTTGAGGTGCGTGAAAAGTACGATGCCCTTCACGGCAGGTTTGTTGCCGCAATGGCAGGCCCGGACCTTGCCGAACTGAGGCAGATAATAGTTGACAATGCAATTGTCTGCCCGGTGTCAGGTACCAGTAACTGGACCGAGGTGAGGCAGTTCAACCTGATGTTTGCCACTGAAATAGGGTCTACCTCTGACGGTGCGATGAAGATCTACCTGCGTCCTGAAACGGCACAGGGCATCTTTGTCAACTTCCTCAACGTCCAGAAGACAGGCCGCATGAAGCTCCCCTTCGGGATAGCGCAGATAGGAAAGGCTTTCAGGAATGAGATCGTTGCACGGCAGTTCATCTTCCGCATGCGGGAGTTTGAACAGATGGAGATGCAGTTCTTCGTAAAACCGGGCACCGAGCTGGAGTGGTTCAGCCAGTGGAAGGAGGCCAGGATGAAGTGGCACAAAGCCCTTGGATTCGGTGACGATAACTACCGCTTCCATGATCATGACAAGCTTGCCCATTATGCAAATGCAGCAGCTGACATTGAGTACCGTTTCCCGTTCGGCTTTAAGGAGGTTGAAGGGATTCACTCGCGTACCGACTTCGACCTGAAGCAACACCAGCAGTACAGCGGTAAGAAGATGCAGTATTTTGACCCGGAGATGAATGAGTCCTACATCCCGTATGTGATCGAGACCTCGATAGGCGTTGACCGCATGTTCCTCCAGGTTATTGCTGCTTCGTACTACGAGGAAGACCTTACAAAGGAAGACGGCACGCCGGACAGCAGGGTTGTTTTACGTCTGCCGTCAGTGCTTGCACCGGTGAAGCTCGCGGTGTTGCCGCTGGTACGCAAGGACGGCCTGCCGGACATATCGCGCAGGATCATCAATGACCTGAAGTTCGATTTCAACTGCCAGTATGACGAGAAGGATTCGATCGGAAAACGCTACCGTCGCCAGGACGCGATAGGAACACCCTATTGCATTACAATTGACTACCAGACTGTACAGGACGAAACCGTTACAATCAGGTACCGTGACTCAATGCTGCAGGAGCGTGTGCCTCTGTCTCAGCTGAGAGCCATAATCGCTGACAAGGTCAGCATGCAGGAACAACTGAAAAGACTGTAAGATGAGGTCCGGGCCGGCAAAGGTTCTGATCATCACCTACTACTGGCCCCCCAGCGGAGGGGCCGGAGTGCAGCGCTGGCTCAAGTTTACGAAATACCTCCCCTCCTCAGGATGGTTCCCCGTGGTTCTGACTGTATTCCCGGAGTATGCCGCCTACCCGTTCCAGGACCCGTCTCTCTTCGGCGAGGTACCGCTGGATGTGGAGGTCCACCGCACAAAGGCACTCAACTATTTTGCACTTTACAACAGGGACCAGTCGAAAATCCCGCATGCAGGCTTCGCATCCGGAAAGGGCAAGGGGATAAAAAGCGCCATCAGCCGCTTCATCAGGGGCAACTTTTTCATCCCTGACCCCCGCAAGGGATGGAACAGTTTTGCCTTCAGCAAGGCCTGTGAACTTATGCGGAGCCAGAACATCAGCCACATCATTACAACCAGTCCGCCACACTCGACACAGCTGATCGGGCTGAGACTGAAGCGCCGGTTTCCACAACTGAAGTGGGTTGCAGACCTCAGGGACCCCTGGACGGAAATCTACTACTATGACATGTTCCGGCCATCAATGCCGGCAAGGATGCTGGACAGGCGCCTTGAAAAGAGAGTGCTGATGAAGGCTGACAGGATCATTACAGTTGGCCAGACACTTGCCTCTTCCTTCGCTGAAAAAGCCACCGGTATTGAGGAGAAAACCGATGTCCTGCCCAACGGATTTGACGAGGAGGATTTCCAGGGTTTAGAGGCCACAATGCCAGAGAGGTTCACAATAACCTATACGGGAACCCTTTCTCCCGGATACCCTGTCCGGGGTTTCATTGATGCAGTCAGAGACATCAGGATCAACGGCAAGCCACCTGTTCTGAGGTTTGTAGGGTCAGTTCCCGATGAGGTGCGGGTGCTCTTCACGGCAGGCAAAGAAGATATCAATACCGAATTCATAAGTTACTGTGAACACCCTGAAGCAATCCGGCACATGATGAATTCAAGCATGCTGCTGCTGATCATCCCTGACCATAAATCTAACAGATCCATCCTAACCGGGAAGATTTTTGAATACCTGGCAACGGAAAAGCCGATACTTTTCCTCGGTCCTTCAGACGGCGATGCCGCTCGTCTGCTGTCGCTATGCGGTTACCAGGGAATCTTCGGATACGACGAGGTTCAGAAAATAAGGGATTTCATTTTGAGGGTGGCTGACGGAAAGACCGTGAAGCGAAGCGGCCATCACCTCGAATATTCGCGCAGGGCACTGGCTGTCAAGCTGGGAGAGATTCTGAACAGACTGTAGCTGGCTCTGGTTTGCGTGAGAGTTGAAAGTCCGGGTACTGCTGACGGCTCACATCCCGGACAAACAATCAGGAGTCAACCTTCTCCCTGAAACTTCTTCCTGAACCTTTCAACCATTGTATCAGCAACCCCTGTCAGGTCATCCGAGAGTCTCCAATACCATACACCGGCAACAAAAATCACTGTTACAAGAAGGCTTCGCAGCAGGATATCAGGGACAAGGGAAATCTGCGGAATGAGATACCCGGCTGTCATAGCCACAATTCCCAGAAGGGTTATTTTCAGGTGTTGAGTGCTGTAGGGCCAGATGCCGAACCTTCTGCCGGCAAGCACCACCCCGAGCATGCTGTAGATTATATTTGATGTCATTGAGGCAAGCGCAGCCCCTGTGATCCCCCACAGCGGTATGAAAATGACACTTGTGACAACGAACAGGGCAATCAGGATGAACATCAGCCAGGTCTGAAACCTGTATAATGACGATGTTGCAAGCACCACCCCGTTGACACCGGCAGAACCGCTGACCAGGTTGCCGAAGCTGATAAGGATAATTACTGCAGCGCTGCCGGTATATTCCTCCGGCAGCAACCGGAATATGTTGCCAAGATTGACAAGTAGCCCGGCAAATATAAGGAGCCCCACTGCATACTGGCTGATGCTGCTCCGGACATACATGTCCCTGATTGTGTGCTGGTCATTCTTCTTCCAGGCCTCGGCCAGAAAGGGGATCGAGATCTTGGAAACCGACCGTCCGGGGAGCAGGATCAGTACCGCAAAATATGAGGCAATGGAGTATATCCCCACTTCGGCCTCGCCGAGGTAGGTGTTCACAAAGAGCTTGTCGAGGGTGGTCAGGGTCACCGTGCTGATACCGGTCAGAATCCCGAACAGTGACAGGATGATAATCTCGCGCTTCAGCTGCGGCGTGATGAAGCCAGGCTCAAGCTTGAGCGAGATTTCACCCCTTATTAGAAGGCTTATAAAGATGATTATCAGAGGTATGCCCTGCGAGACCACATACCCGAAAACATAGCCGTTGAAATCGATTATGCCCGCCCAGAAGAGGCCGATGAGTCCCAGGTTGAACACCCTGAAAAGAAACTCCCGGAGAAAAGTGCCAAGTACTGCATCATAAAGCACCTTATTGTAGTTGTCAAGGAGATTGAACAGCATGGTTATCAGCAGAAGCGCGGGGAGATAGAGAGAATATTCCGCTATAAGAGGTGAACGCTCCATGTTGGCCTCGGTGAAGTGCGGCCCATAGAATTTCAGGAATACGAGGGCCGCAATAAAACCGGCCATCGTAATCACCAGTGAGAGACCCAGGAAACCGTGATGCCTGCCCCTGCCCTCCCTGAACCAGGGGAAAAGCCTGTTGATTACGTTTGTGAATCCGAGACTGGAGAACTGTGCCAGCATGGTGGCAAACGACAGTAAGAGCTGGACTACGCCTATCTCTCCGGTTGTAAAGATCTTCGGCGAAAGAAGTATGATATTGACAAACCCGAGGAGGGCACCAAGGTAGGACCATGCAGTCCCGCGTATCGTCTGCTTCTGAACTATGCCCATCTTACGATCGTGCTCCGGCAAATGTATAATAATATACTCATTTGATTTAAGGATCAGTTGGTGTATTTTTGTCGGATGATATCAAACCCTGTTTATCCCGAATAACGCCATCCCGATGAAACCGAGTATGCTCAAATCAGCCCTGCCGCATCTTATTGCCGTGCTTTTATTCACTGTGGTCTCCTTCGCCTACTTCTTCCCGGTGCTTGAAGGAAGAAAGATCAATGCCCATGACACGAAGGTTTATGAGGGATCGTCAAAGGAGATAAGCGACTACCGTGACAAATACGGCAAGGAGCCGCTGTGGACGAACTCTATGTTCAGCGGAATGCCGGCTTATCTGATCTCTGTAAAGTATCCGGGAAACCTGTTCAAACACCTCGACAACTTCCTGAAATTGTACAAGACACCCGTGGCCGCGCTGTTTCTGTCGATGCTCGGATTCTATATAATGCTGCTATTCTTCAGGGTTAACCCGTGGTTGGCGATGGCCGGGGCCATTGCATACGGCTTCTCGTCGTACCTGTTTGTCAGCCTCTCCGCGGGGCACAACACAAAGGCCTATGCCATGGCATATATGGCCCCTGTGCTTGGCTCGGTGGTTTACGCTTTCCGTAAGAATCTGCTGGCCGGCGCATCACTCTTTGCCCTTTTCCTGGCGATGCAGATAATGGCGAACCATTTCCAGATAACGTATTATACAGGGATGATCGTCCTTGTCTTCGGAATCTTCGAGCTGGTCAATGCGATAAAAACAAAGGCTGTTCCTTCATTCCTGAAGAGCTTCGGGGTGCTGGTGGGAGCTGCGCTGATAGCATTCAGCGTCAACTTCGCTTCGCTCTACTCTACCTGGGAGTACAGCAAAGAGTCCACCCGGGGCAAGAGCGAGCTGACCGCAGCTGCGGGAACTAACCAGAAAGGTCTTGACCCTGAATATATTACACAGTGGAGCTATGGAATCGGGGAGTCGTTTACCTTCCTGATTCCGAATCTTAAAGGAGGAGCCACGGCTCCGTTCGACAGCGATTCCGAGACAGTGACGGCGCTTCGGAAAAACAACATGGGGCAGGCACAGGGTCAGCTGTTCAGGTACTGGGGCAATCAACCCAGCACAAGCGGCCCGGTATATTTCGGAGCAGTTATACTGTTCCTGTTCGTACTTGGCCTGTTTATCATAAAAGGTCGGGAAAAATGGTGGATACTCACTGCCGCCGTACTGTCACTGCTGCTTTCCTGGGGTAAGAACCTGATGCCGCTGACATCTCTCTTCATTGATTTCTTCCCGGGATACGACAAGTTCAGGGCGGTATCCATGACCCTGGTCATGGCTGGAGTACTTGTGCCATTGATGGGAGTACTGGCGCTCAGGGCGATCTCTGAAGGGACCGTAAACAGGGAGAAGGCTGCCAGATCGGTTCTGCTGGCTGCGCTGATCACCGGAGGACTGGCTTTCATCTTTCTCCTGATACCGGGACTGGCGGGATCATTCCTGAGACCTGATGAAAGTTCCCTGCCTGAGTCGGCAGCATGGATCAAGGATGCAATGGCAGCAGACAGGAAGGCGATGCTTCGCGCCGATGCGCTCAGATCAGTCATCTTTATTGCCGGTGGAGCTGCGCTGATATGGTTCTACCTGAAGTACAAAATCAAGCCTGCATATGCGTTGCTGGGACTCACTGCCCTCTTCCTGATTGACCAGGTGCCGGTAGATGCAAGGTATCTCGGAAGTTCAAATTTTGAGACAAAAAGAGCCGCTTCCAACTCGTTCGCATCCTCTGCGGCCGATAAGGAGATTCTCAGCGACGAAGGGGAATTCAGGGTGCTTAACCTTACAGTGTCAGTCTTCAACGATGCCTCAACCTCATTTCACCATCAGTCAATCGGCGGCTACAGCGGAGCGAAGATGAAGAGATACCAGGAACTGATTGAAACAAGCCTGACGGACGACATAAACTCCCTGATAACGAGTCTCAGAAGTGCATCGAGCATGGAGGAGGCTGAAGGGGTGCTTGGCAGTCTTGGCACACTCAATATGTTGAATACAAGATACATAATCCTTGATCCAGGTTCGTCACCGTTACTAAACAGGCATGCGGCAGGAAATGCATGGCTTGTTAACCGGGTCACCCTGGTCGAAAACGCTGACGCAGAGCTGGAAGCTGTCAAATCCATTAACCCGGCCGAGGTGGCTGTTGTTGACAGGAGGTTTGCGGAGCAGATTCCGGTCACTGAGATGCAGGCAACACCCGGTGACACAATCTGGCTCACCTCGTATGAACCAAACCTGCTTACCTATAAGACTGAGCTATCCTCCGAAAGAGTGGCCATCTTCTCGGAAATCTACTACAAATACGGCTGGAAGGCATCTATTGACGGTAATCCTGCCGAACATTTCAAGGCTAACTATGTCCTGAGAGGCATGACGATCCCAGCCGGAAGCCATACCGTGACATTCAGCTTTGAACCTGAATCATATAGAACAGGCAACAAGGTGTCGCTGGCAGGATCGGTCCTGCTGCTGGCCCTTCTTCTTATGTCTGTCCTGGCCTTTCTAAAACCCGGACGCAGTAATGCCTGATATGTCAGTCTGCCCTGCCTGCCAGGCCACAACTACCTCTGACCTATTCAGGGCGAAGGATCACCTTGTAAGCGGACGTGAGTTCCTTATAAGGCGATGCACCGCCTGTGGTATGGGATGGACAGCGGACCCGCCTGCTGAAGAGGAGGCGGGAAAGTACTACGCGTCGGATGAATACATCTCGCACACCGACAATAAGCAAAGCCTTGCAGACCGGATTTATCACATTGCCCGGGGATTCATGCTGAAACGCAAGGGAGAACTGGTTGATTCTGCTGTGGGAAAGAGCTCCGGAGTCATGATTGACATCGGCAGCGGGACCGGGTATTTCGCTGCCTTCATGCAGAAGCGGGGGTGGCAGTTGACGGGCATAGAGCTCAGCGAACATGCCAGAAATTACTCTGTTGAGAGGTTCGGGATAAGGGCGATAGGGCCGCAGCAGGTGGGTGAAGTGCCATCGGCGTATGCCGACTGCATCACATTCTGGCACGTTCTCGAGCACCTCTATGATCCCGCCAGGTGGATGGGCGAAGTAAAGCGTATCCTGAAGGATGACGGCAGGTGCATCATTGCACTGCCTAACTTCGCGTCAGCTGATGCAGAGTGGTTCGGGAAAATGTGGGCGGCACTGGATGTACCCAGACACCTGTGGCATTTCACCCCTGATGCCTTCAGGCAATTTGCAGTTAAACAGGGATTCGTGTGTGAAAGCACTTCGGCCCTGCCACTGGATCTGTTCTATATCTCATCGCTCAGTTACAGGAATGACGGCAAAGGGATGCCACTGGCAAGAGGCGTTCTCACCGGCGTCGTCATCGCTCTGCGAAGCCTTTTTCGCAGGGATAGTGCCAGTTCACTTGTGTACGTACTGTCAAAAAAGGATTCCTAGTATCTGTCGAGCCAGCGGTACTTCCTCGGGGTATCACCGAAGCGGGTCGCCAGAATGAATTCATGTGAGCCAAAAGTCGATCTCTGGATTGAATTGAGGGTGAAATCAACCGAGTACCCGAAGTAGAGCCTGTCTCTCCTCACTCCCACGTTGGCTATGACTGCGCTTCCGGTCCTGAATGTAGTGCCCAGCCAGAGCCTGTTGTCATACGAATAGCTGACACCAATGTCGGCCTGTGGCCTGAGCTGCTCGGACATCTTGATCAATACCGATGGCTGAATCAGGTTTTTGTTGTCAGGTTCAATGTCATAGTTGCCGAACAGGTAATAAGTCCTCTGAATCTTCAGGTCCCGGTAAGCCTGGCTGCCTGCCCTGATGAATCCCTCCATCAGTTCATGTGCTGAAAAGCCGACGGCAAATTTCCGGTTGAGAAGATAGGCTCCGAAGTTAAAGTCAGGGACAAAGATCCCTTTCCGGAAGTCAGTGTTCAGCCAGGGCTCATCAGGGTCCTCGAACTGTATCTGACGCTGGTCAATCTTGTAGTGATAGCCTGTAAATGCGAGGCCCAGGGAGAGCTGTGTGCCCCCCTGAAGCCAGATGTGATATGCATACGAGGTGGAGAATCCGGTCTTTCTTACAAGCCCGTTGATGTCTGAGAAGACCGTACCCCCGAACCCGACCCGGCCCTCGGTGCGGGGTTTGAATGTTTTCTGACTGAAAATATTTTCCCGGATGTTGTATTTCTGTTTCAGAAGCCTTCCGTTAAAGCTGATTGAGTAAGTCTGCGGGGCGCCCTGGTAACCGGTCCACTGCTGCCTTGTGGTGAGATTGAGGCTCGTGTAACCGTCGGCTCCGGCAACAGCCGGGTTGATCAGGTATTTGTTGAACAGATACTGACTGTAAATGGGCAGCTGCTGGGCGGTGAGCCCAGCTGATATTAAAAATGCCGCCGTGAGTAACAATCCTCTTTTCACCTTAAATGCTCCTTTGTTTCTGTTCATTCCCTATCTTATGATGGTCACGTGACCGACGATGGGTTTTTCTCCGTTATGCAGATCGATGGCGTAATGGTATGAATCCATCGGCAGTGCTTTTCCGTTGGAGGCACGGCCGTCCCACGGTTCAGTATATCCCTTGTCTGATTTCCATACTATCTCGCCCCACCTGTTCATTATTATAACCTCGGCATCGCTGAAGAATGCTATCCTTGTGATGTTCCAGAATTCATTGATTCCATCGCCGTCAGGTGAGAAGGCATTGGGAATTCCCACACAAATGTCATTCAGTGCCATGAGTTTCAGTGAATCTGACAGCTGGCATCCGTTGAAGTCCTGTGCTTCGACGATATAGAGGCCACTGACCAGTCCGGTTGCTTCCTGTGTTGTCTGGCCGTTATTCCAGGTGAAGGTGTATGCACCCTCTCCGCCTGTTACGCCTGCAAAGATGCTTCCGTCATTGCTTTCAGGACAGTATGGCGAGATCATGCTGAAATTGATCCGGAGAGAGTCGGGCTGTGTGAGAATGAATGAAGTGTCAGCAACACAACCGTTGGCATCAGTGAGTATCACCTCATGCAGTCCTGCAGGCAGGTTAGTCCTGGCAGCTCCGGACTGGCCGTCAGACCACAGATAGCTGGTTGATCCGGCAGCGTTGACGGCCGTGACGGTAGCAGTTCCTGTTGAAGCCCCTGCACAATTGATGCTGTAACTGCCGCCGTTGCTTAATCCGAGGTTAAGTGCCATGCTCAGCTCTCCGGGAGAAGCGAGGGTGAAATTCTGTGTTATTGAGCACATATTCAAGTCTGTCACTGTCACAGTATAGGTGCCTTCCCTGAGGGCGTAAATTGAATCCGTCGCTGTAGCGCTGAATCCTGACGGTCCGCTCCATGCATATTCATACGGTGCAATACCTGTCTGAGGTATCACTCTGATCCATCCGTCGGTTCTGCCGAGACAGCTGACGCTGAATCCGTTGTAGTCAGAGAGACGGCTCTCAAGTGTTATGGGTGCCGGCATGGTCAGTAGTGTATCTGCTGTGATTATGCAGCCGTAACTATCTGTAACAGTTAAGGAGTATTGGCCTTCTGACAGTGTGCTGATATCTTCAAGACCTGAGGTAAAGCCTGAAGGACCGGTCCAGGAGAATGTGTATGGCGATTTCCCTCCGGTTACAGTCAGATCAATTGCTCCGTCATTATATGCAGGTGCCGTAAGACAGGTAATTTCAGATATGCTTAGCGTGAGGCTCAGCGAATCAGGCTGGGTTATCTCAACGGGTCTGTTGCTGGTGCACCCGTTGATGTCCGTGACCTGCAGCAAATAGTTGCCGGCCTTGACTGTAAGGTCATCAAGGCTGCTGGTCCATGAAGGATCTTCAGCCATGGTCCATGTGTAGGAGTATGTTCCCGGGCCGCTTCCGCCGGTCACGGTGATGTCAATAGTACCGTCACCGCCATGGCAGCCAATATTGAACGCGTTATCAGGGGTGTGTGTGGTTAATATGCTGATGCTTAAAGAATCCGGTTCATCCAGGGTATAGGTGTATTCACGGTGACACAGGCTTGCATCTGTGACTGTAAGATTATATGTTCCCGCACCCAAGCCGGTAATAGAGGTCGTGTTTGCCGTGTATCCGTCCGGTCCGGTCCATGCGTAACTGTAGGCGCCCGTTCCTCCGTCGAACTGAAGAGCTATAAACCCGTCGGCTCCGTCATAACATGAAACCTGGTGAATGCCGTCAGCACTCAGGGAGATATCCTCATCCAGCAGATCAATGCCGTCAGGCTCTGTCATAACAACAGGGAACTGGAACGCGCATCCAAGCCTGTCCCTGACTGTGAGCGTATAGGTCCCTGCCGGAATATTTACAAGCAGGCTGTCAGTGTTGCTGCCGGTGATGGCGCCTCCATCTGAGGCAGTCCACTCATAGGTGTAGGGAGCCCTTGTGGTAACGAAGACTGTATCAGTGCCTGCCAGGTACCAGCTTTCGATGCTGGCGACCGTTACTGAACCGTCATTATAACCTTCACATGAGATATTATTCCCGGCATAATCGGACTTTTCGAATTTCACCGAGGTAACGGGAGCGTCATAGAGAGAGAGTAACAGCTCCTCCTTGCAACCGTTTCCGTCTTCCACTGAAAGCAGATAGTCTCCGGGTTTCAGGTTGTCAAGGTAAAGGAAGTGACTCAGAACCATAGGTCCCTGGTATACTGTGTCTGTATAATTCCATATCAGATTATAATAGTAAGGCGGAGCCTGTCCTTCGGTGAGGGCAATTGCCATTCTTGCATCTTCGGCACCCGGGCATGAGATGTACTGGTCGAAGTAGAACGACACCTCGGTATTGGGCTCAATCAGGTTCAGCCATGTTGAACTTGAACAACCCAGGCTGTCGGTTACTGTGGCAGTATAATAACCCTGGCTGCGTTCATCCACAATGAACATATTGTAACCTTCATCCTCCCAATAGTCGGGGCCTGTCCATGCAACCCACATCGAGTCAATACCGCGGGCATGAATGATCTCAAGGGCTCCGTCCTGACCGCCGTCACATGTAATAGAATCGAGTATCTCAAGTGATTGCAGCGGGTGGGCGTGTACCTTCACCTCTGATATTACCGGAGGACCATAAGGACAGCCAGGACCTGTAACTTTCGGGGTGATCCGGAAGTATACTGACTGCATTGTGTCACTCTCGTTGGTATAGGGGAACTGCAGGTGAGTGCCGAGCGGAACACTGTTGACAGGGGTTCTGTTACCGTCAACTACGGTTGTCGGGGCAGTGGCTGAGATTGTATAGTTAAACTCACGTATGCCCGAACTCATAACTGTTGGTGAGAGAAGCTGAATGTCTGTAGTGCCTCCGTAGCAGATATGTGTTGTGTTGTTGAGCGGTGTGGCTCTTGGAGTCGGGTTAACCCAGACTCTTACCGTATCATTTATTCCGAAGCACTTCTGATTTCCGTTTACATCAAGAGTTGCCGGGGTTACAATATAGGTAACGATACGTGCCGTGTCGCCGCTGTTGGAGAGGGCTTCGGTGATCAGATCGGACAGTGCCAGTCCGGTTCTGTCAGTGTAGCCGGTTATCTCCGAAAAGTCATTCAGGGCGTTGACGTTGAATTCAATACCGTTGAATGAGGTGGTTGGGCTGGCTATCTGGATATTTACGCTTTCGCCATTGCAGAGTTCGTCATCTGCAAGTGTCAGATTTACTCTGGCAGTCGGTTCAACATGTACAACCAGTGTCACTTCTGCGCCGTCATGGCAGGTCGGGTCGCCGGGTTTGCCCTGAATATAGGGTCTGAAGCGGTAGGTAACCGTCTGATAGCTATTCGTAGTGTTTGTCAGCAGGTCGGATATATTTGCGATCTGTCGCTGTCCGTTTGTCAGGGTGCCACTGATACCGGCAGGGTAGGTCACATCAAGATCGTACATTACCTCTCCCCTGGATATTACCAGTGAGTCAATTGCAAAGTCAACCGTTGATCCGTTGCAGAAGAGTGTATCCGGAATTGTTACTGAAATGCGGGGGACAGGTTGTACCCAGATGGTCTGGTATTGTATTGTTGTATTGCCGCAGTCGTCTGTAAGGGTCCACTCTCTTCTGATGAAGCCGACAGCTTCAACAGTTCCCATTTCGGCATCTGAATCCGAATAGAGTGCATCAAGCGATGTATCACAGTTATCAGCTTCGTCGGTTACATCTCCGGTATTTGTGACATCCCTGTCATATGCTCCGGTAATGTCACGGCAGATTGTGATGTCCGCAGGTACCGTAAAGGTCGGGGAGATAGTATCTCTTACTGTGATGACCTGGATGTGAGTTGTCTGGTTGCCGCAGTCGTCAGTCAGTGTCCATGTCCTTGTAATGATCTCTTCTCCTTCACATGAGCCTGCTGCAACTGCGTCGGTGAAGATGGCATCCAGCGAAGTGTCGCAGTTGTCTGCCTCATCTGTTACATCACCGGTTATTGTTACATCAGCGTCATAAGTGCAGGTTGCATCTTTGTAAATGGTGATGTCTGCAGGGACTGTGAACGTCGGAGAGATTGTGTCTCTGACAGTGATGACCTGGATGTGTGTCGTCAGGTTGCCACAGTCGTCGGTCAGTGTCCATGTCCTGGTGATGATCTCTTCTCCTTCGCAGGCGCCTGCTGCCACTGCATCGGTGAAGACGGCATTCAGTGATGTGTCGCAGTTGTCTGCTTCATCCATTACATCTCCTGTGACCCCTATTGTTGCGTCATAAGTGCATGTTGCATCCTTGTATATAGTTATGTCGGCAGGGACTGTGAACGTCGGTGAGATCGTATCTCTTACTGTGATGATCTGGATGTGGGTTGTGATATTACCGCAGTCGTCTGTAAGGGTCCATGTCCTGGTGATGATCTCTTCTCCTTCGCATGAGCCTGCTGCCACTGCATCGGTGAAGATTGCATTCAGTGATGTGTCGCAGTTGTCTGCTTCATCCGTAACATCGCCGGTTATTGTGACGTTTGCATCATATCCGCATGTTGCATCTTTGTAAATGGTGATGTCTGCAGGGACAGTAAAGGTTGGAGCGATTGTATCTCTTACTGTGATGATCTGGATATGAGTTGTGGTATTGCCGCAGTCGTCAGTCAGTGTCCATGTCCTGGTGATGATCTCTTCTCCTTCGCAGGTGCCTGATGCCACTGCATCGGTGAAGATTGCATTCAGTGATGTGTCGCAGTTGTCTGCCTCGTCTGTAACATCTCCGGTGACCCCTACTGTTGCATCATATGTGCAGGTTGCATCCTTGTAGATGGTAATGTCTGCAGGGACCGTGAACGTCGGGGAGATGGTATCTCTTACTGTAATGACCTGGATGTGTGTTGTCAGATTACCACAGTCGTCGGTCAATGTCCATGTCCTGGTGATGATCTCTTCTCCTTCGCAGGTGCCTGATGCCACTGCATCGGTGAAGATGGCATTAAGCGATGTGTCGCAGTTGTCTGCCTCGTCTGTAACGTCTCCTGTGACCCCTACT
>JAEYZD010000198.1 GCA_023430725.1 Bacteroidota bacterium | reverse complement strand
ATGTTGATGTCAGCATCTCGATGACCGGGGAGACAGTGAGGGGTGTCACAACATTCAGAAAAGGGATAACACCACTCTTCGAGAGCTTCAAGGGGCTGACAAAGAACCTCATCAACTTCGACTCGCGGATGAAGATCGACTATTTTGTTGAGTGCCCGCCGGAATCGGAACTGCGTATAACAAACAGCTACGGAGATGTATACATCGGGGACGAGGTGCCGGTGCTTGCGCTGAAACTGTCCAACGGCAACCTGGACGCATCTGCAGTAGGCAATGCGCAGATGCTTGAGCTCACATTCAGCAAGGCCAACGTCAGGAACATCAGGGAAGGGAAAGTGACTCTCTCCTTCAGTGAACTGAGAACCAGGGAGACAGGTAACATAAGGCTGGAATCGGTCTCCTCGAAGGCCTGGATTGATGCCTGCGGTAAGGTAGACCTCGACTCCAAGCGTGATGACCTTCACTTCGGGACCGTAGAGGTTCTGACAGGTACAAGCTATTTCAGCGACATTATAGCAGATCATCTTGCCGGCGAACTCAGCATGTCGGTCAAGTACGGGAACCTCTCCTTCGAGAATATCCGGCGCAGCTTCAGGCTGATCGATGTAAGATCGTCATATGCTGACCTGGACCTGACTCTTGAGGAGAGATCGGTCTATGATCTTGAGATACGGCATGCCAATGCCTTCGTCTCCCTGCCCGGTGTCACCCCTGAGCCTGAACGTACCGAGCTCAGTGCCCAGGACAAACTCTTCGTTACCAGGGTCACCACAGGCAGCAGTGCCTCGCTCCCGACAATAAGAATTGACGCTACACGGGGAGAGATACGCATACTGCAGAAGTAATTTTTTTGCATGGCATGCAACTGATAAGTTTTTTCAGTGTCCTTACTGAGGAACAGTAAAAGCACAGAAAGATGAAAAAGATTGTTTTTGCCATCATGGCATTTTCCGCAACACTATCCGCATGCACCCTGTTCGTCGACTGCATTGACGGCAACGGGATGGTTGAGACTGAAACACGTGAGGCTGTACCCTTCACGGCTATCGCCAATGAAACATCCTTCCACGTCAACTATATCCGGGGCGATGAATACAGCATCACGGTGGAGGCAGAGAGCAATATACTGCCGTACATAGAGACAGAAATAAGGGCCGGAGCGCTTGAGATCAGCACTGTCAGGGGAACACACTGCCTTAATTATACAAGGCACCCGGTTGTGACTGTAACGGCACCTGCCATCAGTGAGATTGTCAACTCGGGATCAGGCGACTTCATGTCAGGACCTCTGACCGGTTCAGACGTCATAATTGTCAACAGCGGCTCTGGTGACATAACAGCCGGCACTCTGACAGGCACGGAGGTCTCACTTGTGATGTCCGGTTCCGGCAACGTAATGACCGATGATGTCACCGCCACCACCATGAAAGCCACACTCTCAGGATCAGGGGACCTGACTGTGACAGGTGGTGACGCCGCAAGCAGCAGGTACGTGGTCTCCGGATCAGGTTCGGTCTTCTCGAGGTATTTCGCCTCTTCTGCGGCCCGGATGACACTGTCCGGATCCGGGTCAGTCTATGCCACCGTGGAGGATGATCTTGAGGCTGTCATCAGCGGCAGCGGCAACATTTACCTTCTCGGTGATCCCGAAGTGAGTCTTACACGGACCGGCTCCGGACGGGTCATCCATTTATAAACGATATACGGGTATATGCAGGTAACGGCAGGTCTGAGACCTGCCGTTACGCATATGTATGCACAATATGATCTGAAACAGGAAGATCAGGTGAGATCAATCTCGTTACCCTGCCTGTCAGTAAATTCGTACTGCAGGAAGTGGAATGACTCGATTGCCTGTACCTTGATGCTGACGTCGTGCTTACGGTTAATCCGGCTTATCCTGGTTATCAGACCTTCCCTGAGGTAGGCTGCAACAAAGGGATGAGTGCGGAGAATGAATTTCCGTGTCATCACCTTCTCCAGGATAGAGGTGAGTGTGCGTTCCATCTCGTCGGTAAGCAGTATTGCCGGGGCCGTCTTGCCCTCGCCCCTGCAGACCGGACATTTCTCGTCGGTGACGATTGTCATCTCGGGGCGCACCCTCTGACGGGTGATCTGCATCAGCCCGAATTTACTGAGCGGTAATATGTTATGCTTGGCTCTGTCTGCACTCATCAGCTCTTTCATCCTGTCATGAAGAGCCTGGCGGTTTTCATTCGACTGCAAATCAATGAAGTCGATCACGATTATGCCGCCCATATCCCTGAGGCGCAGCTGCCGGGCTATCTCCCTGGCGGCCTCAAGATTGACTGACAATGCATTTGACTCCTGGTCAGAGCCTGTTTTTGACCTGTTGCCGCTGTTGACGTCTACCACGTGCAGTGCTTCAGTATGCTCGATGATAAGGTATGAACCGCCCCTGAATGATATTGTGCGGCCGAAGAGCCCCTTGACCTGCCTGCTGACCCCGTAATGGTCAAAGAGAGGTACCTGGTCCTTGTAAACCTTAACTATCTTTTCCTTCTCAGGGGCAATTTCCCTGATGTAACTTTTCACTTCGCCGCCTATCACCTCATCATCCACGATGATGCTGTTGAAGTCGGTACTGAGTATATCCCGGAGGATTGTTGTCGTGCGGTTCATCTCCCCCACCAGCAGGCGCGGCTGTTTAACGTCGCGATGCACTGCCGAGAGGGCTGTTTCCCATCGGTTGATAAGTTCCTTCAGTTCAGCATCAAGGGCTGCAACCTTTTTGCCCTCAGCCACGGTACGTACAATCACACCGTAGTTTTTGGGTTTAATGCTTTGTATCAGGAGCTTAAGGCGGTTTCGTTCGTCAGCATTCTCTATCTTCGATGAGACAGAGACCTTGTCTCCGAATGGCATCAGGACGAGGTTTCGCCCTGCGATGCTCACCTCGGAGGCGAGCCTTGGTCCCTTTGTTGAGATCGGTTCCTTGGTTATCTGAACGATAACCGTCTGTCCTGCAGTAAGTACATCCGCTATTTTTCCATCCTTATCGATGTCCGGCTCAGGCTTGAACTTTGAGACCGGTGTCATCCTGGCCTTGTTCTGTGTGGCCAGCTGGTAGTAGCGATGCAATGACCTGAACTGAGCGCCCAGGTCAAGATAGTGCAGGAAAGCATCCTTTTCGAAACCGACGTTAATGAACGCCGCATTCAGCCCCGGCATGATCTTCTTTACCTTCCCCAGGTAAATGTCGCCGACTGAGAATTTTACATTCCGCTTTTCCTTGTTGAGCTCGACAAGCTGCTTATCCTCCAGTAGTGCGATGGATATCTCAGCATCATTTACGCTGATTATTAGATCCTTATTCACATTCCGGATTTTGGTTATTAGCCGATAGTCTTTTTTATAATGCAACTAACCTAAAGATCAGAGGATCTTTAGGTTAGGTGTAAGAGCTACAGACTATGCATTGATGCTATTTCTTCTTCTTATGCCTGTCTTTCCGCAAACGCTTCTTGCGTTTGTGGGTCGCCATCTTATGCCTTTTTCTCTTTTTACCGCTTGGCATGCTGTTACTTCTTAACGTGTGATTTAACCTTGGTTATGAAAGTCTTGGCAGGTTTGAATGCCGGAATATTGTGTGCAGGAATGATAATCGTAGTGTTCTTTGAAATGTTCCTGGCTGTCTTCTTCGCACGCTTCTTCACGATGAAGCTGCCAAATCCCCTGAGATAAACATTATTGCCGGCAACCATCGAGTCCTTTACTGATTCCATGAATGCCTCAACGGTCTTCTGAACGGTCACTTTCTCAATTCCGGTGTTCTTGGCAATTTCGTTAACAATGTCTGCTTTTGTCATGTTGCAAGAATTTTTAATTCAACAAATTATTTTGATGTTCTGTTTTTTCAATGTGCAAATATAAAATATTATTTATCAATATCAGGTGATAAGGTTTTTTTTTCAGAGCGAATATCCTGATTTTTTGATACCTATAAAATATATAAGGGCCAACAGCCCCTCCTGACACCCTCCCGGGGCAACCCAAGAGCCACTGAGAAACAGTGCCCGGAGTCTTACACAAAATTTTTTCGTAACTTTACATCCTTCAATAAGGTGAAAATTATCATAAAGCTATGTCATTCAATAAAGTAATTCTTGTGGGCAACGTCGGCAAGGATCCGGAGATCCGGCGTTTCGAGAGCAATATCAAGGCCTCATTTTCCCTGGCAACAAGCGAAACCTATACACCCAGGGGAGGCGAAAAAGTCACCCAGACAGAGTGGCACAATATTGTTGCCTGGAGACGGCTTGCCGAGCTTTCAGAAAACTACATCCGCAAGGGCTCCCAGATACTCGTCGAGGGCAAGCTGCGGTACAGATCCTATGATGACCGCGATGGCAATAAGAAGTACATCGTTGAAATTGAGGCAGATATGATACAGCTGCTTGGCCGCAAGCCTGACGGACAGAATCAGCAGGGAACCGGGCACCAGCAGGGTGCGCAGGGCGGAGGCCAGGGCTACCAGAACAGCGGTCAGGGTTATTCCGCACCGTCACAGAATTCCTCTCCCCTTCCGGGCGAGGGCCCGGGTGAGGACCTTACCTCGCACGATGCAGCTGATGACCTGCCCTTTTAGCTAACCAAATTACCCGGTTTTGGATACGTTGCTCGCAGGTCTGTTCACAGGCTCAGTTGCACAGGTCGCAATGACAGGATCACCTTTTGCACTGGTGACAGAAATTGTCTTCCTGGCGCTGCTCATCATAGCATCAGCCTTCATCTCCGGGTCTGAAGTAGCCTATTTTTCGCTCACTCCCAACGACATGGAGGAGCTTCAGCACCGCAAGGGCAAGAGACCTGCAACCGCGCTTAGACTGCTCGCAAAGCCTGACCGGCTGCTGAGCACAATCCTGGTGGCAAACAACATTGTCAATATTGCAATCATCATCCTCGCCGCCTTTATCAGTTCCAGGCTCTTCGACCTGAGCAACAACCCCATCCTCTCATTCATCATCGAGGTGGTTGTGATCACATTCATCCTTCTGCTGTTCTGCGAGATCATTCCAAAGGTTCTCGCAGCGCGAAGCCAGCTGAAGTTTGCCCTCATGATGGCCCCGGCACTGACATTCACATCCGGCCTGCTCAAACCCCTTGCCTCGCTCCTCTCCTACTCCTCCTTCTTCGTAAAACGAAGGCCCAGATCCAGGGATGCTTCGCTCAGCATCGACGACCTGTCGGCAGCACTGGACCTCACCTCTTCAGGGATCAAGGACGAGAAGGATATACTCAAGGGTGTCGTTCGCTTCGGCAACACAAACACAAGTGCAATAATGTGCCCGCGCATGGACGTGACGGCTCTTGACATCAGCAAGGGTTTCCATACAATCATACAGGAGGTGGTTGAGTCAGGCTTCTCGCGAATACCGGTATATTCCGGCACTTTTGACAATGTAAAGGGGATCCTCTTTGTCAAGGACCTGCTGCCGCATCTTGGCAAACCTGACAACTTCAGGTGGCAGACACTCATCAGGCCTGCATATGTGGTGCCCGAAACAAAGAAGATCAGCGAGCTCCTCAAGGAGTTCCAGACCAAGAAGATACATATGGCCATTGTGGTCGATGAATACGGCGGCACAAGCGGACTGGTGACCCTCGAGGATGTCCTGGAGGAGATAGTGGGCGAGATTACCGATGAGACCGATGAGGAGGTGCCTCTCTTCAGGGAGACAGGACCGGGAAGATGGATTTTTGAAGGAAAGATACTGCTGAATGACTTTTACAGGATTACCGGGATTGAAGATGACCCCTTCGAGGAGGTGCGGGGCGAATCCGAAACGCTGGCAGGACTGCTGCTGGAGTTGCTGGAAGAGATTCCCGTAAAGGGGAGGACAATTTCGGCAGGCGGATTTAAGTTTACTATTGAGTCGATAGAAAACAGGCGGATCAGAGAGATCACCGCTGAAAAACAAGGGGAGAACGCATGAGAATCATATTTGCTGCCATGGCGGCGGCATGTGCATTGCTGCTTGCAGGCTGCGGGCAAACGCCCGTACCCAGGCCGGCTGGCTATTTCAGGATAGACCTTCCTGAGAAGAAGTATGTTCAGTACGAAACCCCTTGCTCCTACACAATAGAGTACCCCGAATACGCAAGGATCAACCTTCGGCCGGCTGCTGCTTCGGACACCTGCTGGATGGATATCGAATTTCCGTCAATGAAGGCAAGCCTCCACCTTACATATTTCGACATTCGTGATAACCTGGCCACCCTGACTGAACTCACACGGGAGATGGCATACAAGCATACAATCAGGGCCGAAGCCATCGAGGAGAAACTGTGGGCAGATGATTCACTGAAGGTGTACGGCATTCTATATGACCTGAAGGGAAACACCGCATCGGCGGTTCAGTTCTTCGTCACCGACAGCACCAGCCATTACCTGAGAGGCTCACTCTACTTCATGGCCCAGCCCAATGAGGATTCGCTCATGCCGGTGATAAAATTCATCAGGGAAGACATCATTCACCTCATCGAGACGCTGAACTGGAATTAAACCATGGGCTGCATCACCAAGCACTATCTGAACAAGGAGACTGTTATCGGCGTCTGGAAGATCGAAGAGGACCTCGACACCCTGCTTACCATGGTGGAGATGGGCCCTGAGGATCTGAAAAGATACGAGGTCTTCCGCAGCAACTCACGGAAGATGGAGTTCCTGAGTGTCAGGGCGCTGCTTGCCGAGATGCTGGACCGTGAGGCACGGATAGTCTACAATAAGAATAACAAGCCCTTCATTAAGGACGGCTCGCACTTTATCAGCATCACCCACTCCAACAAGCTGACAGCCATACTGATCAGCCGCGACGAGCGGGTTGGAATCGACCTTGAGTACATGAGGGTGAATATTAATGCCTTTGCCTCCAAATTCCTGAACAAAAGGGAGAAGATCACCAAACGGTGGGCTGACCGCACCTATCATCTCTACATCCACTGGTGTGCAAAGGAGGCTATATATAAGATCTGCGACAAGGAGGGAATAAACATTGTAAACGATATTACGATTGAGCCCTTCGATGTGAAGGAGTCGGGAGAGATAAAGGGATCAGTAAGCAACGAGAGGATCGATGACCGGTTCACTCTCTTCTACTCGCGTTATGACAACTACACAATTGTCTGGACAAAGAAGAAGCATGAGAGTTGATATCCCCTGGAGAAAGAGGAAGCTTGTTGCCCAGCTGATAGACCCTGACCGCGCCGGTGAGGAGGCTCTCTCAGTGGCGGTGCGTTATGCCGCAGAAGCCGGTGTTGACCTGTTTCTTGCAGGAGGAAGCCTTACGAGTGTACCGGTTGAGGGTGTAATCAGGAGGCTGAAGCAGCTCTCTTCCATCCCCGTGGTGCTCTTCCCTGGAAACCTCACACAGCTTACTGACGTGGCTGATGCTGTCTTCCTCCTTTCAATGATCAGCGGGAGAAACCCCGAGCTTCTTATTGGCAATCACGTAATTGCAGCTCCTCTCCTCAGCGGCAGGAGAGAAAGCGTGCTACCGGTGGGATATATGCTGATTGATTGCGGAGGTGATACCTCCGTTGAATATATGAGCCATACCTCCCCAATCCCCGGAGGCAAGAACGACATTGCCGTGGCAACGGCCCTCGCTGGTGAGATGCTGGGTATGAAAGCAATCTACCTTGAGGGTGGCAGCGGCGCCGCAAGACCGGTCAGTCCGTCAATGATCAGGGCGGTAAGCGCGGAGATAACAGTACCTCTGATTACGGGTGGAGGCCTTGACACGGCAGACAAGATTGAGCAGGCGTTTGAGGCAGGAGCCGACATGGTTGTAATAGGGAACGGCTGCGAACAGGATCCGTCACTGATTAAAGAGGCATGCAAGGTGCGCGACCGGTTCAATGACCGCACAACAGTTATTTAGCACACGTATTTCTGAACTTTCACCGGGGAGGCGCCATGTGCCCTGCGGCCGGCATTGCATCGGCCGGGTGCCGGTTTACCTGAACAGTTCGTGCAGCGGATCGCCGCTTGATGCATTGGGCAGCGGCACACGGCACAGCACCGACAGTGTGGTTGCAATATCCCTTGTGCTGACGCTCCGGGTTACTGATGACTTGCTGGCAGTCCACCCAAACCAGATCAGGGGAACATGGCTGTCATATTCCCATGGTGAATTATGGCCTGTTACATTGTCCGTTTTCTCAACCCATCCGGGATTCATGGCTATCATTACGTCGCCTGAGCGCTGCTGGCTGTAGTTGTTGCTCATCTTACGGAGAAGACCTCCGGCGAAATCACTCATCTCGAAGGCCGAAGTGGGAACGGCAGCCCCGATGCCCGAGAACTGCACCATGAACCTGGCCACCCTCTTCTGCATCTCCTCAAGATCAATCTTGGCATCCTCGATCAGGGCACGGTTAAGAAAAATCTGACTGTCAAAGAAACCTCTCACCCAGTCGCCCTGTCCGTAGATTGCATTGAGATAGCTGCGCAACAGCTGCAGCGACTGGTTAAGCTTGAAGTAACCTGACGGGACCCTGCTCTGTTCCAGCACGGCAGGAATCTCAGAGACGCCGTGAGCTGATACAAGATAGACCAGGACATTCTTTTTCCCAAGAGACTTGTCAATTCTCTCAAGCAGTTTCGAGATGTTTCTGTCAAGCCTTACAAGGGCATCGGAAGCCTCCACTGAGGAAGGTCCGAAGCGATGACCGATATAGTCGGTAGATGAATATGTAATCGCAAGAAAATCAGTGATATCATCTTGCCCCAGCTGTTCGTTGTCTATGAGCCTCAGGGCAAGTTCCGTTGTGAAGTCATCTGCAAAAGGGGTCTCGCGAAGGAGTGAATAGTCCCTTGTTACATTGATCAGCTTGCCTTTGGTTGACATAGCCTTGAGGTCATACGGAAACCATGTCTGACCGTCAAAACCTCTCTCAAGTGAGCTTGAGTCAGGCTGACAGCCGGGGTATGTCGCCGGGTCCATCAGCGGTTGCCAGGGCTGGTTGAGAAACTGACCGGGAAGCAGCATTGCATTCATATCCATCAGCCACGGAGGAAGCATCTTCGTGTAGTACGTGCTTGACATCCAGGTACCGGTGCGGTCGTCATACCAGAAGGCACCGTCAGCAGAATGGCCTGCCGTGATAATGGCCGCCATCTCGCGGACACCTATGCCATAAACCTTCGATCCTCCGCAACTGGCCATCTGAAGCTCATCTGAGAAACTAGACGACAACAGGTTGACCGGAGAAAAGAGCCCTGTTTCAAAGCTGCCGCCAACCGGGCTTGCGTTGGGATCCTGCACACAGTAGACCATCTCGTTGTTGAAAGGATGGAACCATGAGTCTGAGGTGATACCATGTGCCGAAGGGGAGGCGCCTGTTGATATTGTGGCAAGACCCGGCGCTGCCTGCGTGGAGAGGTAATCAATGGAGGCATTGCGGTAGTAGGTTCCCTCGTTGACCATCCGCTTGAGTCCGTTGTCAGGCAGAATGTCCCATATGCGCTCAAGCTGATCATAGCGGAGCTGCTCGACAACGATCCCGATCACAAGCTTCGGCCTGTCAGGGGGAATGTAAGCTGATTGTGCTGATAATGATAATGTTACAACAAGAAGATATAGTATTGTAAATAGCCGTTTCATGTCAGTAAAAAATTCAGATAAATAAGTCCCAAAAATATCAGTTTTGGGTTTATCCGCAACCCGGCCGGGAAAAGATATCACCAGAGGCTATTCGGTTATCAACCGTGTGATTATCGCTTTGCCTCTTACCATGGGCCCGATGGGCTCCTTTCTGACTGTTATTATGTAAAGTCCGGGGGCGAGCGGCCCGAAGTCATGAATAACAGGTATACCTGGAGCGGCAGTTGTGCGGAAGCGGTTGACGACAGCTCCGGAAGAGGTAGAGAGGGTGATTGTAACATCGCCTGCGACTTCTTCGGGAGGCAGCAGGCTGACATTGCCGCCGGAGGGATTCGGCCATATCAGCAGACCGTTCTCCGGGGGATCAGGGTACAGGTCAGAGCTCTTCTGCAGGGTGATATTCCTTATCAGCAGCGGGTTGAAGGCTGTCAGGTCAGCTGTGAGCAAGTATGGTTCATAGCCGGGGCATGTGAATTCGAGGCTCCAGATGCCGGGTGGCAGAAGCCGGCAATATGCACCGTGGAGGGTGTCGGACATGACATGCGATGAGTCAGAATCATGACCGGCAATAAAGATCCTGGCGCTGAGCGGATCACCGCTCTCTGCGTCAGTCACGGTGCCCTGAACACCTGTCATAGCCTCTGCGATATAACGGAGCAGGGAGCGGTGGTTCCACTCCCACATGGCCTCCAGGTTTGAACCCGGAGTCATTTTTATATCATCCATCTCCACAGTCACCTCCCGGCCGCCGAGGCTGTAGGTAACATAATCCTGTCGTCCTCCTGTGATCAGATACCACTGCCAGCCACGGGTGACGCCGTTGTCGAGGAATGTCATATAGCCGGTTGGGGCATGCAGGTGGACGGTATCGGCATAGCGTCTGCTGACTGAATTGAACCATTCATCATCAGGGTGGAGGCGTGTCCACCTGTCCCACGGGTAGTTGACCACCTCGGCGCCTCCGTGAAGGTTGATTGAGAGTGCGGGCCTGATTTTCTTCATGAAGTTCATCATGTCAGCAGTCTCTTTCTGCAGCGGCGGCGGGCTGGCCGCCGGGTCAGGGAAGTTGCGGTTCAGGTCGTAGCCCAGGCTGTTGGCCCTGACCGGCGAGGTCATTGTGTCACTGTTGCGGTACATGCCGTCAGGATTGGCCAGCGGGTTGATCCATATCTCCAGTCCCGGGACAAGCTCAGACGCCAGCCCGCCGCCGCCGCTGCCGGCTGCAAGGTATTCGGCAAGCCTCATCAGCATGATGAACCCGGCAGTCTCATCGCCGTGGATGGAGGCGCTGAGCATGACGGCCGGCTCCGGCTCATCGAGTCCGGGGTTGTCCGAGATCTTCAGTGCCAGCACTGCCCTGCCCATGATACTTAGGCCTATTGTGTCAAGACGGACCACCTCCGGCCATCGCTCTGCGATCTTGTGCATGATAGTGTCATAGTGCTTCCAGGTGGGGTACGACTGCCACAGCATCGCCTCGGCGACGGATGAGGCCGTGTAAAATGCCTTGTGTGATTCAGGTATAATGAGTTTGTAAGGGATGCCTGCGGCGATGAACTCCTCCGTATCGCGCTGCGAGAGACAGAGCCTGGCGGTTACGCCGTCACACGATGAGACCGGGAACCGCGAGCCGAGGCGGGTCATTGCATCAAAACCAGGGTAGCCTATCTCAACCTCAGCCTGGCCGCGGAGCCTGACCGCCTCCCTGATGTCATCACCTGCCGGGCGCTGCCCGTAACCGTACGGCCCCCACAGGAGGAGCAGGAGTGCAGGTATGACAAGGAGGATTCTCACCTTATATGTTATACGTTGAACCTGATGTGCAGTATGTCACCGTCATCCACAACGTAGCTTTTCCCTTCAATAAACAACTTGCCGGCCTCACGGCATGCATGCTCCGATCCAAGCCTGATGAAGTCTGCGTACTTCATCACCTCAGCCCTGATGAATCCCCTCTCGAGGTCCGAGTGAATGACTCCGGCAGCCTGGGGTGCAGTCATACCCGCTGTGATTGTCCATGCGCGTATCTCCTTCGGCCCTACAGTAAAGAAAGCCTGCAGGTTAAGCATCTCGTATGCTGCCCTTACAAGCTTGTTGACCCCCGGCTCAGTCAGCCCCGCTGCTTCCAGGAACTCCAGCCTGTCAGCCTCCTCGGTGAGGTTGGCTATCTCCGCCTCGAGGGCGCCGGCAATCACAAGGGGTTCTGACCCCCTGGCTGAGAGGAACTCCCTGACGACATTTACATATGCATTGCCGCCTGTGGCAGAAGCTTCGTCAACGTTGCAGACATAAAGTACGGGCTTCATTGTCAGGAGGAAGATATCGTCGACATATTTCTTATCCTCCGGCTTGAGCTCAAGCGAGGAGGCATTCTGAAAACTCTCAAGATGATTCTTGTATTCAGTCAGAACTTCTATGCCGTGCTTTGCATCCTTGTCACCGGTCTTTGCAGCCCGCTCCAGACGCTGGATCTTCTTTTCCACCGACTCGAGGTCCTTCACCTGCAGCTCAAATTCCACATTCTCGAGGTCCCTGACAGGGTTGACCGACCCGTCAATATGAGGCAGGTTGTCATCGTCAAAGCATCGAAGCACATGTATCAGTGCGTCAGTGTTCCGGATCTCGCCCAGCAGGCGGGCACCGGAGCTGTCACCCTGGCCTTTCACCAGCCCGGGGATATCAACGATATCAACGGTAGTATGTACAATACGTTCGGTGGGCTGGAACTTTTCCAGTTCATAAAGCCGTCTGTCAGGCACCTGTATAACCCCTAGGTTGGCCTTGACACCCGTTCCGTAGGTGTTGGTCTCACCCCTGGTGTTGGATATACAGTTGAATATTGTGGTTTTTCCAACACTGGTGATCCCGATAATTCCGCATTTCAATGGCATGTCTCATTTTTATGTTGCTGCAAAGTTACCAAAAAGAGGCTATCGGCAGGCGTACGGACAGTGTGTCATGCACTTTTTGTTAATTTTGGGTTGAGGAGATTAAACCATGGACGCCTTCTGGCGTCTGACTGACAAACACTGCCGGAAAGGTCAATGTCACATTTCACCGAGGATGATATCAGGGCTGCTCTTGCCACGGATGCCGAAAAGGCGTTCCGGATGATAATTGATACTTACAGCTCAAAGCTCTACTGGCACATCCGACGGCTGGTCATCACACATGATGACACCGATGACGCACTCCAGAACACATTCATAAACGCATGGCGAAAGATAGGCTCCTTCCGATTTGACAGCTCGCTGCTTACCTGGCTCTGGTCAATAGCCACCAATGAAGCCCTGACGCTGATCAGGAAGAGGGAGCGGCAGAGCAGCGTATCTCTTGATGATGTGGAAGCTATTCTTTCAGATTCTGCTGAAGGAAGCAGCTGGTTTGACGGCGACGCCGCGCAGGTGAAGCTGCAGAATGCAATTATGGGGCTTCCTGAGAAGCAACGCATTGTATTCAATATGAAATACTTTGATGAAATGTCATATGAGGATATGAGCAGCATGACAGGCACCTCGGTGGGGGCTCTGAAAGCATCGTATCATCATGCAGTGAAAAAGATTGAGCAATTTTTAAGGGATGATTAAACCTATGCCTCAACAGGGCATCAAATAAATGTCATGAAACTCAATGATGAAATAAAAAAGGAGAATCCCTTCAGGGTGCCGGACGGCTACTTCGAATCGCTGGCTGACCGAACCATGGATGCCATCAGGGAGGCGGAGTCCGGGGACGGAACCGTGGAAGCGCAGGATAAAGGAGAATTGCCGGGTACAGTGCATATGAAGTCACCCGGTGCCAGACAGCTTTCCGCGGCTACGGTTCCGGGAAAGGCGCGGATCATCAGCATGAAGCCATTCTTTTCACTGGCTGCCGCCATCCTGGGATTTGCAGTTCTTGCAGCCGCTGTGGTCAGGCTTGTGACAACCGGCGGCTCCGCTGAAGGTTATGAGCCAGGCGCCAGCCTTTACGCCGACCTGGCGTTTGAGGAGCTTGATGCCTACACCCTTGAAAGTGAGCTGTTCGTGACAGGGACAGTGACAGCGACAGAATCAGAACCCGGAGTGATGACTGAAGAGGAAATCTCATCAGAAGCCATCATAGAATACCTGATGACGGAGGATATTGATCTCAATGATATTTATGAACTGTTATAAAACAAAGATGAAGAAACTGATTTTTACATTGATTATCCTGGTGATGACAGGTTTTGGGGCCATGATAGTCCAGGGACAGGGCTACGGTCAGGGGGCAATGCAGCCTGACGGGGAGAAGCTTACGGCCTACAAGATCGCTTTCTTTACGAAGAACCTCGATCTGACGCCTGCAGAGGCTGAAAAATTCTGGCCAATCTACAATGACTACTCTGCAAGGAAGAACAGGCTGCTTGCCGACCGTCTCTCAACTATGCGGTACGCTGCGCAGAATGAGGCAAACATGAGTGAAGCTGAACTAGCGTCAACGGCTGACAGGCTGGCCAAGACCTTTTCCGACGAGGCTGCAATGGTTGTATCCTTCAATGAGAGCCTTAAGGCGGTACTGCCTCCCGGGAAGATTATCCGTCTGTACCAGGTTGAGAACCAGTATAAACAGCAATTGCTTCGCGAGCTCAACCAGCGCCGGCAGGGTACCGGTCAGCCCGGTCAGCCCGGCATGCGTGGCCGAGGAGGTCAGGCCGGCAACACCGGGGAGTTAACTCTCCCTGATGAATGACGGGAGTGCAGAGAGTGAAACAGCTGTCTGTTCTCCTGTCTTCATATTCTTAACTGTGGCCTGACCGGCTGCAAGCTCGTTGCTGCCGGCAATGACCACAAAGGGGATCATCCTTGCATCAGCATATGAGAACTGCTTTTTGAGCTTCACAGCCTCGGGGTAGAGCTCGGCAGCTATGCCGGCCTCCCGGAGTGACCCGGCAATTTTCATCAGTGATGGCAGTTCCTCCTTCCCGAAGTTTATTACAAGCACTTCCGTGGAAGAGCCTGTCTGCTCAGGGAAAAGACTGAGCTGCAGCATGACGTCATAGATCCTGTCCGCCCCGAAGGAGACGCCCACCCCTGATACTCCGGGAAGGCCGAAGATACCGGTCAGGTCATCGTACCTCCCGCCGCCACAGATGCTTCCGAAAGGAAGGTCGGCAGCCTTGACCTCAATGATTGTGCCTGTGTAGTAGTTCAGTCCGCGAGCAAGGGATAGATCAAGCTCAACTGTGCAGCGCAGCGGCTGAAGCTCCAGGTAACCCATCAACTCCTCCATCTCACCGATACCGTTCAGCCCGATTGCCGAGGCAGCCATCACATTTTTCAGCTCACTGAGCTTCTCCCCGGCTGACCCGCTCAGATTCAATACCGGCTCCAGCCTGGCAATTGCATCAGAATCAATGCCCCGTTGCAGCAGCTCCTGCCTCACCCCGTCACTGCCGATCTTCTCGAGCTTGTCAATTGCAACAGTAATGTCGGTGATCTTGTCGGCCGCACCTGCAATCTCTGCAATTCCGGCAAGGATCTTACGGTTGTTGATCTTAACTATAATATTGATGTTCAGATCAGTAAACACCCGATCAACAATCTGAACCAGCTCGGCTTCGTTGAGGAGTGAGTCACTGCCAATCACGTCCACATCGCACTGAAAAAATTCCCTGTATCTCCCCTTCTGAGGCTTGTCAGCCCTCCAGACAGGCTGTATCTGGTACCTGCGAAAGGGAAAAGTGATCTCGTCGCGGTGCTGCACAACGTAACGGGCGAAAGGGACTGTAAGGTCATACCTGAGCCCCTTTTCGCTGATTTTCTGAGTAATAGCAGGGGTATCAGCCCGTGAGAGCGTATCCGGCGCAACATCCGCAAGAAAATTACCCGAGTTGAGGATCCTGAAGATGAGCCTGTCACCCTCCTCTCCATATTTACCCAGCAGTGTGGAGAGGTTCTCCATTGCAGGTGTCTCAATGGGGAGGTACCCGCAGAGCGAAAAGTTTTTGCGGATTATGCCGAAAATATGGTTTCGGCGAAGCATCTCAGCGGGAGAGAAGTCGCGCGTGCCCTTTGGTATGGAAGGTTTCTGGGACATGTCAGGATTGATTTCCCGACAAAAATATGAAAAAATGGGGGCCGAGCGTCAATTCCCGACATAGTATGTCGGGATAGCGAGGAGCCGGACTGCAGGGGAGCCATAAATCAGGACAAGGATGCAGATCCTGCATTAATATGACGGAGCGACAGGTCTGAGACCTGCCGCAACAATATCACGATGACGGAATATCTATTGTATGAACGGAATTGAGATCGGGTATTTGAACACTTCGCCCTTTGCGGCCCTGATGCTGGCAACAATGACGCATATCACTTCGAGTATCCCGAGGGACACCAGAAGGGGTATCCCAACAATGATGAAGCACAGCGGAATGAGCAATATCGTGTAAAGCAGCATCGAGATCTGGAAGTTCAGTGAGGCCTTGCCGTTCAGGTTGACCCATTCGGATTCATCCTTCCTGGATACCCAGCAAATCAGCGGACCGATAATCCCGCCAAAGGGGAAAAAGAAGCCTGCGAATGCAGACAGATGGCAGAACATTGACCAATCACGCTCTGACTGGGTGTAGGGTTTCATCTCTTCCATTGCTTTTTTTCTTAAAGACGGTTTATTCGGTGAAATGCTGCATCGTCAGAAGCGTGCCAGTCTCTTAAGGTCACTTATGAGAAGACCGTTGGCATTCCTGCTGTCAACCATATGACTGTCATAGTAATACATCACTGCATCATCGGTACCGATAAGCGTCTTCATGCATGTACCGGTCTGTTTGACACCGTCAGGTCCTACCTTGTGAACTATCAGCACATCCTTATCCTTCTCCTCAATGGCGCGGATTATCTCAGCCTCATCAACTATCCTCACCTTGTAGGGGTAGTGAACAGCTATCCTTTCAAGGGTGTAGATCTCAGTTGACACCTAATCATAAAAAAAAAAAATCGTTTTGTTTCTTATCTCAGGAACATTCTTGTTATAGTATTTGAGATACCGCAGAGCCGTTGTGGACGGATTTTTCATCACCAGCTCAGCATGATATTCCATAAACCTTATAATGAGGCCCAGCTTGTAACTGTACTCCTCCTCCGGGGCTCCTGAGAAACAGAGCGGTATGGCGCAGAACTCCGGAAGCTGGTCCAGCTCATCCACTTCAGCTCCCTGCACAAGATTCAGGAAATCATATATCGAACCTGATTTGTCATTGCTGAAGTTGGTCATTGTAAGAACCAGGAAGGAATATGACGGATCATTTCGCATCACATTGAACTCCTCACCAGAGATATATTTTACAGAGGTGACCTTCCAGTACTTGTCTACTGCATCCCTGATCTCAGCATTATAAAAGGAGAAAGGGTCATCTTCCCTGACAACACATGTAACTGACTTCAGAAACCTTGCTGCATCATCAGGGGTGGGCCATGGCCTCTCCTGGGACAGTGCCGTGGCTGGGACAAAGAGAGGAACGAGAGTCAGTAAAAGGATCCAAAGGAGCCTGTTACTTTGCAGAAGGAAGAAGGACCGGGTTTCTTTCATTGAATTTTCTGAGGTATACGAACATCATCTTTTTCTGGTTCTTGTTGCGCATCGAGACAAACTCCTCGTACAGTTCCGGGTCCCTCATCAGCATTAACTCGAGGTTCTCAAGGTTGTACTCGTACGTCTTGCCCGTCTCGAAATCAATCATGAACATCTTCAGATCGGTGCGTGCTGGGTTCCGGTAAGGGTATCCGCTGTAATACGGGTCATAGTACCGCGATGAGTAAGGGCTGTAGTAATAGGGGGAATAGAGCGACCTGTACGGTGAATAGTACGGATCATAGTAACCGTACTGGTTATATCCCGACTGGGTTGTTACGTCAGCCACAAAATGAATTATTGATCCGAAGAAGGTGATGCGGTTAAAGTTTCCCTGTACTTTGGCATAAAGCACACCGTTGCGTGCAAAGCCCCAGATGTTGTCCTTCTCAATCTCCTTCCTTACACCCAGGTTGTCATAGAAGTAGATCTTTTCTGAGGAGATCACCTGGTCAAAGAAGTCCTTGTCATTGTAATCAACCGAAGTAAACAGTTTTGCCTTTGGAATGGGGCTGTTCGTCTTAACCATGTCGAAGTTAAGGTAAATCCCGTCCCGGAACTTGAAGTCAGGAGTATACTGAACAAGAGTATCCCCCAGCTGTGCCCGGGCCATCCCTGCTGCTGCAAGGGCAAGGATCAGTGTCAATGCTGCCTTTTTCATCACACTCTTTTTCAGATTCACTTCAAAAATTATACCGTAAGGCAAAAATAATCTTTTATAGGTACTGTAGCCAGCCCTCACTTTATCTTTATTGAAATTGATGTATATTTGAGTGACGTAAATCTACTGCGCTCATATTATGCCGAACAGAACAAAACCCTCCCCGATTCCGCATTCGGATCTGATGACCCGGAGGACACGTGACCGGATACTCATGCCTGTGGCACTGGCGCTTCTGCTTGTCATTATTGCGCTGGTGACAGCTCTTTCGGGCCTGGTCTATGTGCCTTATGTGGCCGGTGCCATGGCTCTGATTCCCCTGGCGGTGGCGATATCGGAACTTCGGAGGCTGATATCCGACAGCAGAAATATTCTCAGGGAGCTGGCAGACATAGCAGAGAAAAACGAGGAGGTGATAAACTCCTTCTCGCACAAGATAAGGGAGCCGCTCAACAACCTCGTCCTTCTGGGAAACATGCTCAGCGAGACAACGACATCACCAAAGCAGCAGGAACTTGTCGAGACCTTCACTGCATCAACCGGTTCAATGGTGGATGTTGTCAATGAGCTCACAATGGAGACGGCCGGAAACATAACCTTCGAGCGCAGGGGAGAGATCCGATTCAGGCTCGGGCCTATCATTCAGGACACCATCGGGCTGATGAAGCTGAACAAGCGGCATGAACAGAGCGTGGTGATCTACGATGACCGCGGTGAGGGAGCCGGGGAATACAGCGGTGACCCAATCATCCTGAAGCAGATACTCATAGATCTTCTGAGTGCTGCCATCTCAGGCACCTCCGGCAAGGTTTCGATCAAGATTCAGGCCAGGGAAGCCGGCGTAAGGGAAGGAGAACATAAAGTAGAGTTCACCCTTTCATCCAACAACCCCGTTGTGTTCATCGGCGAGGGCCGTCAGCCATGGCCTCTGGCAGGCAGACTGATACGCGACAGCGGAGGAACCTGGCAGGAATCCACCACCGGTGCCGGATCATGGTTCGTATTCCATATCAATATGCGCAAGGCTGAAAAACTTAACCAGCCTGCAGCCGCCAGCACACTCATAAAGGGAATGCAGCCTGAAAAGGGAAGGAAGGAGATGAAAGACCTCAATATTCTGCTTGTTGAAGACAATCCGATCAATCAGCGTATCACTCAGCTGATGCTTGAGCCGCTGGTAAAAAGGCTCGAGATTGCCCGCAACGGCAAGGAGGCGCTGGATATGTTCGGGACTGCCAGATATGACATGATACTTATGGATGTGCAGATGCCTGTGATGAACGGGCTGGTGGCTGCAGAGAAGATCCGTAACCTGGAGATGAGCACCCGGGGCCACATCCCTATCATTGCAATAACCGCAAATGCAATGCTGGGCGACAGGGAACAGTGCCTAGCCGTGGGGATGGATGACTACATCAGCAAGCCGATTGAGCCGGATGTCCTGATAGAAAAGATTACTGCGCTGATCTGATCAGGAAAATAGACTGGGTTTCGGCGACAGCCTCCGGATCCGGACTGTCAGGCCCGGGCGGCCACTGACACGGTTCAGAAGGATTTGCCGGAGCCGCCCGTCAGAAAGGTCTGACACCCAGAATCATCATATCATCAATCTGGTCATGGCCCTCCATCCATGAATCGATAGTCTCGTCAAGGATACGCTGCTGATCAGGCAGAGGGTATTTGCTGATGGTCAGCAGTATATGTCTCAGGCGGCGGTACATGAACTTTTTGTTCTCCGGACCTCCGAACTGATCGGCATACCCGTCAGAGAAGAGATAAAGAAGATCACCCTCCTGAAGTGTGAATGTGCTGCGGTTGAATGATACCATTGCAAATGACTGCACCACATTTTTCTTGTCGCCCTTGATCTCAATGAGCTTGTCATCACGCACAATATATACCGGCAGGAACGCCCCGGAGAACTCCATCACCCTGGTTTTCTTGTCTATTATGCAGATGCTCATTTCGATGCCGTCCTTAATGATCGGTTTGCCACTCTCCTCCTTGAAGAAGGCAGATTCGAGCTCGCGGTTCATTGTGAGCAGCACCTGGTCACTGTCATCCACCTTCATATCGTTTATAATCTTGTGAATGAGCTCCAGCCCGATCATCGACATCAGAGCGCCGGGGACACCATGGCCGGTGCAGTCGGCTGCCGCGATGAAATACTTGTCATCGCGCTCACTGAACCAGTAAAAGTCGCCGCTTACTATATGCTTCGGCCGGTAATAGATAAAATAGTCGGGAAAAATTCTCCGGATGTGGTGCTCCGACGGGAGCAATGCCGCCTGTATCCTGCGGGCATAATTGAGGCTGTCAGTCAGGTCCTTGTTCCGAAGCTGGAGCTCTGACCGCTGTATTTCAATCTCCCTGTAGGCGCTCTTCATCTCCGACAGGTGCTTTCTTGTCCGAAGAAGTACCCAGAACTGAAGAACGGCAAGGTAAATCAGGGCCACAACGATGAATACGGCTATGGCATAGTTGATGACCGGATTGTCTCTCAGTCCTTCTGCCATGGCAGCAGACAGCGCTGATGGCATCAGGCTGCTCACCCGGCTGTGGCCTTTGCTGTCTCAACAGAAGCTTCCCCCGGTTTCAGGAGTGGCAGAAGTCTCAGAGACGGTGATTCAACCAACGGGCCCAGGCCATATTCATTCCACCTTCTGTCTACCAGGCTGATTGTCTCAGGGGAAGAGCAGACAACATTTGGCCAGTCCCTGGGGAAGACCGGCAGTGACCGGGTCTTTGAGGTGGCATCAATAAAGATAGCCCCGTTCTTCAGGTGGTACAGATCACGGGCCGGATCGCTGTTGCCGGTCACCAGCCATGTAAGCATGGCCGGATCATCTGCATCAGCGCCTTCATCAACCGCAATTACTATGGTGCCAGGTGCTGTGAGCGGAGCAGGCAGTGCGGCTGCCAGACGATGCATGTCAAGTCCTTCAGGCGGTTTTCTGACTGTCAGCACAGCGACAGGCAACGCATAACCTGCAAGGGTCTGCATTCCGGTGATGGCCCCGCCGGTGACCTCCTCTCCGCTGAGAAGCAGCAGAGGGACCGAATGATATTCAGCAGTACGCTCCTCTGCAAGCTTCACGGTGGCGTCAATGCCCAGCTTGCCTCCCATGCTGAACCTGTCGGAGGCATGATCGAGAACATCGAGCGGTCCGCGGGTAACCAGAAGATCGGTCTCCAGCCTCACATTTGCAAAGAACGCCTCCGCTACAGCATGGTAATCAGTAACATGTACCGGTCCGCTCACAACGATTATATATTTACTTAGCATCATCTGCCCTGCACCAAAGAGTGCGCTGAGCACCTTCATGCCCTGGCCCGGATATGTCTTGTCAATGCTGACAATCACCAGGTTATGGGCTACTCCGGAGACCGGCATATGCAGTTCACGTATCTCCGGTGCAATGGCCAGCTTGATAGGGGCAAAAAAGATTTTTTCGGTGGCCTTTCCCATCCAGGCATCCTCCATCGGGGGCACCCCGACTATGGTGGCAGGATAGACGGCATTCTTCCGGTGGGTGATGCATGTGACATGAAACCTGGGGTAGAGATCGGCAAGTGAATAGAAGCCTGTATGATCACCGAAGGGCCCTTCTGTGACAGGGCTCTCGGCAGTATCAACATAGCCTTCAATGACGAAGTCAGAGTCAGCCGGCACCCAGAGGTCGTTTGTTATGCATCTGACAAGTGTTACCTTCTTTTTCCTCAGGAATGCAGCGAGGATGTATTCGCTGATATCTTCGGGCAGAGGCGCCGTTGCTGCATAAGTATAAACGGGGTCACCTCCCAGTGTCACGGTGACGGGCATCCGCCCGCCCTTTTTCTTCCATTCATCAAAGTGCCGGGCACCTGTCTTGTGGCGGTGCCAGTGCATCCCTGTCACATCGTTGCCCATCACCTGCATGCGATACATGCCCAGGTTGGGTCTTCCGGTACCCGGGTGCCTTGTGTGCACCAGGGGCAGTGTAATGAACCTGCCGCCGTCATGCGGCCAGCATTTGAGTATCGGGAGTCTTCCAAGGTCAGCCACAGGCTCAACAACCTCCTGGCATTCTCCCCTTCCGCTCTTCCTCCGGGGTGACAGGGTGAGCAGCCTGAGCATGCCGGGCAGTCGCATCAGCTTACCGGTCAGACCGCCTGCCTGGCTCAACGACTCCACAACGGAAAAGATCTCCTCACCGGCATCGTCAAGTGAAGCGCGTCCCATGGCTGCCGCCATACGCTCGTCGGAGGCAAAGGCGTTTATCAGCACGGGGAATCCGGTGCCGGTATTCTCGAACAGGAGGGCTTTGCCTCCGCTTTTGACCATGCGGTCAGCTATCTCGGTTATCTCCAGTTCGGGATTAACCGGGCACGTGATGCGTGCCAGCCAGCCGCGGGACTCAAGAAATGCGGCGAAATGAGCAAGACCGTTAAACGACATTAAGACACAGATTTGTACAAATATAAAAAATAAAAACTCCGCGGAGGCGGAGTTTTTACAAAGGTGGATACAAGTATCAGCCTTCGCAGCCGTAAACTGCATTGGCACCCAGTTCTTCCTCGATACGGAGCAACTGGTTATACTTCGCTATGCGGTCAGTGCGGCTGAGTGAACCGGTCTTGATCTGTCCGGAGTTTGTTGCCACTGCCACATCTGCAATTGTTGAGTCCTCAGTTTCACCTGAGCGGTGTGAAGTTACTGTTGTGTAACCGGCCCTGTGTGCCATCTCAATACAGTTGAGGGTCTCGGTGAGGGTGCCTATCTGGTTCAGTTTTATGAGGATAGAGTTGGCACAGCCCATGCTGATACCCTTCTCGAGGTACTGCACGTTGGTTACAAACAGGTCATCTCCTACAATCTGGATCTTAGATCCGAGCTTGTCAGTCAGGAGTTTCCATCCTTCCCAGTCATGCTCGCTCATACCGTCCTCAATTGAGTCAATCGGGAATTTCTCAACGAGTTCAGCAAGGTAGTCAACCTGCTGTGCGGGGGTCAGCTTCTTGCCATCCTTGCCTTCGAACTTGGCGTAGTTGTAGATGCCGTCTGCAAAGAATTCGCTGGCTGCACAGTCGAGTGCGATTGTAACATCGCTGCCCGGCTTATAACCGGCTGCAGAGATAGCCTTGATGATGCTTTCGAGTGCATCTTCGGTACCCTTGAGTGCGGGTGCAAAACCGCCCTCATCACCTACTGCTGTGCTGAGACCGCGCTCCTTGAGTACCTTCTTGAGCGAATGGAACACCTCTGCTCCCATTCTCAGACCTTCTGCGAAAGAGGCAGCGCCTTTGGGACGGATCATGAATTCCTGAAATGCGATGGGGGCGTCAGAGTGTGAACCGCCGTTTATGATGTTCATCATCGGAACAGGGAGTACCCGTGCGTTGGTTCCGCCGATGTACCTGTAAAGGGGAAGTCCGTGGTATGCTGCAGCAGCCTTGGCGCACGCGAGGGAGACACCGAGAATGGCGTTTGCTCCGAGGGTGCTCTTTGTGGGAGTGCCGTCAAGGTCAAGCATCTTCTGATCGATTTCAATCTGGTTGGTGACATCCATGCCCATAAGATCCTCGGCAATAACGTTGTTAACATTATGCACTGCCTTGAGGACACCTTTGCCCAGGTAACGGGTCTTGTCTCCGTCACGAAGCTCAAGAGCCTCGTTTTCGCCTGTTGAAGCGCCGGAAGGAACTGCAGCCCTGCCCGATGCACCGCTGGATGTAACTACTTCGACCTCGATGGTCGGATTGCCCCTCGAATCGAGGATCTCTCTTGCGTGAACACTAACTATCTGACTCATTGTACTTTATATTTTTTTGAATTAAATGCAATATAAGAAAAAAAGGGATACGGCCATAAAGACAATATCCCTTCCGTATGTAAGCATGTTCTGCTATTCTTTTGTTTCTTCAGCTTCGGGAGCTTTTTCTTCAGCGGCAGCGGCTGCCTTTGCAGGCTTTTCCTTCACTGCGGCAGTGGTTTCAGCTGCTTTTTTCCTGGGACTGCGGCGGCTGCGTGTTGCCTTGGCTTTTGTACCTTCGGCGGCAAGCATGTTCTCGTTGAAGTCAACCAGTTCGATGAAGCACATCTCGGCTGAATCGCCGGGGCGACTTCCTGTCTTGAGTATGCGTGTGTATCCCCCGGGGCGGGTGGCAATCTTCGGAGCCACTTCCCTGAAAAGTTCGGCTACAGCCTCTTTGTTTTCGAGGTAGCTGAACACCACCCTGCGTGAGTGGGTTGAGTCTTCCTTTGATTTTGTTATGAGGGGCTCAACGTATTTTCTGAGCGCGCGTGCCTTGGCTGTGGTGGTTGTGATACGCTTGTGAAGAATGAGTGATGTTGCCAGGTTGGCCATCATCGCCTTCCTGTCGGCGCTTTTTCTTCCAAGGTGGTTTATAGCATTTAAATGTCGCATTTCTCTCTATCCTTACCTGTTATTAATCTTTGTCGAGTTTGTATTTTGCCACATCCATCCCGAATGAGAGGTTCATAGCCTCAAGCAGTTCGTCGAGTTCGGTGAGTGACTTCTTGCCGAAGTTACGGAACTTGAGGAGGTCATTCTTATTGAACTTGACGAGGTCTCCGAGTGATTCAACCTCAGCTGCCTTGAGGCAGTTAAGGGCTCTGACGGAGAGGTCAAGGTCAACCAGTTTGGTTTTCAGCAGCTGGCGCATATGGAGGATTTCCTCATCAAACTCCTCGTTTGCCATCTTGTCTTCATAATCAATCGTGATCTTGTCTTCAGAGAAGAGCATGAAGTGGTAGATGAGGATCTTGGCTGCCTCCTTGAGTGCGTCTTTCGGGTGAATTGAACCGTCTGTGGTGATCTCGAGGATCAGTTTCTCATAGTCAGTTTTCTGTTCAACCCTGTAGTTTTCAATTGAATATTTTACGTTTCGGATCGGGGTGAAGATCGAGTCAATAGCGATCAGGCCGAATTCAGCCTCTGCAGGCTGGTTCTCCTCGGCTGTCACATATCCCCTGCCCTTGCTGATGTTGAGTTCAATCTGCAGCTTGACGTCAGGTTCCATACGGCAGATGACGAGTTCGGGGTTCAGGACCTCGAAGCTGCTGAGGGAGTTGTTGAGATCACCGGCCTTGAAGACTTCCTGTCCGGAGACCTTGACCATAATCTTCTCTGTATCGACATCCTCGACCATTCTCCTGAAGCGTACCTGCTTCAGGTTCAGAATGACCTCGGTAACGTCTTCCATCACGCCCGTGATAGTTGAGAATTCATGGTCTACGCCCTCTATTTTGATAGTAGTGATGGCGAATCCTTCCAGTGAAGAGAGGAGTATTCTCCTGAGGGCATTACCCACGGTGATGCCATAACCGGGTTCAAGCGGGCGGAATTCGAATTTTCCGTACTGGTCGTCCGCTTCCAGTAAGATTACTTTATCAGGTTTCTGGAATGCTAATATGGCCATATGAATCTTATTACTTTATTACTTCGAATATAGTTCAACTATAAGCTGCTCTTTCACATCTTCCGGTATTTCGGAACGTTCGGGAACACTCATGTATTTTCCGGCCATCTGTGTGTCATCCCACTCGAGCCATGCCAGTTTTGAGCGACGGTTTGCGCCCAGGCAGTCGATGATTGTTTCGAGTGATTTTGACTTTTCGCGAACCCCGATGATGTCACCAGGGCGCAGCTGGAATGAAGGGATGTTAACGACATCGCCGTTAACCGTTATATGACGGTGTGATACAAGCTGGCGTGCTGCAGCCCTTGTGGGGGCGATGCCGAGGCGGTATACCACGTTGTCAAGGCGTGACTCCAGGAGCTGGAGGAGCACAAGGCCGGTCACACCGGAGGCAGATGCTGCCTTCTCGAATGTATTGCGGAACTGGCGCTCAAGAAGGCCGTATGTATATTTCACCTTCTGCTTCTCACGGAGCTGCACACCGTATTCAGATGTCTTTTTTCTCTTTTTGGTCAGACCGTGCTGGCCGGGAGGGAAATTCTTCCTGTCGAGGTATTTGTCAGGGCCGAAAATAGGCTCTCCGAATTTCCTGGCGATTCTTGATCTGGGTCCTGTATATCTTGCCATTGAATGTACTGTTTATCGATTTGTGAAATAATGTTGTGAGCCTGTTAAACCCTTCTGCGTGACGGCGGACGGCATCCGTTGTGAGGCATCGGGGTGACGTCAATTATCTCGGTCACTTCCACGCCGCTGTTTGAAATGGCACGGATGGCTGATTCACGGCCGGAACCCGGTCCCTTGACATATACCTTTACCTTGCGGAGGCCCAGTTCATAGGCTACCTTGGTGCACTCTTCAGAAGCCATCTGAGCAGCATAGGGGGTGTTCTTCTTTGAACCCTTGAAACCCATCTTGCCTGCAGATGCCCAGGAGATGACCTGCCCGGTGCTGTTTGTGAGGCTGATTATGATATTGTTGAATGATGAATGCACGTGAGCCTGTCCCACGGGTTCAACCTTTACGACCTTCTTCTTTAATGTCCCAGTCTTTTTTGCCATATATTACTTATTTAGTAGCTTTTTTCTTGTTTGCCACGGTCTTCTTGCGTCCCTTGCGGGTACGTGCATTGTTCTTCGTGCTCTGACCCCTTACAGGCAGCCCGATACGGTGACGGATTCCGCGGTAGCAACCGATGTCCATCAGTCGCTTGATGTTAAGCTGGGTCTCGGAACGAAGTTCACCCTCAAGCTTGTAATTCTCGGAGAGGATCTGACGGATAGCATTGATATTATCGTCATTCCATTCCTCTACCTTCATGTGGCGGTCAACGCCGGCCCTGTCAAGCACTTTCTGTGCAGTGCTTCGCCCAACACCGTAGATATAAGTGAGAGCTACTTCGCCCTGCTTATTCCTTGGTAGGTCTACCCCATTAATACGTGCCATATACCTCTTTAAATTTGAAGTGCAAAGTTAATCAAATTTATCCCTGTCTCTGCTTGAACTTGGGATTTTTCTTATTTATCACATACAGACGCCCGTTACGCCTGACTATCTTACAGTCTGCGGAGCGTTTTTTTATTGATGCTCTTACTTTCATCGCACTATTTTATTTCTATTTAAATCTGAATGTTATTCTTCCTTTGGTAAGGTCATAGGGCGACATTTCAACCTTCACCTTGTCACCGGGGAGGATTTTGATGTAATGCATCCTCATTTTGCCGGAGATATGGGCGGTGATGATATGTCCGTTTTCGAGCCTGACCCTGAACATCGCGTTCGAAAGCGCCTCGATGATCGTTCCGTCAATCTCTATTGATGGTTGTTTGGCCATATACTTACCTCTTTGTTAATGCTTCTTCTATAAATTCATATGTTGTGAGCAGGTCGGGTTTCCCCTCTCTGACCGCAACAGCGTATTCAAAATGTGCCGACGGTTTGCCGTCACCTGTCCTGACTGTCCACCCGTCACCCTGGACGCGTGTGTTTTTGGTTCCCATATTGATCATCGGTTCTATGCAGATGACCAGGTTTGTATCAAGTCTTGTGCCAGAGCCGCGTCTTCCGAAATTCGGAACTTCGGGTCCCTCATGGAGGTGTTTCCCGATACCGTGTCCCACCAGGGTGCGAACCACGGAGTAACCTCCGCTCTCAGCCCTGGACTGTACTGCATGCGAGATATCTCCTATGCGGTTTCCGGTAACAGCTTCCCTGACGCCTGCCTCCAGTGAGGCCCTTGTGTATTCCATCAGGCGCCTGACCTCAGGCTTCACCTCGCCGACGGCGAAGGTATACGCGCTGTCACCGTACCATCCGTTCAGTATAACACCGCAGTCAACCGAAATGATATCGCCCTCCCTGAGTGTGTATCCCGAAGGGATCCCGTGGACCACTTCGTCATTGACAGATGTGCAGAGCGTGTTCGGGAAACCGGCATAGCCCTTGAAGGCCGGCAAAGCGCCGTGGTCACGAATGAACTCCTCGGCAATTGCGTCAAGCCTGAGGGTTGTCACCCCAGGTCTGATATGCCCGGCTACTTCCGCAAGTGTCTTCGAGACCAGCTGATTGCTCTCTCTCAGAAACTCTACTTCTGCATCCGTCTTAATATAGATCATCAAAGAACGTCAATCAATTACATAGCCGATACGGCTCCGGTCCTGCCCTTCACACGGCCTGACTTCATAAGGCCGTCATAGTGGCGCATGAGCAGATGACTTTCGATCTGCTGGAGAGTATCAAGCACAACACCCACAAGAATGAGGAGCGAAGTGCCTCCGAAGAACTGTGCAAATTCACCGCTGACGCCGAAATTGACGGCGAATGCGGGGAGAATGGCTATTAGTGCAAGGAAGATTGAGCCCGGAAGGGTAATCCTTGACATGATTGTATCAAGGAACTCAACTGTCTTGCGTCCCGGTTTGATGCCGGGTATGAAACCGCCGTTCTTCTTCATGTCTTCAGCCATCTGCACCGGGTTGATTGTGACCGCGGTGTAGAAGTATGTGAAGAGGATGATGAGAATGGCAGTTACAAGGTTATACCAGAATCCGTACATGTTTGTGAATGCAACCACCAAACCTGAACCGGATTCACTGAACCCTGCGAAGATGATCGGAAGCATCATTATCGCCTGCGCGAAGATGATTGGCATAACACCTGCTGCGTTCACCTTGAGGGGTATATACTGTCTTACACCACCGTACTGTTTGTTACCTACGATTCGCCTTGCATACTGCACCGGGATGCGCCGCGTGCCCTGTACAAGGAGCACCGAACCGAGGATAACGGCGAAGAGGAACACAATTTCGACAAGGAGTGCTATCAGACCGCCTGAACCGTTCATGCGTGATCCGGCTTCAAATATGAATGAGACCGGGAAACGGGCCAGGATACCAACCATTATAATGAGTGATATACCGTTGCCAATACCCTTGTCTGTTATTCTCTCACCGAGCCACATTACGAAGATGGTACCGGCAGTAAGGATTATAACAGATGAGACCCTGAAGAACCAGCCTGTTGTCACGAATGCCTCGGGAGGAAGAATTGCGTGAAGGTTTGCAAGGTAAGTGGGAGCCTGCAGTACAAGGATCGCCACAGTCAGATATCTTGTATACTGGTTCATCTTGCGCCGGCCGCTCTCACCCTCTTTCTGGAGTTTCTGGAAATAAGGGAATACAATGCCGAGCAACTGGACAACGATTGATGCCGAGATGTAAGGCATGATCCCCAGTGCAAATATTGAAGCCTGTGAGAAGGCTCCGCCGGAGAACATGTCAAGAAGCCCCATGATGCCGGAAGATGTCTGGTTTCTCAGGTTCTCAAGCATTGAAGGATCAATGCCGGGAAGCGTGATATATTTACCCAGACGGTAGAGTGCAACGATGGCAAGAGTGTAGAGGATCCTGGCTCTCAGATCCTCAATCTTGAATATGTTCTTTATTGTCTGAATGAATTTCATGCCTTACAGTTTAACTGCGGTTCCCTGATTTGCTTCTATTGCTGCCTGTGCCGACTTGCTGAAAGCGTGGGCATGAACCTCAAGCTTTCTTGTAAGCGTCCCTTTGCCGAGTATCTTGACCAGTGCGTTCTTGTTCACAAGACCTGCTGTAAGCAGTGTCTGGAAGTCGATATGATCAGTATTCAGCTTTGATGCGAGGGCCTCTATAGTGCTCAGGTTGATAGCCTTGAATTCCACGCGGTTGATATTCTTGAATCCCGATTTCGGTACCCTTCTCTGGAGTGGCATCTGGCCGCCTTCAAAGCCTATCTTCCTGCTGTAGCCGGAGCGTGACTTAGCGCCCTTGTGGCCGCGGGTGGATGTGCCGCCATGGCCTGATCCCTCACCTCGTCCGATGCGCTTTTCTCTCTTGACCGAACCGGGGGCCGGTTTCAAATTGCTTAAATCCATTGTTGAAATATATAATGCTGTTAATACCTTAGAGTTTCTCCACCTTGACCAGGTGCTTCAGCTTATTGACCATACCCATTATCTGGGGGGTATCATCGTGCTCAACAGTCTGGTGCATCTTTCTGATACCCAGTGACGCGAGGATTCTTTTCTGTGCCTCGGGCTGGCCTATCTTGCTCTTTATCTGGGTTACCCTGATTCTTGCCATGATTATTGAATATTACTAACCGTTAAATACTTTTTCCAGAGTCACACCCCTGTGGTCTGCCACTGTGCTGGCATCGCGCAGTTCAAGAAGGGCAGCTATTGTTGCCTTCACCAGGTTGTGGGGGTTTGATGAGCCCTTTGACTTGGCAAGCACGTTTTTCACGCCAACGCTCTCGAGCACGGCGCGCATTGCACCTCCGGCCTTGATACCGGTACCCTCTGTTGCAGGCTTGATGAAGACGTAAGCGCCTCCGAACTTGCCGTACTGCTCATGAGGTATTGTTGCCTTGTGCACAGGTACCTTTATGAGGTTTTTCTTTGCATCCTCAATGCCCTTTGCGATGGCCGTAGTCACCTCACTTGCCTTACCCAGACCGTGTCCCACGATCCCTTTTTCATCACCCACCACTACGATGGCTGAGAAGCTGAAGGTACGGCCACCCTTGGTTACCTTGGTTACTCGATTTATGCTTACCAGCCTGTCGGTAAGTTCAAGATCGCTGTTTTTTACTCTCTTTATTCCGTATGCCATACTGATTAGAATTTTAAGCCGCCTTCGCGAGCTCCGTCAGCTAATGATTTCACTCTGCCATGATACTGGTACCCGCTTCTGTCAAAGACAACGCTTTCAATGCCCTTCTCTTTGCATACTTCGGCAAGACGCTTGCCTACAAGCACTGCCAGCTCGCTCTTCTTCTTCCCGGTGACGGAGGCAATCTCCTTCTCCCGTGATGATGCGGCAGCCAGTGTCACTCCGTTGACATCGTCAACAGCCTGGGCATATATCTGTTTGTTGCTGCGGAACACCGAAATCCTTGGTTTTTCGGCTGTCCCCTTGATCCGCTTGCGGATTCTCAGTTTAATCTTTTCTCTCTTTTCTGTCTTTGATAAAGCCATGACTTCCTTATTTAATCATGTTACACACCAGCCGATTTACCGGCCTTTCTCCTGAGCTGTTCGCCCACGAACTTGATACCCTTGCCCTTGTACGGCTCAGGCGGACGCAGAGACCTGATCTTTGCGGCGACATGGCCTATGAGCTGCTTGTCAATGCTTGACAGCATGATGACCGGATTGCTCCTCTTTTCGGTCTTGGTTTCAACCTTGATCTCCTGCGGCAGTTCCATGATAATATCATGCGAATAACCGAGGCTCATCTCAAGACGCTGACCGTTGGCCTCAGCGCGGTAACCCACACCAACCAGCTCAAGATCCTTCCTGTAGCCTTTTGAAACGCCTGTTACCATATTGGCAATGAGTGCACGGTAAAGTCCGTGGAGCGACTTGAGGCGCTTCTCGTCATTAGGCCTGGAAAGAACCAGTTCATTGTTTTCCACCTCCACTTTGATATCACTGTCAACCTTCTGTGACAGGGTTCCCAGGGGGCCTTTAACACTGACCACGTTGTCGTCACTCACCGAAATGGTGACGCCTGATGGCAGGTTTACAGGTAATTTTCCTATTCGTGACATTTAACTTCCTCCTGTTTAGTAAACATAACATATTACTTCACCACCGACATTCTCCTTCACTGCCTCCTTTTCGGTCATTACTCCGCGTGAAGTTGAGAGGATGGCAACACCAAGGCCGTTGAGGACTCTCGGGAGCTCGTCAACGCCGGCATACCTTCTCAGACCCGGACGACTGACCCTCTGTATCTGCTTGATTGCAGGCAGTTTGGTTTTGGGATGGTATTTGAGGGCGATTTTTATCTTACCCTGCAGTTCATCATCAATGAACTTATAGCTGAGAATATATCCCTTGTCGTAAAGTATCCTTGTGATATCCTTCGTCAGACCGGTAGCCGGTGTCTCAACCACTTTGTGGCCGGCCATGATGGCATTCCTTACCCTGGTAAGAAAATCTGCAATTGGATCTGTCATCTTATATTATGATTAATTGTTTATTTCTCGGTTGTTACCAGCTTGCTTTTCTTACGCCCGGGATAAGCCCTTTAGAAGCCATTTCCCTGAATGTAATCCTGCTGATGCCAAACTGTCTCATGTAGCCTCTCGGTCTGCCGGTGAGTTTGCACCTGTTGCGCTGCCTGATGGGGCTTGAGTTGCGCGGCAGGGTGCTCAGGGCGACGTAATTGCCATCAGCCTTGAGCGCTGCTCTTCTGGCGGCATATTTGGTGGCAAGCTTGGCGCGTTTGACTTCGCGGGCTTTCATTGATTCCTTAGCCATATTCCGATCTGTTATTTGTTTTTAAAGGGAATTCCGAATTCTTTAAGCAGGGCATAAGCCTCCTCATCACTCTTTGCAGTTGTGACGAAGGTGATCTGCAGTCCCATGATCTTTGCGATCTTGTCGAGGTCTATCTCGGGGAAGATGATCTGCTCGGTGATGCCCAGGGTGTAATTGCCCCGGCCGTCAAGCCTCGCTCCCACTCCCTTGAAGTCACGGATACGCGGCAGTGCCACTGAGATGAGCCTTTCAAGGAACTCATACATGCGGTCCTTCCTGAGGGTCACCATCACGCCGATTGGCATGGCCTTCCGGAGTTTGAAATTGGATATGTCCTTCCTGGAGATTGTCTGTACCGCTTTCTGTCCGGCGATATCGGAAACTTCCTTCTGACCCATCTCAAGCAGTTTCTTGTCGGCAATAGCCTGGCCAAGTCCCTGGTTGATGACGATTTTTTCCAGACGGGGCACCTGCATGACAGTCGTATAATTGAACTGTTTCATCAGAGCAGGTGTAATCTCACTCTTGTATTTGGTCTTTAAAGCAGGCGTATACATTACTTGATCTCCTCTCCTGATTTTTTGGCATAACGTACCAGTTTGTTCTTGTCATTCAGCTTGCGGCCTACACGTGTGGGCTTACCGCTGGCCGGGTCAAGGACCATGAGGTTCGAGATGTGGATGGGAGCCTCTTTCTTGAGGATTCCACCCTGAGGTGCCTTGGCGTTGGGTTTGGTATGTTTTGATACCATGTTAACTCCTTCCACCAGGGCCTTGCTCTTGTCCCTGTCTACCTCGAGGACACGGCCTTTCTGTCCTTTGGATTCACCGGCAATTACAGCCACTGTGTCTCCCTTCTTAATGTGTAATTTCTTCTGCATCGGGTGTCAGTTTATAAGTCTTATAACACTTCAGGTGCAAGTGAGACGATCTTCATGTACTTGTCACGCAGTTCCCTGGCAACAGGTCCGAAGATGCGGGTTCCCCGGACTTCATCCTGGTTGTTGAGGAGCACCACGGCGTTGTCATCAAAGCGGATATATGAACCGTCTGCACGGCGTATTTCCTTCCTTGTCCTGACCACCACGGCCTTGCTTACAGTACCTTTTTTTGCTTCTCCGGAGGGGAGGGCGCTCTTGACGGAGACAACTATTTTGTCCCCAACGCTCGCATACCTCTTCTTGCTTCCGCCCAGCACCCTGATGCAAAGGACCTCCTTGGCACCGGTGTTATCGGCTACAGTCAACCTGCTTTCCTGCTGTATCATAATTACTTAGCTCTTTCAATTATTTCCACCAATCTCCAGGCTTTATTCTTGCTCAGAGGCCTGGTCTCCATTATGCGCACCGTATCACCGATATTGCAGGCGTTCTCCTCATCGTGAGCCATGAGCTTCTTCGTTTTGTTGACGAACTTGCCATAGATGGGGTGCTTGACCTTCCTGTGGATGGCAACGACGATAGATTTGTCCATCTTGTTGCTGACGACAACACCTGTTCGCTCTTTTCTAAGATTTCTTTCTTCCATGGTGATAACGACTATTTTGTATTCTCTTTCATCTCTCTCTTGCGCTTCTCTGTCATGAGCCTGGCAATTGTCCTTCTGCTTTCCTTGATCTTCTGCGGATTCTCAAGGGGGGAGATTGCGTGGTTGAGTTTCATGCGCACGAGTGCGGTCTTCTCGTTGTCAATACGTTCGAGAAGCTCCTGGTTGCTTAATTCTCTTATCTCTGAACTTTTCATCGCTCTGTTGTTTTTTTACTCTGCGTAATCACGGCGTACCACGAACTTGGTTGCCACCGGCAGTTTGCCTGCCGCAAGGCGAAGTGCTTCCTTTGCCACTTCGAAGGGTACTCCTTCGGCTTCGATGAGAATACGTCCTGGGGTAACAGGGACCACGAAACCTTCGGGTGCACCTTTACCTTTACCCATACGCACCTCTGCAGGCTTCTTGGTTATCGGTTTGTCAGGGAAGACGCGGATCCAGATCTGACCTTCACGTTTCATGTGACGGGTCACAGCCTGACGTGCAGCCTCAAGCTGACGGCCGGTGATCCAGGCCTCCTCGAGGGTCTTGATGCCAAATGATCCGAATGCCAGCTGATTGCCTCTCTGGGCATTGCCTTTCATCCTGCCCTTCTGGCTCCTCCTGAACTTGGTCTTCTTCGGTTGTAACATCGCTATATTATATTAAACAGTTATATACTTATCTCGATTACCTCTTGTTGCGGTCACCACCACGGTCACCGCGGTCACCACGGTCACTGCGGTCACCCCTGTCACGGTCACGGTCGCCCTTCTTCCTGAAGCCGCCGGTGGGAGCCTTGCCGCTCTTCACGTTCTTCGCACCGATGTTCGGGCTGAGATCACGCTTTCCGTAGACTTCTCCGTTGCAGATCCATACCTTGATCCCTATCAGACCCACCTTCGTGAGTGCTTCGCCAAGGGCATAGTCAATGTCTGCACGGAATGTATGGAGTGGAATCCTTCCGTCCTTGTATGTCTCGTTACGGGCCATTTCAGCACCACCGAGCCTACCGGCGATAACCACCTTGATACCTTCGGCACCCATGCGCATTGTTGAGGCAATTGCCATCTTGATAGCACGGCGGTAAGATATCTTCCCTTCAACCTGGCGGGCAATATTGCCGGCAACGATTGCTGCATCAAGCTCCGGACGCTTCACCTCAAAGATGTTTATCTGGACCTCTTTCTTGGTGATCTTCTTGAGCTCTTCCTTCAGCTTGTCAACCTCCTGACCCCCTTTTCCGATGATGATACCGGGGCGTGCAGTGTTTACGGTGACTGTTATGAGTTTGAGAGTACGCTCAATGACGATCTTTGAAAGGCTTGCCTTGGCGAGCCTGGCATTCAGGTATTCCCTGATTTTGGTGTCCTCAACAAGCTTCCCTGAGAAGTCGTTGCCACCGTACCAGTTCGAGTCCCATCCCTTGATGATTCCTACTCTGTTGCCTATCGGATTAACTTTCTGTCCCATTGTTTACTCTGAAATGTTTTCAACTTCCTGTTTCCTGCTACCCAGCACAAGGGTTACATGGTTTGATCTCTTGCGAATGCGGTAAGCCCTTCCCTGGGGGGCAGGCTGTATACGGCGCAGTATGCGGCCTCCGTCTACCTGTACCTCTTTCACATAAAGGTTGCTCTCCTCAAGGCGTGCACCCTCATTCTTGGCCTGCCAGTTTGCTATTGCCGAGAGGAGGAGCTTCTCCAGCCTGCGGGATGCTTCCTGCTTGCTGAACTTGAGAATATCAAGAGCCTTGTTTATTTCCTGGCCCCTGATAAGATCGGTAACCAGCCTCATCTTGCGCGGGGAGGTCGGGACATTGCGAAGAACGGCCTGAGTCCTCTCTTTTGCGGCTTCCTTCCTGACGCCTGCGCTTATTCTTTTTCTTGCACCCATTTCTGATACTTTTTCAGTTTATATGCCACATTACCTATTTCTGTTTCCCGCCGTGACCGCGGAAGGTGCGGGTAGGGGCAAACTCACCCAGCTTATGACCAACCATGTTCTCGGTAATGTAAACAGGTATGAATTTGTTTCCGTTATGCACTGCCAGTGTGTGTCCCACAAAGTCGGGAGAAATAACTGATCTTCTTGACCAGGTCTTGATCACAGTTTTCTTTCCGCTGTCATTCATTTTATCCACCTTATTGCCCAGGTGGAGATCGATGAAGGGGCCTTTCTTAATGGATCTTGTCATCGTATCAATTATTTTTTCCTTCTTTCAATAATATGCTTGTTCGAATACTTGGTCTTGCTCCTGGTCTTGAAACCTTTGGCAGGCATACCACTGCGTGAGCGCGGATGGCCTCCCGAGGCCCTTCCCTCGCCACCACCCATGGGATGGTCAACAGGGTTCATTGCAACACCCCTGGTTCTTGGCCTGCGGCCGAGCCAGCGCTTGCGCCCTGCCTTGCCTGACCTCTCCTGGTTGTGATCAGTGTTCGAAACTGTTCCGATGGTTGCGCGGCATGTCGTAAGAACCATCCTGGTCTCACCCGAAGGGAGCTTGATGATTGCATACTTGCCGTCACGGGCAGCCAGCTGTGCAAAAGTGCCTGCACTGCGGGCCATGGCTGCACCCCTTCCGGGCTTCAGCTCAATGTTGTGAACAATTGTACCGAGAGGTATGTCCTCAAGAAACAGGGTGTTGCCGATCTCCGGCGATGCCGTCTTTCCTGACATAAGCTCCTGTCCAACCTTCAGACCGTTCGGGGCAATTATATACCTCTTCTCTCCGTCAGCATATGTGAGAAGGGCTATGCGTGCCGTACGGTTCGGATCGTACTCGATCGATGTGACCTTCGCGGCAACGCCGTCCTTGGTCCTCTGAAAATCGATCACACGGTACATCTTCTTGTGGCCGCCGCCGATGTACCTCATGGTCCGCCTGCCGTTAACGTTCCTTCCTCCTGTCTTCCTGAGCGGCGCGAGTAAGGATTTCTCCGGCGTGTCACGGGTAACCTCCTCAAAGGTACTCGCGACTTTATGTCTCTGGCCTGGTGTTACAGGCTTGATCTTTCTGACTGCCATATTATATTAAATGTTGCTGTAAAAATCAATTGTCTCTCCTTTGGCGAGAGTGACAACAGCTTTCTTGATTGCTGCCGTCCGTCCACTCATCATACCACTCTTGGTATAACGCGTCTTTGTCTTGCCACCGTAGTTAATGGTGTTCACCGATTCAACGTTCACGCCGTAAAGCTCCTCAACTGCCTTCTTGATCTGCAGCTTGTTAGCCTTGCGCGCAACCAGGAAACCATACCTGTTGAAGGCTTCGCCCTGGCTGGTCATCTTCTCGGTCACTATGGGTTTAATCAATATTTCCATATCTCTGCTCCTGGTTTATAAAGTTGACTGCAAAACATCAACTGCGCTCTCTGTCAGCACGAGAGTTGAAGCTTTCATAATATTGTAAGTATTTAAATCACTGATAGTTACAACTTCAACTCCCTGCAAATTTCGAGATGACAAATATATGTTTTTATTTTGTTCCGGTAAAACAATAAGTGAATTTTTCTTGCTGAGTTTGAGGTTTGTGCTCATACCGACCATCTTTGAAGTCTTCGGAACCTCCAGTGAGAAGTCCTCAAGGACGATGATTTTGTTTTCACGTGCCTTGTATGAGAGTGCCGATTTCCTGGCAAGCTGTTTTACCTTTTTGTTAAGCTTGAATCCGTAGAATCTGGGTCTGGGGCCGAAGATACGGCCACCGCCGCGGAACTCGGGGTTCTTGATGCTTCCGAAGCGGGCTGTTCCGGTGCCCTTCTGTCTCTTGAGCTTGCGTGTGCTGCCCATGACCTCGTTGCGTTCCTTGGCTTTGTGAGTACCCTGTCTCTGGCTGGCCAGATACTGTTTGGTATCAAGATAGATAGCGTGGTCATTGGGTTCAATGCCGAAGATGGTCTCATTCAGGTTGACCTTTCTTCCGGTCTCTTTGCCTTCTATGTTAACTACTGCTAATTCCATTACTTTGTTATTATTACGTAACCACCTTTGGGGCCGGGGACGGCGCCCTTGACAAGAAGCAGGTTTGATTCAGGAAGGATCTTTACAACCTTCAGTTCTGTCTCCTGCTGTCTTCCGCCTGTACGGCCTGCCATGCGCATGCCGGGCATAACCCTTGAAGGCCATGATGAAGCACCTACCGAACCGGGAGCCCTGAGCCTGTTGTGCTGGCCGTGGGTCGTACCGCCAACACCGCCGAAACCGTGACGCTTGATAACGCCCTGAAAGCCCTTGCCCTTTGTCCAGCCTCTTACATCAAGAAAACTATCATTACTGAAGAGATCGACTGTGATGACGTCTCCCCTCTTGTATTTTCCGTCTTCGAATCCCGAGAACTCGGCTATCTTCCTCTTCGGACCTGTACCGGCCTGCTTGAAATGTCCTATCTCAGCCTTATTGCTTGCCTTTTCCTTCTTATCGTCGAAACTGAGCTGCAAAGCGGCATAACCGTCTGTCTCCACAGTCTTAACCTGGGATACGACACACGGGCCCACCTCCAGTACTGTGCATGGAATGCTTTTCCCCTCCTCATTGAATACGGAGGTCATTCCAACCTTTTTTCCTATTAATCCCTGCATAATTCAGTAATTTTTCCGGTTTCACACTTTAATTTCCACTTCAACTCCGCTGGGCAGCTCAAGCTTCATCAGAGCATCGATGGTTTTTGGTGTTGAGCTGTATATGTCAAGCAGGCGCTTGTACGATGACAGTTCGAACTGCTCTCTTGATTTCTTGTTCACGAACGGTGAACGAAGCACCGTATAGATCTTCTTGTGGGTGGGCAACGGTATGGGACCGCTGACAACTGCACCCGTCGATTTGACTGTCTTGACAATCTTCTCGGCCGACTTGTCGACCAGGTTGTGATCGTAAGACTTCAGTTTGATGCGGATTTTCTGACTCATCTTTCTTAAAGAATTTTTCCTGTTGTTACTTCAATAATTTTCTTCGCTAATTCTGCAGGCACCTCGTCAAAGTGCGAGAACTCCATCGTTGATGTAGCCCTGCCGGAGGTAAGGGTACGCAGTACGGTAACATAGCCGAAGTTTTCTGCCAGAGGTACTTTTGCTTTAATTACCCTTGCACCTGCTTTCGATTCCATACCTTCCACCTTGCCCCTGCGCTTGTTGAAGTCGCCTATCACGTCACCCACGTATTCTTCGGGGGTAACGACTTCGGCGCTCATCACCGGTTCGAGGAGTACAGGGCGGCACTTTGACGCTGCATGGCGGAAGGCCTGCTTGGCTGCAATCTCGAACGAGAGCGAATCTGAGTCAACGGGATGGTACGAACCGTCTTTGAGGATAACCTTGAGGCTGTCAAGCGGGAAGCCGGCCAGCGGGCCGTTCATCATTGCCTCACGGAATCCCTTTTCAACTGACGGGATGTATTCCTTGGGCACATTGCCTCCCCTGATCTCATTCACGAAGGTCAGTCCGGGAACATTGTCTTCGGCAGGCATTATCTCCACGGTGATATCCGCGAATTTACCCCTGCCGCCTGTCTGTTTCCTGAAGAGCTCCCTGTGTGTGTAGGACGTTGTGACGGCCTCCTTGTATGCCACCTGGGGTCTTCCCTGGTTGCATTCAACATTGAACTCTCTCTTAAGACGGTCAATAAGAATTTCAAGATGCAGCTCACCCATGCCGCTGATGACTGTCTGTCCGCTGTCGGGATCGGTCTTCACCCTGAAGGTGGGATCCTCCTCGGCAAGCTTGCCGAGAGCGTTGCCCAGACGGTCAACGTCAGCCTGTGTTTTCGGTTCGATGGCGATCCAGATAACCGGTTCCGGGAACTCCATTGATTCGAATATGATAGGCTTGTTGATGGCACAGAGAGTGTCTCCTGTCTTAAGGTCTTTGAACCCTACGCCTGCACAGATGTCACCTGCACTGACGCTGTCAACCGGGTTCTGCTTGTTTGCATGCATCTGGAAGAGGCGGTTGATCCTCTCCCTCTTGCCGCTCCTTGTATTGAGAACCGTGTCTCCGGCATTGAGAGTGCCTGAATAGACCCTCATGAAGACAAGTCTTCCCATATACGGATCGGTAGCAATTTTAAAAGCGAGGGCAGCAAAAGGCTCACCTGCATCGGGGTCACGTGTTTCCTCCTTCTCGTCACGCGGATCAGTGCCCTTGACGGCACCTACATCCACCGGCGAGGGAAGATACGCCATAACTCCGTTGATGAGGCGCTGTACCCCCTTGTTCTTGAATGCTGCACCGCAGAAGACCGGGACTATGACTCCCTCAACCGTCTCGCGGCGTAGCACTGCCATGAGTTCATCCGAGGTGATGCTCTCATGGTTGTCAAGGTAACGCTCAAGGATGGAGTCATCCATCTCGGCGCAAGCCTCAATAAGTTTCATTCTCCACTCCTCGGCCTCCTCCTTCATGAAATCCGGGATGGGCTTTACGGTAAAGTTCTGCAGCGGATCGGCACCGTCCTCGAAGATTATGGCCTGCATATCAATGAGGTCAATAAGTCCTTCGAAGCTGTCCTCTGAACCGATTGGTATCTGCACGGGTACCGGGTGGGCGCCGAGCTTGTCAATCATCTGCTGCACCACTCCCTGGAAGTCGGCTCCCTTACGGTCCATCTTGTTGACGAACGCTATCCGGGGTACCTTGTACTTGTCGGCCTGGCGCCAGACGGTTTCGCTCTGCGGCTCAACCCCGCCCACGGCACAGAAGACCGCCACGGCGCCGTCAAGCACGCGGAGCGACCTTTCAACCTCGACCGTGAAGTCGACGTGTCCCGGGGTATCAATAAGGTTGATCTTGTAGAGCTGGTCCCTGTATTTCCAGAAGGTGGTTGTGGCCGCCGATGTAATTGTGATCCCTCTCTCCTGCTCCTGCACCATCCAGTCCATAGTGGCATTGCCCGAATCGACTTCGCCGATGCGGTGTACACGGCCCGTGTAATAGAGGATGCGCTCGGAAGTAGTTGTCTTCCCGGCATCGATGTGGGCCATAATGCCAATATTCCTGGTATATCTGAGATCGTTGTTCATCTTTGGCTGCTGGTTATCTGCGCATCAGTCTGATCAGAACCGGAAGTGAGCGAAGGCCTTGTTGGCTTCGGCCATACGGTGAGTATCTTCCTTCTTCTTGTATGCTCCGCCTTCATTGTTGTAGGCGGCCATCACCTCTGCGGCAAGCTTGTCAGCCATGCTGCGGCCGGTGCGCTTGCGGGCGAAGAGAATAAGGTTCTTCATGCTTATGCTTACCTTACGGTCAGGGCGTATCTCAAGGGGCACCTGGAATGTTGCACCACCGACCCTGCGGCTTTTCACCTCAACATGCGGAGTGATGTTGTCAAGAGCCTGTTTCCAGATCTCGAGCGGACTCTTTTCCGCATTCTTCATCTTGTCAGCGACTATGTCAAGTGAATCATAGAAAATCCTGAAGGCAACGGTCTTCTTACCATCGTACATCAGGTTATTGATGAAACGGGTAACGTACGGATCGTTGAATTTCGGGTCCGGTAGGAGGATCCTCTTCTTTGGTTTTGCCTTTCTCATATTGTGAATCCTTTAGCTGTTACTTCTTTGGTCTTTTTGCTCCGTATTTTGACCTTCTCTGCCTGCGGCCATCAACACCGGATGTATCAAGTGCGCCACGGACAAGATGGTAGCGGACGCCCGGCAGGTCCTTAACCCTGCCACCCCTGATAAGCACTATGGAGTGCTCCTGCAGGTTGTGTCCTTCACCCGGAATATAGGCGTTGACCTCCTTCTGGTTGGTCAGCCTTACCCTGGCTACTTTTCTCATGGCTGAGTTAGGTTTCTTTGGCGTGGTAGTATATACGCGAACACATACTCCCCTGCGCTGCGGGCATGAGTCAAGAGCAGGTGCCTTACTCTTGTCTACCAGCTTCTTGCGGCCTTTTCTAACTAACTGCTGAATTGTTGGCATAATTCTCTTTTAATTAATTTTCCTTTATTATTCTCTTATGCAAATAATCTGTTTAATTCACCCCGCCTGCACACCGTGCACACGGATAACCGTTTAACCCCATGCTTCCGGACGACACAGACACGGCAGGCCGCCACTGCGCCCCGAAAGCAAAGTTTTCTGAAGATGTAACTTATGGTTTGTAAGTTATTCCAGGATTTTCTTCCCGACCTCTCCTTCCGACATCTTTTGTAAACTTACACACTGACGGATTGACCGGTACTCCTGTTCTCAAAAAACCGCCGCAAAGAAAGTAATTATTTTTCAAACAGCCATCACTTTATATGCAATCTTTTGAAAATTTGTTATTTTTGCGCTCCCACAACGGACGAAATACATTATATATATAATAACAACAGCCGAAGATGAAGACATACTCAACAGACCACCTAAGGAACATTGTTCTGCTGGGAAACTCGGGCTCAGGCAAGACAACTCTCGCGGAAGCAATGCTTTTCAACGGCGGGGTCATTGAGAGACGGGGTACAGTAGAAGCAAAAAACACCGTCTCAGATTACAAACCGATCGAGCAGGAGAACCGAAACTCCATTTATTCAACAGTGCTTTATGCTGAGTTCAGGGACAAGAAGATAAACATCCTTGACACCCCTGGCCTTGACGATTTTTCCGGAGGGGTGATATCATCAATGTATGCCGCGGACACTGCAATGCTGGTGATCAACGTGCAGAACGGCGTTGAGGTGGGTACCGAGATTCACTTCAGGCATGCCGAGAAGTTCCACAAGCCTCTCATCATTGCGGTCAACGGCCTTGACCATGAGAAAGCCAACTTCGAGAAGACCGTTGAGATGCTCCACGAGCGTCTCGGGACCAACGTCACCCTTGCACAGTTCCCGGTGAACGAAGGGCTCGGATTCAACACCATCATTGACGTTATCAGCATGAAGATGCTGCGCTACGCCAAGGAAGGTGGCAAAGCCGAAGTGCTTGACATCCCGGCCGAACACCAGGCAAAAGCCGAAGAACTTCATGCAGCACTCACCGAAAAGGTTGCCGAAAGCGATGAATCGCTCATGGAACTCTTCTTTGCCAATGATAAGCTTACCGAGGAGGAGATTGGCCGCGGACTGCGCCAGGGACTCCTTAAGAGGGGTATCTTCCCTGTATTCTGCGTTTCATCAAAGGGTAACATAGGTGTTGACAGGCTGCTCGATTTCGTGGCTGTCTCTGCCCCTTCACCCGCTGACATGCCCGCGGTTAAGAACGCAAGGGGCACCGAGGTGAAATGCAATCCTGCCGGTCCTGCATCGGTATTCGTCTTCAAGACAACCCTCGAGGAGCACATCGGCGAGATCAACTACTTCAGGGTATTGTCAGGCAAGATCAGTGAGAACTTTGACGCTGTGAACACAAGCAACGGAACAAAGGAACGTCTCTCACAGATCTTCGCATGTGCCGGCAAGAACCGCACACGCATCCCCGAGATCCAGGCAGGTGACATCGGCGGCTTCGTCAAACTGAAGAACACAAAGACAAACCATACCCTCAATGCTCCTGGCAACGACTGGACATATGAGGACATGAAGTTCCCCGCTCCCAAATACCGTGCAGCCATCAAGCCCCTCAGCGAAAGCGACGAGGAGAAGATGGGTGAGGCACTCAACAGGATGCATCAGGAGGATCCCACAATCATCGTGGAGTACTCCAAGGAACTCAAGCAGATACTCATCCACGGCCAGGGTGAATACCATCTCAACATTCTGAAGTGGCACCTTGACAATATCTATAAGATAGAGACACAGTTCCTTGCACCGAAGATCCCCTACCGTGAGACAATCACCAAATCAGCACAGGCCGACTACCGTCACAAGAAGCAGTCGGGCGGTGCCGGACAGTTTGGAGAGGTACATATGATCATCGAGCCTTTCGAGGAAGGATCCGAGGCCAAGACGATGATGAAGATCGCCGGCAAGGAGATCAAGCTTTCCAACCGTGACAAGGAGGAGATTGAGCTTCCGTGGGGCGGCAAGCTGGTATATGTTAACTGTATCGTTGGAGGTTCCATTGATGCACGTTTCATGCCGGCAATCCTGAAGGGTATCATGGAAAAGATGGAGGTTGGTCCTCTCACCGGTTCCTACGCCCGTGACATCAGGGTTTATGTCTATGACGGCAAGATGCACCCGGTTGACTCAAACGAAATCTCATTCCGTCTGGCAGGCCGCAATGCATTCAGCACCGCATTCAAGAATGCCGGTCCGAAGATCCTCGAGCCCGTTTACGATGTTGAGATCTGGGTTCCGGCAGACCGCATGGGTGATGTGATCAGCGACCTTCAGGGCCGTCGCGGTATGGTTCTCGGGATGTCAAGCGAGAAAGGCTTTGAGGTGATCAAGGCAAGGGTGCCCCTGGCCGAGATGAACAAGTACTCAACCGCTCTCAGCTCCCTCACCGGCGGCCGTGCGATGTACACAATGAAGTTCTCCGAGTATGCACAGGTTCCCGGCGAAGTCCAGGATTCCGTCATCAAGGCATACGAATCGGAAGAAGAAGAGGAATAATCAATACAGATCCAATAATCTGTATAACAGGAACGTAGCGCCAGGTCTGAGACCTGGCGCTACTGCTTTTTATGTCATCCGGATTATTGGATCATTCCTCGTGACGGCAGGTCTAAGACCTGGCGCTGCCTGCACGCATGGCAGTTTTCTGCATCAATGGGGCACCGTGTCCGCCGGCACAAACCGGAACGGATTTGGTACCATACCAGTGCTGCCGTCAGCGTAATGCAGCAGCAGGCTGTCAGCAGTGAGGGCCCCGATGATCCTGTCAGGAGCAGTCAGGGTGTCAACATAGCTGACAGTCAGCATCTCTGCACCGGCGTCATCAATCGATGTCTCGAATGCCACAATGCCGCTGTCGTTGGACAGATGACTGATCAGGAAGCTGTAACGCTGCTTCAGTTTCGCATTCTCACCCAGCTTCACAGTCATACCTTTCAGTACATCCGGAGTATAATTCTGGTATTCATTGAAATATGACTGCGTGGGCATGAACATCTCCCTAATATAATCCTCGCGTGAAAGAGTGCCGGCAGTCTCCTCAAATGTTATCACCTTGTAGGGGAGCTTCACATTGAACTCGTTATCATTGACCGTGAATCGCAGATTCTTCGACTCTATGGCTTCAGTCAGCGCAGCCCTGTCAGGCTCCTTCCCTGCCGGGAAATAGATACGGACAATCACAGGGCATGCAAAATCGCTCTGGTAACCAATTGCATCCGTCTTCTGTTCAAGCAGGTACTGAAGGTAAGTTGCATCGAGAGGATCAAAGAACTTATCGATTGTCATCGTGTAACAGACAACCTGATCCGCATCTGCGGGTAACTCTTCAATCACCCTTTTTACCGGCACGAACAGCAGCTGCTGAATCTTCTCATTGTCATACATGGCTGTATCATACAGTATATGCACCGAGTGGGTGGCCACATATGTCGAAACGCCATAGATCCCCTGCACTCCTCTCATCTGGTTTGCAAAGGCAGTGGAGCTTCCGAAGCACTTGATGTTTTTCAGACCTGACATTTCAAACATCCCGGCACTCTCAAGCTGCTCTTCGGTTCCCCATCTCTGGCTGATTGTCGGCAGCTCAAAGAGTGTTCCTGCCGTAATACCAAGAATGATGAGAGCGCCAAGCACCGTTGCCGGGAGCCATTTCATATTACGTTTGTTGATCTGCAGCGTATCCTTTTCGGGACAGGCATGGAGACAGTCGCCGCACAGGGTGCAGTCGGCATGTGTAACCTTCTCCATTGACGCAACATCAATTGCCTGCGGGCATGATATCGTGCATAGTCCGCATGATGTACAGGTATCAGTGTTCCTTGTAATATGTACCGGGTCAGGACGAACCCTGTCCATGCGTGCAATCTCGAGAATATAGCCTCCGGCGGTGATTATAAGCAGGGGCCATACATATGATATATTCAGTCCGAGGAGGAGCAGCACCACATATACCGCCATTGCACCAAGGAACCACCATGAATATTTGAATATGGCCGAGAGTGCGCCCAGAGGGCAGAGGTAGCGGCACCAGAAGAGTCTGAAGAAGAGTGATCCGAGCAGCAGTGCTCCGATGGCTATCAGGGCCCACCAGAGCTGAACATCCGAATCGAATCCGGAAACAGCCGCATAGTATGGATCGAACTTTTTACAGAACAGCTCGCTTGACTTCAGGGTGAAGTAGAAGGTTATGAATAGCAGCGCGTACTTGAGCAGCCGGAGGGCCTTGTCGGCAATCCCCGTGAGAGTGATTCTCACTTTCAGTTTGTCGCCCAGCTTCCCTATCCACTCCCCTATCGTTCCCAGCGGGCAGATGTATCCGCAGAAGAGCCGAGAGAAGAGGACGATGCCGATGAAAAGCGCCACTCCCATCATGATCTGTGTGCTGGTCATTGAGCAGGACAGGGAGTCCATAGTCATGTAGCTGCCCAGCGCCTGCAGTCCGCCGAAGGGGCAGTAGGCTTCGAAATCAGGTGCATATGCCCTGTCAATCAGGAGGCGGAATACCATGAAAACGAGTATCCCGATGATGGTAAACTGATAGATCAGTTTGTACCAGTTTTGTTTCTTCATTTTGGAGGAGTTAGGGTACCTGTCAAATATATCATTTCCGGTGAAAAAGGCAAATGACATAATACAGCAACGACGCCCCACAGTCGGGAGCGTCGTTGCACTTTCATATTGCAGGGGAATCAGACCGCCTGTTCTATTGCCCAGACAAAGGCCCTGATGCCAACATCAGTGTTGATGGCATCGATCCGTTTCACTGCCTCAAGCAGCGGGGCGACCTTATCCTCCTCCACGAAGGTGAGGGTCACACCGTTGATCTCAGGCCATGTGTGGGTGCCCAGGTGAGGCACACCCGTGAATGAGCCTACCCCTTCAACATTGTCCCACTGGGTATAACCCCTGATGCCAAAATGTTCCAGCGTATACTCCACCTTCTCAGTGAGGGCGAGGTTGTAAATTATCATTACTGCTTTCATGACTTTCCGTTTTCATGGTTTTCCTTAATCTCATCGAGGAACTTCATGTCCCTGAATGCAACCTTATGCTTTTTGTCCCTCTCACCGTGGCGGGCGATAATCACATAACCAACGGGGACAAGCACCATCGTCACGATGGTTGAGAAGACCAGGCCGCCAATGACCGCGATACCCATCGGCTGCCACAGCTCGGAGCCTTCGCCCGGGTTGATGGCCAGCGGGAGCATAGCAAGAATGGTTGTCATCGAGGTCATGAGCACAGGCCTTAGCCTTGAACGTCCCGAATCGAGAACTGCCTGGTAGAGTTCCACTCCCCGGTCACGTGTGAGGTTGATGAAGTCCACCAGCACGATGGCATTCTTTACCACGATACCGATCAGCATTATTGCGCCGATTGCAGCAATGAGGCTGAGGTTTGTGCCCGTGAGGAAGAGTGCAATTGCAACACCTGAGAAGGCAAAAGGGATCGAGAGCATGATGATCACGGGCATCTTCAGCGATTCAAACTGTGATGCCATTACGAGGTAGACCAGGATCAGGGAGATCAGCATCAGCAGACCGATATCCATGAATGATTCGGACATGTCCTCGAAGGCACCGGAGATCTCGACCATCACCCCTGAGGGTATCGTCAGGGCATCAAGCTCCTTCTGGATATCCTCAACAATAAGGTTAAGAGCCCTTTTATACGGTGTCACCGAGACGGTCACAACGCGTTCCTTCCGTTTTCTCTCAATGTTTGGAGGTGACCAGTATTCCTTGACGGTGGCTATCTCGCCCAGCCTGATTACCTGGCCGGTGGGAAGCGCCACGGCAATATTCTGGAGCTCGGTGATTGAGTTGCGTGCCGACTCCTTGTACCTGACAATGACATCATATTCATCACCGTACTGCCTGAGTCGCGTGGCGGTCAGGCCGTCAACACGGTTACGTATCGCCGAAGAAACCTGTGCCGTTGTCAGCCCGTACCTCAGCAGCTTGTCCTGGTCAAGGAGAATCTGCAGTTCCGGTTTCGACTTGTCGCGGCTGATATCCACGTTTGCGGCACCCTCGATCTTTCTGACCCTCTCGGCAAGCTGTTCAGCAAGGAGGTTTGTCTGGGTGATATCGAAACCGTATATCTCGATGTTTACAGTGTTGCCTCCGCCCATAGCGCCCATGCCGCCTGACTGGGACAGCACCGAGTAATTAATCACCTCCGGCATCGGGGCAATGATCCCCCTTACAACTTCGGCAACTTCCTCTGATGACCTGTTTCTGTCTTCAACATCAACAAGAGCTATTGTGAATGTCACGACGTGAGTCCCGCTCTGCCCGAATAGTGCGGTGAAACCGCCGCTGTCATCCGTGCCCGCGGACAATGAGATGAGCTTAACCTCAGGGATCTGCTTTCTGACAAGCGAATCGATCCTGTCTGCAACCTTCTCAGTCTCTTCCACCCTGGTACCGGTCTGCAGTTCCACGGTTGCCGTTACCTGCGATTCGTCAGCAGCAGGCATGAATTCGGTACCGATGAATTTAAACAGCATCATTGAACCGATAAAGACCGCCAGGGCCCCTATGGCTACGAAGCGCTTGTGATGCAATACCCATGACAGTGTCTTAACATAGAAGCCGTCAATCCATTCCAGGAACTTATGGACGGAACCGTCCCAGCTCCAGAAGGAAGCATCCTTTTTGATCGGTCTCAGTCTGAGCAGCATTGCGCTGAGTGTTGGAGTCAGGGTGAGAGCGGCAATGGTGGACATTATAATTGTGATGGAGACGATCCATCCCAGCTGTGCAAAGAGCACACCGGTCAGTCCCTTAACGAAAGTCAGCGGCAGGAACACTGCCACAACGGTGAGGGTGGTGACAATTACCGCCAGCCACACCTCATTGGTTGCATAGATGGCTGCCTCCCTCGGCCGGCTGCCACGTTCGATGTGCTTCGTGATGTTCTCAAGTACCACAATTGCGTCGTCAACCACCATCCCTATCGCTATCGAGAGTGACGACAGCGAAATGATGTTTATTGAGCTTCCCGTGAGGAAGATGTAAACGAAGGCTACAAGCAGCGAGATGGGGATTGTAAGGATGATAATCAGCGTTGCACGCCACCTGCCGAGGAAGAAGAGCACCACAAGCACCACGAAGAGCGCTGCATACATCAGCGTCTCAGTCAGGTTGTTGATGGAGCCCTGGATGAATTCCGAGGTGTCCATGATCTTCTCTATCCGGATATCCGGCGGAAGGCTCTTCTGCAACTTCTGTATCTCGGCGTCAACCTCGCGGCATATCTGGACGCTGTTTGCGCCTGACATCTTCTGCACAAACAGAGTCATTCCCTGGCTGCCGTCTATCTTGGAGACCAGCTTGGTCTCCCTGATTGTATCATTGACTGTGGCGATGTCACGCAGGAAGACGTTATTGCCGTTATAATTACCGACGATGACGTTTGCAATCATATCGCTCTCCGCGAACTCACCCTGTATCCTTATCGGGTAGTCCATCTTGCCCATCTCGAGGTAGCCGGCGGGCATATTCATATTCTCAGCCCTGAGTACGTTACCCACCTGTTCGATGGTAAGGTTGTAAGCCTCCATGCGCCGCGGGTCAACCTCTACATAGATCTCTCTTCCGGGAACGCCTGAAAGGCCTACGTTCCCGACACCGTCGATACGGTTCAGCGGGTTCACCAGCTTCTCGTCAAGTATCTTCTCCAGCCCCTTGTAGCTCTCCTCTGCCGTGATGGCGTAGAAGATGACGGGCATCATGCTTGAGTTGAACTTGAAGATTGTGGGGTCTTCAGCGTCTTCGGGAAGGAAGCTCTGAATAAAGGCAAGAGAGCTTCGGACGTCATTTGACGCTTCATCGAGGTTCGTCTCATATTCAAATTCCATGAAGATGATAGATACGTTGTCGCTCGATGTGGATGTCATCTCCTTAAGTCCGGAGACCGAGTTCAGGGCGTCCTCCAGGGGACGGGTAATATTGGTTTCTATATCCGCCGCACTGGCTCCGGGGTATGTCGTGTAAACAGACAGGAAGGGGAACTCGATCTCAGGATAGAGGTCGATTGGCAGCTGCGTCAGGGAATAAAGCCCCATGATCATCGTGATCACGAAGATCAGGATAGTGGTCACGGGCTTTTTTACTGCACTGGCATATATGCTCATAATACAGGATTATCTCTTGTTAATCATTATTTCGATATCTCGACCTTCTGGCCGTTGTTGAGGCGTGCCTGACCCTCCGTGATGAGACTGTCACCCTCCTTCAGGTCTCCGCCGGCGATCTCGAAACGGTCGTCAAACCTCTGTCCGAGGATAACAGGTTTTCTGATCGCGATTCCGTTTTCAACGACGAAGATGTATCGTTCATTGGTTCCTTCCTGCATCATGACTGCGCTGGCTGGAACCACGAATGCCTCCTCCTGACCCATGTCGATGAATGCCCTGGCGAACATGCCGGGGCGAAGCAGTTCACTGCCGTTGCTTATGCGTACTTCGGCGCGGAATGAGCGTGACATGGCATCAATTGTAGGATGCACCCTGAAGATTGTTCCGTCAAAGCTTTTATCCGGGTAAACATCAGCTCCCACTCGTACTTTCATGCCGTTTTTAATGAGCGGAAAATACTGTTCGGAGATGCTGATGATGATCTTCACCGGGTTGATCTGCATGAGTGTTACAACTGCTGACTTGCCGGACATGCCAGGGGCACCTGAATAGAGTTCTCCATCCTCGAGGTACTTGCCGGTTATGATTCCTGAGAAAGGAGCTTCAAGCTGAGTGTTTTCCTCCATGAATTCGACATTGGTCTTCATCACCTCATACTGAGCTTTGGTCTGGTCATATAGCTGCTCCGTAACGCTTCCCACCTTAAGCAGGGTGTCAAGCCTGGCCAGGTCCTTCTCGAGGCTGGTCAGCTGTATCTTGTTGGCGTAGTACTGGGTGCGGTCCATCAGGAAGAGCTTCTGCCCCTTCTGCACCCTGTCACCAACCTCAACATATATCTTATCAACCCTGCCCGGAGTTGAAGGGGCGAGATTGACCTCCTCATATGCCATTATTGTAGATGTGTAATCGATTGTCCGGGCTATCAGGGTCTTGCTCACCGGCATCACCTTAACGGGAATTGCTGCGACGGAGTCGGCTGTTGCTGCATCGGCGGCTCCGCCCTTTTTGTCCTTCGGGGCACATGATGCAAGCAGAATGCCGCCGGCGAGGATCAGTGTGAAAATTGTGCGATTCATAGTATTCCAATTTTTTATTGTTTTCTGTTACAGTTTGTTCATCAGTTTGTCAAAGGCCACTTTTGTCTGAAGCAGGTTCATCAGGGCCGATATATAATTGTTCTGGGCCGTGAGATAGCTGTTGTTGGCCTGCGTCAGGTCAAGGCTGGAAGCCATTCCCTGGTTGTATTTGTTCTCGTAGCTTTCCAGAACCCGGCCGGCAATCTCAATGTTGGCCCTCTGGCTCTTGAACTGCTCATTTGCATTCAGGAGGTTATACCTGAGCTGCCTCTCCTGCATCAAGAGCTGCTCGGAGACCATCGCTTTTGAATTGCCGGCCTTCTCAAGATTGATTCTGGCCTTCTTGATCTTGGCATCCCTCAGTCCCGACGCAAAAATGGGGATCTGAAGCTGCACGGCGACAGCGGATGAGGAATAATACTTTGTATGAAACAGCTCATCTCCCATACCGTTCCTGTTGTAATATATAGATCCTGCGAGGCTGGGCAGGGTTGATGCCTTTGCGCTTTTCAGCGCGAGTTCAGACATCGTCACCTGGCTCTCAATGAGCTGGTAGGTAATATTGTCCTCCATTCTGAACTCCTCTGTGATCAGGGCATCAACATCAATCTTCCCGGTGATTGCATCAAGGGTCTCGGTAAGCTCTATGGTTGTTTCACCAGGTACACCGAGCAGGAATCTGAGCATATTGTAGTTCACCTCGAGCGAACGGAGCATTGACGACCTCGAATTCTCCAGCACTGTAACTGTCGATAACATCTGGTCAACGTCGGTTGCCTCGGCCATGCCCACACTGTACATTGCTTTTGTTGAAGCAAGGATTGATTTAAGGTTTTCAAGGTTCGCATCAACTACATTGAGGCTCTCTTTGAGGGTGAGTATCAGGAAGTAGACATTTTTGACGCTCTCTTTGGTCTCGAGTGTTGTCTGTGTCAGTCCCTGCCGGGCAAGTGTTGTTGCCATCTTTGCCGTCTCCACGCCGACAAGCCATGGTGCGTTGAAAACGATTGTAGATGCAGATAAGCCCAGACCAGCGTCATAGTCGGTACCGAACTTGACCGGTGTGGGTACACCCATGATCTCGATGACCCTTGTCATTATGATAAAGTTGTAACTAAGCGAGGCATTTGCGTCTATCGACGGAAGTCCTGCAGCCAAAGCTTCCCATTCACCTTTCTCCGAGGCAAGCAGATCATACCTCGCTGAAGCAACACTCCGGTTATGGTCAAGTGCGTAAT
>JAEYZD010000178.1 GCA_023430725.1 Bacteroidota bacterium | reverse complement strand
CTCAAATACGATGATCCTGGCCGGATTATGGGCCGGGCTGAAAGGGATGTCAAGTTTTACCGGCATTAAAATCAATCATTTACCCAATTACATTATAGTATTGGTGTTTGCCTGCATACAGGTGTGGTTCTCACTTATAAACCCTGACCTGTCTGCAAGAAACGTCAATCTAGCGGTTGCGATGCTCCTTTTTTCCGGACAGTATATCTGGCTGATATTCTTTAAAGCCGGCACCAGCATGAGGAACCTGGCTGCCGGGGTAGGATTCGTCTTAATCGGGTATTCCGTCGTTAACCTCTTCAGGATTGGCCATTTCTTTACCTCCATCAGTACAACAAATGACTATTTCCAGGCTGACACTTTTGAAAAGACAGTATTCATTGCATACCAGGTATTGTTTATTTTCCTCGCATACAGCCTCGCACTGATGTATAACCGGAGCCTCCTCTTTAAGATTGCCGCCCAGGAGGAAAAGTTCTCTAAGGCCTTCGATTCATCTCCCTATGCCTTCCTGATAACCAGGTACTCCGACGGGACCATTCTTGAGGTCAACAGGGGATTCACAGGCATGACAGGCTACCGCCACGATGAAGCATTGGGCCGGACCACCGGTGAGCTGCAACTATGGATAAGTGACAGCGACAGGCAGGAGTTCCTGCAGGAGATAGCCGGGGGCAAGGTATATGAAAAGCAAAAGCAGTTCAGGACAAAATCAGGCCGGATTATTACCGGAATCCTGTCAGCCGAACTCATCATCGTCAATGACGAGAAACTGATAATCGCAAGCATAAATGATATAACAGCGCTGAAGGAGAATGAGCAGAAATACCGCAGGTTGTTTGAAAGCATGACCCACGGCGTGTTTTACCAGATGCCTGACGGTTCGCTCAATGATATCAATCCTGCAGGACTCAGACTGCTGGGCCTCGCACAGAAAGAATTTCTCGGGAGAACCTCGTTCCATCCTGACTGGAAGGTGCTGGACGAGGAGGGAAAGCTTCTTGGTCCGGAAAATTATCCCTCCGTCCTTGCCCAGAGAACAGGGCATGAGATCAAGACAGTGGTGGCTGTGTACAATCGCGCTGCAGGCGACTTCACATGGCTAAGCGTGTTTGCCCAGCCTGAATTCCGTGAAGGCGAAACGGAACCGTTCAGGGTATATGTTACACTGCATGATATCACTGACAGAAAACAGGCGCTTGATGAACTTAAACTGCTGTCGGCCCGGAACGAGGCGATACTCGCATCAGTACCCGACATAATCATGGAAGTTGATGAGAACAAGATCTATACCTGGGCAAACAATGCCGGTTACGAGTTCTTCGGTGATGATGTGATCGGCAGGGAGGCAGCCTCTTATTTTGTCGGGGTTCAGGATGCCTATCAGATTGTGGAGACCCTGTTCACAAATCAGGATGAGGTTGTCTATGTTGAGAGCTGGCAGCGGAGAAAGGACGGCGAAGCCCGCCTCCTGGCATGGAGATGTAAAGCAATACGCAACAACAGGGGAAATCCCGTCGGGATCCTCTCCTCCGCATCTGATATTACAAGCCTGAGACAATATGAGAAAGAGGTACGGGAGAGTGAGAAGAAATTCAGGGACCTGTTTGAGAATTCACCCCTGGGCAACTCTATTGCCGATATGGAAGGAAATATTTACGTCAACAGAAGTTTTTGCGATATGCTGGGGTATTCCCCGGAGGAGCTGAACAACAAAAACTGGAGGGAGATCACGCACCCGGATGACGTCGGACTCAATGAGAATGTAATCAATATGCTGATGGACGGAACCTGTGACCGGCACAGGTTTGAAAAACGGTATGTTCACAGAAAGGGGTTGCTTGTATGGGCGGAAATTTCTATTTTCCTCCAGCGCGGCGAAAAGGGGGAGCCGCTCTATTTCATCACCACAATCAATGACATCACAGAAAGAAAGAGTCTGGAGAGGGAGAGGTTCCGGTTGCTTGACATAGTTGACAGCAGCCTGAATGAGATTTATATATTCAATCCGGAAAACTATAAGTTCGAATATGTGAACAAGGGGGCCCTCCGGAACATGGGGTACTCCATGAAGGAGATGAAGAGCATGATCCCGCCTGATATCACGGTCGATTTCGACCTGGATAAACTGAAGGCCTCCCTGGCTCCTCTCCTTACGGGAAAGAGGAAGATTTCAGTCCTGGAAACGGTCCACCTCAGGAAAGACGGCAGCAGCTATCCGGTTGAGGTTCACATTCAGCTTTACAACAAGAATGACAGCAGGCTCTTTTTTGCATACATTTATGATATTACAGAGAGGAAAGCTGCCGATGAGGCTATCAGGAAACTGAATGAGGAGCTCGAGGAACGGGTGGTGCAGCGGACAGCACAGCTCGAGGCGGCAAACAGGGAGCTTGAGGCCTTCAGCTATTCAGTCTCCCATGACCTGAGAGCCCCGCTCCGCGCAGTGCACAGCTTCACATCAATTCTCAGAAAGGACTATGAGAGTCAGCTGGGAGCGGAGGGAGGCCGCATATGCGGAATAATAGAGGATAGCTCCGTCAGGATGGGAACCCTGATTGATGACCTGCTTGCCTTTTCGAGGGTGGGAAGAAGCAGGATCAGCTTTTCACCAATAAACATGAAGGCTCTCTTCAGGAAAGCTTATGAGGAATTAACCACCGGGGAGGAGAGAAACAGGATCACCTTCAGGATCAGGAACCTGGCAAACGCAACAGGAGACGTCTCCCTCCTGCGTCAGGCCGTGACAAACCTGCTCTCCAATGCTGTGAAATACTCCTCGAAAAATGAGCACCCGGTCATTACGGTTGCCTCAGAAACCCTTGAGGATGAGATAATCTATTCAGTGAGCGACAACGGTGTCGGGTTCAACATGAAATACATAGAAAAGCTGTTCAATGTTTTTCAGCGCCTTCATTCTGACCGTGAATTTGAGGGTAACGGTGTAGGGCTCGCCATAGTGCAGAGGATTGTTTTAAAGCACGGTGGCAGGGCATGGGGAGAATCCGAACAGGGCAAGGGCTCAACATTCTGCTTTTCGCTTCCGGTGCATCGGGCAGCTGAAAACCGCCAGAAGACCGGAGGAACGGCGGCGACGGACACGGGAGCAGAGAGGGCCGGTGGAGAAAAAACAGAATGATGACAAAAAATATCAATAAAGCATTCAGATGACAGACAAAGAAGTAGTTGATATCCTGATAGTGGAGGATGATCCCCGGGATGCAGAACTTACCCTGAGAGCGCTCAGGAAAAACAACCTCGCCAACCATGTCTACGTTGCCGAGGACGGAGAGGAAGCCCTGGATTTCTTTTTCTGCCGGGGTAAGTTTTCCGGCAGAAGCCCCGACGCGCCACCCAAGGTGGTGCTTCTTGATCTCAAGCTTCCCAAAGTCAACGGACTCGAGATACTTAAGGCAATCAAAAGCGACAGCCGCACCAGGCATATCCCTGTTGTCATTGTCACTTCTTCAGGTGAGGAACCCGATGTCAGGAAAGCGTATGAGCTCGGCGTAAACAGTTACGTCATCAAGCCGGTCGACTTTGACAAATTTGTGAGCGCAATGAGCAGCCTTGGCTTATATTGGCTGCTTGTCAACCAGCCGCTTAAATAACAGGTCCGGGGTGATAAAGTCAGGGTGTGGCAGATGCCCGGCCGTGCTTCTCAGTTGAGAAAGGCCACTTTCTTCGATGCACTTATTGATCCTGTCCGGTAGGTGACAATGCAGATCCCGGGACTGTGCAGGCCGGGGAAATCATAATACCCTGTTTCCCTGACAGTCTCTTCGCGAAGCATCCTTCCCGCAAGGTCATATATCCGCACCGTGCCTGCAGATCCCTCGACGGCGCCGATCTTCAGCCTCATGAGCCCGTCGCTTGCATAAGCCTCGAGTATCCCCGGATCCTCTTCGGTCTCCCGCCCGGCAGATGTCGTCACTCCGGCAAATTTCAGGTAGAACCTCCCGGTGTAATCACCGGCCTTGAGATCGACAGTGTATTCGCCGTTAAGTGCCATCTCCCGCTTCGCACCTGCGACACTGTCAACAAGGCTGATCTTCATCGATGCCAGTGAAGGATCGATGGATGAAATCCTGAACATGACATTGCCGTCAACCTGTGTTACTATGCCCAGAGGTATAAGAAGTGTCTGTCCCGAAAGGGGAGGCAGACCGTTGATTGATAGCCGCGAGGCGCCCGGCGTGACCGAGAAGAGGCTCGGCACCGATGCATCGGTATTCATAAGCTTCAGGGCATCAAGCTGACCGTCATATTCAGGCGTGGCCTGCTCATCAAAATAGACCACCGTATAGTCATTTGCATCCTGGCTGGTGCTGAAACAGGCGCTTAGCCTGAGCAACTTCGGCTGGTCTGCCGCGGCCGACTTGATGAACGGGCGGGTAAGGTCATTGACCCTGACACTGTTGTTCAGAACAAAGCTACCCTCCACGGGAAAATCACCGTCAGTCACATGAATGAAGAATCCCTGCATCGAGGGAATTATGTTTGTTGCCCGGCCGTCACTTGAAATGCCGTTGAGGTACGTTATGTATGTCCCGCCGTACTGATCAGCATCACTGTTGCTGAAGTAATAAACCGCGTTGTCAATGTTGGTGTTCAGCTTGTCAATCAGGTCCCAGTCTACAGGTGAGGGGTAGGGATTGCCAACGAGGTTAAAACCGTTTGTGTAAGGGTGGTTATGATTATAGACCGGCCGGGTGATCTCTCCGTTGATGACCTCGCCCGTGATATCAAAAGTCAGCGGACCGGCATCGGGACCCAGGTTTACGGCATAACCTGTCGCAGGCGAAAGCAGGCTCAGGGGATTGTGGTACCATGTCCATCCTGAAACCGGCGTTCCTCCTGAAAGCCTGTTTTCATCATACATGTAGATGCTTTCAATGGCCTCATCGTCAAGTTCACTCACTTTCGCGGAGGCGAATGGCGAAGAGAAATACATGTATCCGAAACCAGTCGGGAGATAACGCTGCATGGTAACATTGCCGCTTATTGTGCCGATCCCCGCGCCGTCAATAAGGGCAGTACCTTCTCCCCCAGAGAGCAGCGTCATCTTCCCGTTGGTTTCGAGCAGTCCGTTGCATAGCAGTATCCTGCTGACTGTCACGGCCTCCCCGGTAATGCTGAGCCCGGCCGTGTTGTTTATTGTCAGGTTACTGAAAGCAGTGGTTTCTGCTCCACCTATCTCATTGATTGTATTCCCATTGAATGTTATTGTACTTTCGCTTTGCGCTATGAATGAACCGTCATTGACAAGGCTTCCGTCAGTTATAGTAATCTCTGCGCCGTCTGAGACAGTGAGGGCGCTGCCCGGCATCAGCTGCATGCCGTACTGCTGTGGCAGCATGGCACGGGTGCATGAGAGGAGCAGTATTGTCACTGCCAGGTCCCGGTACACGTTTCTCTTCGCCATTGTTTGCTTTTAGTTGCCTGCCTCAGACGCTTCGTTTCACTTGGTCCACTGGTTTCTGCTTCCCTGGGTATCCTGCTCATAGTGGATATCAAATCCGAGCAGACCGACATCATTCGGGAAAGTGTCAGCGGCATTACCCGTAGCCCTGAACAGCCTGCAAACGAGGACGGAGCTTATACCGATACCTGCCCCGCTGACAGAACTGAACCCGGAGATCAGGTGCTGCGCCGTCCCTGATGGGGTGCCGCACTCCGGTATCAGGGTGTTTGTGGTGACAATCACGGTTTTCGGGAAGGATCCTCCAACAGAGATCAGGGTATATTCCAGTCCCCATACCACATTGCTGCCCGAGGGAGTCCCGGTAGCGGTGGTCCAGTGAACATGCGGGTAGAGGGCTGTCCCCTCCTTGTAATCGTGCGGTATCTGAACTGTGAAGTGCAGCTCTTCCTCCTGGTTTGGGGCAAACATCCAGAGATATACCCCCATGCTTGTACCTCCTGCATTTCTCATGAATGCCGTGCCCCATTCCGGAGGATTGCTGCCACCTTTTGTAGTTGCATCGGGGAAGACCATCAGGTCATTCCATACCGTAGCACTGTTATCAAGACGGAAGGTGCCGTCAGCCTCGATAACCATATTGTTGTTGATCTTCACATCCTGTGCCGTCATACTGTGTGACATCACCCCCAGCATCATAGTGATGATTACCAGTGCGTGTCCGGGCATCTTTTTCCCCGGGACTGCGATCTCCCGTCTCGCGGGAAGCTGACAGCTGTGAATACGGGTCTCCCTTTTCATGATCATCTGACTGTTAATCTCCTGGCTGCCCAGTTTTTGCCAGAGATGAGGGTGACCACATATGCACCGTTCTTCAGATCTGCAGACAACTCATGGAGACCCGAGTTGACTATTTTCTTACGGAACTTCAGCTGACCCGTGATGCTGTAAACCGACAGAAGGGTTTCGTTAACCTCGCGGAGATATATCTCTGCCTGCAGACAACCCGGAAAGTATTTCACTTCCAGTCCGATGATTTCGGCAGCGATGCCGTGACCGGCGGCGCTGGCCAATACCCCTGAAATAACAACCTGTTCCATAGTTGCAGATATTTTTGTTCGTTCCCCATCCTCCGGTAAAAATCAATGCGGAGGATAACACGACAAAAGTATCTATGCAATGTCCCGCCGTCTGAAGGGACATATGGCAAACATTGGTAAGGCTAATGATGATTGCGATGTAGGGGAAATGACTACAATGCCGGACTAATATTTAAAACAACCTTCTTGATTGTATTGAAATACTCTTTCAGCGAAAAGTTATCATGCGAAGAGTCGTCATTTACCTGTAAAGCCAGTGCAATCTTATAACCGGGCAGCTATTTTTTGGGGAACCAGGGGAAGAACGAACTGGTTTTCTGAATGTATTCGCGGTATTGCGGCTTCGACTCATTTAATGTCTTCTCGAGCAGGGCGACACCTGACACCTTGATAATCAGCAAGGTCATGACAACGGTTCCGATTACCTGCCAGTAACTCCCGGCGGCGATACTGAACAGTGCATAGGCCCACCATACTGCCGTATCACCAAAATAATTGGGATGACGGGTGTACTTCCAGAAGCCTCTGTCCAATACTTTCCCTTTGTTCCCGGGATCTCCCCTGAAACGCGACAACTGATAATCGCCTCCCGCCTCAAAGGTAAAGCCGACCAGCCAGACAAAAATCGCGATGTAATCCAGCAGATTCAGGTCTCCTGAACGTGGACCCATGCTGATCCCCAGCAGGGGCAATGAAACAATCATCATCAAAACGCCCTGTAACAGAAATGTCTGGAAATAACTGAACCACCAGTATCGCTCTGCGCCATATTTACGCCTGAATTCCTGGTACCTGAAGTCTTCCCCTTTGCCAATATTCCTTACGGCAAGATAACCGGCAAGCCTGAGTCCCCAGACGGTAACCAGAACCAGGATCACAATTTTCCTGGGATTCAGTTCCCCCGAACCAAAGACGTAAAACGCATTGACCGCGACAAAACCGAAACCCCAGAAGATATCTACTATACTCACGTTTTTTATCAGGATGCTCCATACCCATAACAGGGTCACCAGGACCCAGATGAGCAGGGCAGCTTGTAGAAACAGGGTCGTCATTGGTGAATTATTAACTGTTGAACAGTAAGGAAATGGCAATTGCTCCGTTGCCTGCGTGCATCCCGATAACGGGCGAAATATTGACAGTTGAAACCGGTTTAAGGCCGGTCATTGCAACCATCCTGGCCTCGGCCTCCCGGGCCCCTTCAGGATTATGGGCATGAAGAATAATGTAATTCCAGAGGGTCTTCCCGGCGCTTATCTTCTGTATGTGCCTGTAGATTTTGTTCAGGCTTGCCTCCTGGCTGAAGGTTTTCCCAAACAGGAGCGATTTCCCGTTTTCGTCCATCGAGATAACGGGATTTAACCCCAGTGCACTTGCAATAATCCCTTTTGGTTTTGACACTCTGCCTCCCCTGATCATAGACCGTAAATCGCGGACACTGACGAATATTTTCGATTGAATCACATCCTTCTCCAGTGACCTGGTAATTGTTTCAAACGATAATCCGGCCTCAATGCTCTGTGCGGTTTTCAATACAAGTAATCCCAGTGCGCCCGACAGGTTTTTCGAATCAATCACCCTGACCTTTTTGTTGAATTCTTTCGAGATACGCTCGCCGGCTTTTACGCTGTTGGCATAGGTTCCGCTGAACTGACCGGTGAGATGAATTGCAATGATGGCATCGTAGTGCGAAGCCAGGTGTGAATACAGATTGGTGAAAGCCTGCTCGTTTATCTGGGATGTTTTGGGGAATTCGGCATTCGTTTCAAGCAAATCGTAGAACTGATCGGGTTGAATGGTAACCTTGTCCAGGTAATGATTGTCACCGAAATTCAGGTTGAGCGGTACCACATGCACCTGGTAATAATCAATTAATTCCTGCGACAGGTCACAGGTGGAATCCGTGACAAGTGCAATGTTCCATTTCCGGCTGACAGCCGCCTCCTGCTGACGTACCATGTCATCAACCTTCTGAAAAGTGATGGTTCCGACATTCTTCAGCTGGTGAAAAAGTTCTGCCGGATAGTTGGTATGAACATGGATCCGGCACATGCTTTCAGATCCTGCAACAACTACCGAGTTACCTTTTTGTCCCAGTGTTTTTCGCAGTTCGGAAAAGCTGATGCTCACATTTTTGATGATTGCTTCCGTGCAATACCTGTGTGTGATCTCCTCACTGCTTATCTCTTCGGTATGTACAAGTGAAAGTCCTTCGTCCGTTTCTGTAACCAGGTTGCGGATGTTCCGGGTTTTTATGAAGTCGATGATGCCCTGTATGAACAGGACAAACCCTTTCGCTCCTGCATCCACGAACCCCGATTTGTTTAAAGCCTTCAGTTTCGATGTGGTTTCTGCCAGAGATTTCTCGAGCACTGAAATTGAATCGATGATTACATTTTTAAAATCGTGAATGGCCTCTTTTTTGGCATTAAGAAAGTCGGACCACTCCTTGATGACGGTCAGCATTGTCCCTTCGACGGGGTTGGCAACTGCCTCGTAAATATATGGTATTGATCTGTTTACGCTATCTGCGAATTCAGGAAGTGTAATAACCGGTTTATTCAGGGTTTCCCTGCTCAGGCCGTGCAGGAACTGGGCAAAAATGACCCCCGAGTTTCCCCTGGCACCCATCAGTGCAGCATCTGCTATATTGCTTACCGTAGTCTTGTACGATTTGTGAGGTTTGATATTGTCAATCACAGCGCGGACGGTGGATGCAAGGTTGGTGCCGGTGTCCTTGTCATTTACAGGGAAGACATTTATCCTGTTTATTTCAGCCTGATGCTGAAGGATTTCATTGCCTCCTGCAATAAATGCATAGTAAAGGAACTTCCCGTTTATATGAGGCGTATCTGTAGTCTGCAT
>JAEYZD010000110.1 GCA_023430725.1 Bacteroidota bacterium | reverse complement strand
CCAAGGGCAAGAGCGACAGTCAGGGTAACGACAAAATAGGCTGCGGTCAGCATAAGCCTCAGCAGCAACACGTTTCCGAACCAGAGTTTCACCCTGGAGGGATCAGCAGAGACGGCCCTGTTGTTGAAACCCGAGAGCCCCATGTCAAGGAGCAGGGTGAAGAGAACCGAGAAGCTGAAGAGGGAGAAATAACTGCCATAAGCCGCCTCACCAACCACGTTCTGAACAGTACGGTCGATGCCAAGAACCCAGAAGGCCTTGACCAGTATGCTCACCGTCAGCAGGAACAGGATATTGATAAGGAACTTTCGCCTCAAATCAGTCTGTATTCAGTTAGAGAATCAATGCCAAATTATAAATTAATTGCCACATTTGTAATCAAGAAGCGGCAGGAGCGGATGATCATAGCAATTAATGCGCGCACCCTCAGGGCAGTGCCCGGTGACGGCATCGGATGGTTCACCTACGAGGTTGTCAGGGGGATGGTCCGTAACCACCCGGAGCATAAGTTTGTACTCATAGCTGACAGGATGTATGATCAGCAGCCCGTGATTGCCGGCAATGCTGATTATATTACTCTTTCGCTCCGGACAGTTCATCCGCTGCTCTGGCATGTGTGGCACGAATATCTGCTGCCCCCGGTGCTGAAGCGTATCAGGGCGGATCTGTTCATTGCCCCTGACGGGATGATGCCTCTGGGAACGGAGGCGCCCTGCATACCCGTCATCCATGATCTCAATCATGAGCACAGGCCCGGCGATATACCCGCCAGTGAGTGCCGCTACTACCGCCGGCGATTCCCGCTCTTCGCGAAGAAGGGGGCACGGGTGGCAACCGTCTCGCACTTTTCGGCAGCAGACATTGCGGATAAATACGGCATCAGTCCGGACAAGATCGATGTGGTTCCCAACGGTGTTGCGGATATCTTCACCCCTCCTCTTCCCGGCGAGGCTGAGGAGACGCGCAGGCAGTACACAGGCGGCAGGCCTTACTTTCTGTTTGTGAGCAACTTCTCGCCGCGCAAGAATGTGGAGGCTGTGATCAGGGCTTTTGAGCTCTTCAGGGGCAACGGAGGGGGTGACCATGTTCTTCTTCTCGCAGGGCGAAGGCTCTATCTGACACGGGAGATGGACAGGCACCTGGAGGCATCGCCATACGGGAAGGATATCCTCTTCACCGGCTCGGTGACGCGCGATGTGCTGCGAAGGCTTTACGGCGGTGCGGAGGCGCTGACCTTTGTGCCGTGGCTCGAGGGGTTCGGCATACCCGTAATTGAGGCGCAGCGGTGCGGGACGCCCTGCATCCTGTCCGACAGCTCATCACTCCCTGAGGTCAGCGGCGGCGCGGCGCTCTGCGTCAGCCCGGCTGACGCAGGTGCCATAGCGGAGGCTATGGCACGCCTCGTCACCGACGGCGCGCTGCGCCGCCGCCTGGCCACCGAAGGCCATGCCAACTCCCTCAGGTACACATGGGAAACGGCAGCGGAAGAGATGTGGAAATCAGTCCTCAAAGCCACAGGAGGAAACACCTGATGCTTAAACCGTTCTTCAAAGACGGCATACGTGAGGCCGGCTGCGACGAGGCCGGCCGCGGCTGCCTGGCAGGACCCGTCTATGCTGCAGCAGTCATCCTCCCAAAAAAATACCGCAACCGGGAGCTCAACGACTCCAAACAACTTACCGCCCGGCAGCGCGAACGGCTGCGCGCGGAGATCATCTCCGCCGCAACTGCGTGGAGTATAGCCTCGTGCTCACACTCGGAGATAGACTCAATGAACATCCTCCGCGCCTCAATCACAGCAATGCACCGCGCCATCGCCGGACTGAAAGTCGCCCCCCTGCTGCTGCTCATCGACGGCAACCGGTTCTATACCTACGGAGACATCCCCCACCATACAATAGTGAAAGGTGATGCCACCTACCTCTCCATCGCGGCAGCATCAGTACTGGCAAAAACGGAACGTGACTGCCGGATGGAGGAACTTGACGCACTCTATCCCTGTTACGGATGGCGTCACAACAAGGGCTACCCCACCGCAGAACACCGCAGGGCGCTGGCGGAATTCGGCCCCAGCCCCTGGCACCGCCTCTCCTTCAACCTCATCGAACGGCAGGGAGAACTCCCTTTCTTATAAAATGTTAAAATCAGTTTTTGCACAAACGGATTTTGATATCTTTGGCTCTTCGCAAAAATTAACAACATAATAAACATGAGAAAATTTTTAGCAATTCTTGTTATCCTTGTCACCTTCGCAGCCTCGCAGGCGAGGGCTGATGAAGGGATGTGGCTTCTGCCTCTGATTGAAAAGCTCAACATCGGCACAATGACCGAGATGGGACTCAAGCTGACAGCAGAAGACATCTACAGCATTAACCAGGCAAGCCTGAAAGACGCCATCGTCATCTTCGGAGGCGGCTGCACAGCCGAGATCGTCTCTCCGCAGGGCCTCCTGCTCACCAACCACCACTGCGGTTACGGCCAGATCCAGAACCACAGCACCGTTGAGCATGACTATCTCAACAACGGCTTCTGGGCCATGTCCAAGGAAGAGGAACTTCCCAACCCGGGACTCAGCGTAACCTTCCTCGTGCGCATCGAGGATGTCACCTCAAGGGTACTCGGCAAAACCACCGCAGACATGACCGAGGCCGCACGCCGTGAGGCTATCATGGCCGAGAGCTCAGCCATTACCACAGAGGCAACAAAGGGAACCCACTACAATGCCCGCGTTGCCTCATACTACAGCGGTAACCAGTATTACCTCCTCGTGTATGAAGTCTATTCAGACGTGAGACTCGTTGGCACACCCCCCAACTCAATAGGTAAATACGGTCATGACACTGACAACTGGGTATGGCCACGCCATACAGGCGACTTCAGCGTCTTCAGGGTATACATGAGCCCTGACGGCAAGCCGGCACAGTATTCAAAGGACAATGTACCTCTCAAGCCGAAGCACTATCTGCCCGTGTCAATCAAGAACCTGCAGAAGAATGACTTCGCAATGGTGATGGGTTACCCCGGCGGCACAACCAGGTACATGACATCATACGAGGTTGACGAGGCGATGAAGATCACCAACGCCAACAGGATCAAGATCCGTGGCGAGCGCCAGGAGATCTGGATGAAGGACATGATGGCCGACCCGAAGGTCAATATCCAGTATGCATCCAAGTATGCAGGCTCATCCAACTACTGGAAGTTCTCCATCGGTCAGAACGAAGGGCTGACACGTCTCCGCACGGCAGCCAAGAAAGCCGCCTTTGAGGCAGATTTCATGAAATGGGTCAACGCTGACCCGGCACGCCAGGCAAAATACGGCAACGCACTGCCGCTGATTGAGAATGCCGTAAAGGGAAGGGCTGAAAAATACAACGCCCTGCAGTATGTATCCGAGGTATTCAGGGGCTCGACCGAACTGATCAGCTTCACCAGCCAGATGACGATGCTCGAGGAAGCACTCGCCGGCAAGGACCAGGAGAGAATTGACGGTCTGATCAGCAGGATGAAGAGAGGCCTTGCAGGTTTCTACGAAGAGTACAATGCTCCCACTGACAAGGCAGCAACAAAGGCTATGATAAAGCTGTACAGAGAGGCCATCGATGCAAAATACTGGCCTTCGTTCTACAAGCTGATCGATACAAAATTCAAGGGCAATGTCGACGCATTCGTTGACAACATGTTCGCGAAGTCGATCTTCAGCTCACAGGAAAAGCTCAGTGCCTTCCTCGATGCACCGAACATCAAGGTTCTGCAGAAGGATCCCGCATATATTGTTGCCAAATCGGTCAATGAAGTGGGAACACAGCTCCAGAAGGATATTCAGGGCTTCAATGCCGATCTTTCAAAGGGGCAGCGTCTCTACCTCGCCGGTGTGATGGAATACCAGCCTGACAAAACGCAGTATCCCGATGCCAACTCCACAATGAGGCTCACCTACGGTAAGGTGCTCGATTACTATCCGTATGATGCAGTTCATTTCAACTGGTACACAACCCTCGACGGTGTGGTGCAGAAGTACAAGCCGGGCGATTATGAATTCGATCTGCCGCAGCGACTGATTGACCTTAACAACAAGAAGGAATACGGCCGCTATGCAGCTCCGGAAGGTCACCTTCCCGTCTGTTTCATCACAGACAATGACATCACCGGAGGCAACTCAGGCAGCCCTGTCATCAACGGCAACGGCGAGCTTATCGGCCTGGCATTTGACGGCAACTGGGAAGCAATGACCGGTAACATCGCGTTTGAGCCGGACCTCCAGAGGTGTATAAATGTTGACATCCGCTACGTACTGTGGGTGATTGACATCTACTCAGGGGCAGGATATCTGCTCAATGAGATGGATATCAGGCAGTAGACCTGGCAGCAGTCTCCAGTCAGCAGTCAATCAGTAATTTAGTTACTGCCGACTGTGGACTGCAGGCTGCTGATTGTTTTTATTCTGCCGACTGTGGACTGAGTACTGCTGACTGAGCTATTGCCTATTGCCTTGAAAGCATTACTTTTGCAGAAATTTACGTATGCAGCTCAGTTTAATTGATATAGTAGCGTGCTTCATGGTGCTCTTCGCCATAATCGATATGCCCGGATCGATCCCGATCATATTGGATATCAAGGCAAAGAGCGGTAATATTCACCCGTGGAGGGCAACACTGGTCTCCCTGGCAATTTTCCTCGCCTTCCTTATCTTCGGGGCGAAGCTCCTCAGCATCTTCAGCATTGACGTGGGCTCCTTCGCAATAGCCGGTGCATTCATAATCTTTCTGATCGGCATGGAGATGGTACTTGGAGCAGAATTCTTCAAGCATGACTCCCCCGGTGGAGGCACAATAGTACCAATAGCCTTTCCCCTTATCGCGGGCGCAGGATCTATCACGACAATCCTTTCACTGAGAGCGGAATACGCCACGATAAACATACTCATTGCGCTTTTGCTTAACATGGTAATTGTCTTCGTGGTGCTGAGGCTTACAACCAGGATTGAACGACTCCTCGGGCCTACAGGACTGCATATTCTGAAAAAGTTCTTCGGCATCATACTGATTGCAATAGCCATCAGGCTCTTCCTTAACAATACCGGTATCACTCTGCCTGAATGAATCAGGAAGTAATCATCTATACTGACGGCGCCTGCAGCGGTAACCCGGGCCCCGGAGGGTACGGTGTTGTAATGCTATCCGGCCGGCATCGCAGAGAGCTCTCTGAAGGGTTCCTGCTCACCACAAACAACCGGATGGAACTTCTTGCAGCAATCAAGGGCCTCGAAGCCCTGAAGTATGACGGCCTGACTGTGAAACTCTATACCGATTCGCAATACATCGTCAATGCAGTCAACAAGGGATGGCTCTTCACCTGGGAACAAAAACGTTTTGCAAAAAAGAAAAACCAGGATCTCTGGCTCCGTTTTCTGGATGTGTACCGGAAGCACCGGGTGACACTGATATGGGTCAAGGGACACAACAATAACCCTGAGAATGAACGGTGTGACCTCCTCGCAGTTGCAGCCTCAAAAGGGCCCGGTCTGAAGGAGGATGAAGGCTATAAGGCAAACAATGAGGAAGAGGAGCTGATCTGACATTAGAAAACCATTTTCAACTTCTAAGAAAAAAATGTAATTTTCGCACAAATTGGGGAGAATGAAAAGTTTCAAACATAAAGCCACTGAGCTCACGCCTGAGATTATACTGGCGCCTGATGAGAACAGGTTCGTCATCTCCGGCAAGTCGGCACCTGAAGATGTGAGGGGACTCTATTACCCCGTGATAGAGTGGATGGAAGAATTTGCCGGCGAAGTAAGAAGGGGACACACTTATACCGACAAAACCCCGCTGCTGCTTAAGCTTGACCTTGAATATTTCAACTCAAGCTCGGCAAAGTTCCTGTTTGACATCTTCGCCCAGCTCAGGGA
>JAEYZD010000041.1 GCA_023430725.1 Bacteroidota bacterium | reverse complement strand
CAATCCGAGCCAGTAGAGGCTCTCGAGGGTCCGGACGGCAGTGGTGCCCACTGCGGTGATTCTCCTGCCTCTGAGACGCTCCAGGACCTCCCTGGAGACAAAAAAATGCTCGCTGTGCATCATGTGGTCACCTATCAGGTCAGCCTTGACCGGCCTGAAGGTGCCGGCACTGACGTGAAGGGTCACCTCAGCATGGTCTATGCTGTTCCGTTCCAGGGCCTCCATCACCGCCGGGGTGAAGTGGAGTCCCGCCGTGGGGGCTGCCACGGAGCCGCTTATGCGTGCGTATGTGGTCTGATATGTCGATTTGTCACTCTCCTCATCATCCCTGCCCAGGTATGGGGGGATGGGCATATGACCCATGCTTTCAAGAACATCGGCAAAGGAGAGCTGCATCTCATTCCATGCGAACCGTACAATAAAGGCGTCCCCGGCAGTTCCGATTCTTTCTGCTGTCAGGATGTACTCAATGCCGCTGTGAATGAACCTTGATTCCAGCGTGCCTTGTTTCCACCTTTTAAGATTGCCAATCAGGCACTTCCACTCAACCGGTCCTCCGGATGCAAGGTTGACGGAGAATTCGGCCGGCAGGTGCGGCTCGAGGCAGAATACCTCAATCATCGCGCCGCTCTCCTTGCGGAAGATCAGCCTCGCGCGGATGACCCTCGTGTTGTTGAAGACCATGACAGCATCCCTGTCTGCCAGGGATGGGAGCTCCCTGAAGACCCTGTCGCTGATGCCGTTGCCATCCCAGATGAGCAACCTGGAGGCATCCCTTTCGGCCAGGGGATACTTCGCTATGCGCTCCGGAGGAAGGTCATACGAGTAATCAGCTATCCTTATGTTGCCGTATTCCTGTGTCATTTATCCGTGTGGACGAGGTCTCTGATATTCACCGGGTGCCTGTTTTACTTCAACCGGCTTCAGGTCGGCAAAAATAGCTATTTTTAAGATCAGATTTCAATGCATGAAACAAACCGGAAATCATTGCAGAGCATAGATGAGAGAGGTTGATCTTCACCTGGGCAGGGGGCATGGCGGCATCCAGGCTCTTGACCGGCAGATGGCACGGTTCCGGGGGGAACTCAACAGTGCTATCAGGGCAGGTGAGAAGGAGGTGATCTTTATTCACGGCGTGGGAAGCGGCAAGCTGAGGGAGGCGATTCATGACGCCCTTGCGTCTGATTATCCATCGTGCAGCTGGCATGATGCCCCGTTTGCCAGGTACGGATACAACGGCGCTACAGTGGTGACAATAAAAAAGTAATAATATCCAGATCCTGTTACAGTGTCACTAAATTGTTGACAATTAAAAGGTAAACATATGGCATACATCAGTTTCGATCCCTGGCGCCAGACAGAGGTTGCTGCTTATCAGAACACAGGGGATGAAGACCTGTCTGTGATTGTTTCACAGTCATGGGATGCGTTTCTCCGCTGGCGCACCGTGATGCCGGAAGAGAGGTGCAGACCGCTGAACCTGATGGCCGATATCCTGCAGCGCCGCAGCGAGGAACTGGCAGTGATCATGGCAACCGAGATGGGCAAGCCTGTCTCGCAGGGTGTGGCGGAGGCCGAAAAATGTGCCCTTCTGTGCCGGTGGTATGCTGAGCATGCTCCGCGACTGCTTGTGCCGGAGAAAAGGGCTTCATCCGCACAGACAAGCCTGGTGGCCCGCGAGCCGCAGGGAATTATCCTCGGAATCATGCCATGGAACTTCCCTTTCTGGCAGGTCTTCCGTTTCATCGTTCCGGCCCTGGCCGGCGGCAACGGAGCCCTGCTGAAACATGCATCCTGTGTGCCGCGGTCAGCACTGGCCATTGAGCAGATCGTTACTGAATCGGGTATCCCGGAGGGTCTCTTCCGCACCATTTTCCCGTCACACAGCCAGGTGAATGCAATTATTGCCGATCATCGTATCCGGGGCGTGTCCCTTACAGGCAGCACGGCAGCCGGAAGACAGATCGCCTCGGTGGCAGGTGCAAACCTGAAAAAGATGGTAATGGAACTTGGTGGCAGCGATCCGTTCATCGTCTTCGCGGATGCGCAGATTGAAAGGGCAGTTGAAGCAGCAGTGATTTCCAGGTTTCTGAACGGCGGACAGAGCTGCATAGCGGCCAAGAGGATAATCATGCATGAGGATATCTATGACAGGTTCCGTGACCGGTTTGTTGCAGCAGTCTCTGCTCTCAGAACGGGTGATCCGCTTGATCATCAGACTTATGTGGGACCGATGGTAAATATTTCAGCGGCTGATGAACTGGAACGGCAGCTTAATAAAACCCTCAGTATGGGAGCGAAGCTGCTGTGCGGCGGCAGGGAAGGGAAGAAATACCCGGCTCTGTTCATCCCGGCAGTAGTAGACAATGTGCCGCCTGATTCCCCGCTGGCTGATGAAGAGACCTTCGGCCCGGTGGCACCTATTTTTCGCTTCAGTACACGTGAAGAAGCTGTTATAATGAGCAATGATACCCCGTTCGGGCTTGGCGCCACGGTGTGGACTGCCAACGAGAGACTGGCCATGGAGATGGCCCGTGCCATCGATACAGGCACCGTTGCAATCAACGGATTTGTGAAATCTGATCCCGCCCTTCCGTTCGGCGGGGTAAAGGATTCCGGCTACGGCAGGGAGCTCTCCTCCGAGGGTTTGCTAGAGTTCCTGAATGTCAAGACAATAAACATCTACGGACAGTAATCAGCTTTTATTGACTATCTTTGCATCCTGGCAGGCCGGTCCGTCGCTCCGACACTTGTGTCGGCGAGGAAAGTCCGGGCAACAGAGAGCGCCATCCTTCCTAACGGGAAGATATCCGAAAGGGTATGGCAGTGTAACAGAAAACAACAGCCTCGCCTCCGGGCGGGGAAATGGTGAAAAGGTGAGGTAAGAGCTCACCGGTCGCGGCGGTGACGTCGCGAGCCGTACACCCGATGGGTTGAAAGACCATGTATACCGGCGTCTGAGGGCTGCTCGCCCGAGCCGGGGGGTAGGTCGTAAGACCCCACCAGCAATGACGGGGCCAGATAAATGACGGACCGGGAGGCAAAATCCTCTTGCAGGAACCGCACCCCGACAGAACCCGGCTTACAGGCCTGCCTGTAAAACAGAGATGCCGCCCGGTGAGGGCGGCATCTTTTTGATATATAGGATATTGTCGTGTCCTGGTAACGACAGGTCTGAGACCTGTCACTGCGGTTGATTAATGCAGATTGTTACCGGACATGCAACTCCGGGTCTCAGACCTGTCTCTGCTACAATTTAAACACAGAGTCTTCAATCGGAGTGTCAATCTCGATCGATTCAAACTTGATTCCTCCCATCTCAGCTCCGTTGACAAACTGGGTGATCACCGTTGCGAATGTGACGCCGTTGATGACCTTATGCTCTTTCGAGTAGGACTCTACTTCCATCTCCTGTCCCATCTGGCTGACAGTCTGAACAGATTTTACAGTAAGATAAGTCTCCTTGTCAATGAAATAGGTCGTGACTGCACCCGCCTCGCTCTTCATCGTAAGCTTGAATGCAGGCTTCCCTTCCACGGCTTCTTCCCCGACGAGGGTCACCCGTCCGGCCTTGAAACTCTCCATGAAGGTGTCGCGGAAAAGATTGTATTCCTTCACACTGGCTGCCTGTTCCTCCGGTATTTCAACCGCATCAGTTGAACCGGTCATTGGATTAATCATGTAGGCTTTCTCTCCGTCATATGCCATGACGATCTCCATTCCGTTGAACTCCTGCAGGATCTTTACCTTGTTGGGCTTCTTGACCATGATGGTAAGCGGCAATTCCATCCCCATCTGGCTTGCGATTCCCTTGATGACAATGGTCTGTGCCTTCTCCAGGTTCTCCAGTCCGTTTGCTGCATAATACTTGTTTGTAATCTCATCCAGCGACTGGGCACTGCAGACCGATACCACCATTATAGCTGCCAGAAGAGTAAATAGTTTTTTCATAACATTTTGTTTGTTTAGTTATTAAGATATGTTAACTAATGTTCTGATTGAGATAAATCTTTCATCAGGACGAGACATTTCGAAGCTAAATTATTAATAATTTTTCTATTTATCAGGATTGTATTTATAAATCTTCTGCCATCTTGCGGCGAGCTGCTTGCGGATTTCAAGCTCACGGGTGTTGATTCCTGGTTCATAAAAGAGTGTTCCTGAAATCTCTTCCGGCAGGTAGTTGTCTTCCACGAAGTTCCCTTCGAAGTCGTGAGCATACCGGTATCCCTTGTGATAGCCGAGGTCCTTCATCAGACGGGTGGGAGCGTTGCGCAGGTGGAGCGGCACCGGGAGATCGCCGTGCAGATGTACCGCAGCTATCGCTTTCTCGATGGCCATATATGAGGCGTTGCTCTTTGGCGAGGTTGCAAGGTAGACGGCTGCTTCGGCAAGTATTATGCGCGACTCCGGCCAGCCAACCAGGTTGACCGCATTGAAGCATGCCTGTGCAAGCAGCAGGGCATTGGGATTGGCAAGGCCGATATCCTCCGCAGCGAGAATAACCATCCGTCGGGCGATGAACTTAACATCCTCACCACCCTCGACCATCCTGGCAAGCCAGTAAATCGCGGCATTCGGATCGGAGCCGCGAAGCGACTTGATGAATGCCGAAATTATGTCAAAATGCTGCTCCCCGTTCTTGTCGTACATGGCCAGGTTCTGCTGCACGTGGCTGAGAACCAGTTCATCGGTGATGACAATCTCTTCACTGCCCTTCTCGGCTTCGAGTGAGACAGTCAGCTCCAGGGCGTTGTACAGCTTGCGAGCATCACCGCCGCTGACGCGTATAAGCGCCTCATATTCATCTACCCTGGTCTTGTACCTGGAAAGATAGAAGTCGGTTGCCAGCGCCTTGTCTACAAGCTGCCTGAGGATTTCATCATCAAGCGGTTTCAGAACATAAACCTGGCACCTGGAGAGGAGCGGGGAGATGACCTCAAATGATGGATTCTCCGTGGTGGCGCCGATCAGGGTTATCACACCCTGTTCAACTGCGCCCAGAAGCGAGTCCTGCTGCGATTTGTTGAAGCGGTGGATCTCATCGATGAAAAGTATAGGGTTCGGCTTGCCGAAGAATTGCTGACTCCTGGCCTTCTCTATGGTCTCGCGAACCTCTTTCACACCGCTGTGAACTGCACTGAGCTGAAAGAAGGAACGCTCCAGTTTCGATGCTACTATCCTTGCCAGGGTGGTCTTGCCAACCCCGGGAGGACCCCACAGAATGAACGACGGCACATTCCCGGATTCTATCACCTTGCGGAGCACCCCGTCGCTGCCCACCAGGTGATCCTGTCCGGCAAACTCCTCTAGTGATCGCGGTCTTAACCTGTCTGCAAGTGGCTGATTAGAAAACATATGGCAATTTGACTAAATACCCTGCAAATTATCACAAAAACGCTTGCATCGTCACATTTTTTGGCACTTTCACGAAAATAATTTTCTCGTAAGGAAAAAAAATAATACTTTTAGCAGGTAAATTTCATGTCACGCATACTGTTTGTCTTAAGAATTCGTTTAGTAACAGGATATTATTCAAATTCCGGTAACTATGAAAAAACCTCTGCTGATCATCACCTTGTCTATTCTGGCAGTCCTGCTGCTTATACCGGCTGTGAGCTTCATCAGATGGGCTTTCCAGGAAAAAAAGCCGATCGATGTAGTTATACTTGACAAAACCGTTCCGACACTTGACAGACTGGGCCACCGTTCGTTCGTCTATACCCTTACAAATTCAAGATTCGTGAGAGGAGACAAGGGGGGAAGCTACTCAGCTGCAAAAGATTACTACGGTTTCGAGCCTCTCAGGCCGGTCAGGGAGAAACAGTTCAGGAAAAAGGATTTCCGGCTTACTGAGCTTATTGAACTTGCAGACAATAATGACGTCCTTTATTATGCCGACACCTATGGCGTCTTTTTCAACGACTGGTACCAGGGGATAAAGAAGACACGCAGGTCTCGCAAGCTTTACGGCGGACTGAACAACAACGACTACCTCCTGCTTGTGGAGATGAAGAGGCGCGATAAGCTGGTGCTGCTCGAATACAACACGTTTGACTATCCTACCGCAGGGCTTGAAAAATTCAAAACAGAGGAACTGATAGGTGTTTCATCATCCGGATGGATGGGCCAGTATTACAAAACACTCGATACCGTATCACAGCATGCGGTGCCTGCATGGATGCCGGCACTCTATAGAAAACAGTACGGAGAACCCTGGACATTCACCAAATCCGGCGTCGTACTGCTTAAGGAAAACGGAATCATCGTGCTGGAAGAGGGAACCCATCTCACATCCTCCTATCCTGTCATACGAACCAACAGTGCCGATGCATCAAAATTCGGAGTGCCTGAAAATGTGACATTTGCAAACAGCTTCGACATAATCGATCCAGGACAGAATACAGTCATATCCGAGTTCGTGCTGAACACAACACCCGCCGGAGACACACTGCTCCTTGCGAACGACCTGAAGGCTGTATTCCCGGCAGTCACAAGGGAGCCGCTGACACAGCGCACTTATTATTTTGCTGGCGATTTTGCAAACAACGACATCCCGTTCTGGACAGCCAGACTGAAGAACATCCAGAAGGTCGGAAAAGCATTCCTCTATTCAGACAACCAAAATGATCCCAGGAGGTTCTTCTGGTTGTACTACAAGCCGCTGATTACAAATATCTTCAGCGAATACCAGGCTGAGACGGCCGGTAAGTAGAACATTGACTAACAGCAGGAAACAGGCCACCGGCCTGTTTTTTGTTTTATGGGGGTGTCTCTAGCTTTAACGGCTGAACAGAACGGCACCGGTGCTGTTTTATAAAGGTAACTTCGTATCTTTATATGTAGTTTTGAATCAATGAAAGCAACTATAGTACAGTGCGGACTGAAGTGGGAGGAGCGCGATGCCAATCTGGCGCATATCTCTTCCCTGCTTGATACTGCCGCTCCCGGCAGCGGAATAGTGGTGCTGCCCGAGATGTTCACTACAGGCTTCACTATGAATCCTGCACCCCTTGCCGAGGCTATGGATGGCCCGACTGTCAGGTGGATGAAGGAACGGGCCGCTGCAGGTGGTTTTGCCCTCTGCGGGTCCGTTATCATTGGAGAGGAGAGCCGATATTACAACCGCTTGATCTTTGTTAATCCTGACGGCGAAGTAACCTTTTACGACAAGCGACATCTCCATACAATGAGTGGTGAACACACTGTTTACAGTCGTGGCAATAAACGTGTTGAGGTGCCTTACTGCGAGTTCAGCTTCAACCTGCAGGTTTGCTATGATCTGCGCTTCCCGGTCTGGTCAAGAAACCGTGGAGACACTGATGTTCTAATCTATTCGGCCAACTGGCCCTCTGTCCGCAGCTCAGTCTGGAAAGCGCTGCTGGTGGCCCGGGCTATAGAGAACCAGTGTTATGTAATAGGGGTGAACCGTGTGGGGGTCAATCCCGACGGCACCTCATACACAGGCGATTCTGCAATCATCGGCCCTAAAGGCGATCTGCTTGCCTATCTGGAGCCCGGTGCCGAGGGGGTTGTCTCTGCCGTTCTCTCCCGCGAATATCTTGACAAATACCGTGAGGATATGCCCATCTGGCTGGACGCGGATCCGTTTGAATTGCTTTAGGCAATAGGCAAAAGGCATTAGGCAATAGTGTTGACAATATCCAGGTAGAATCTGCATATTATGCAGTAAATCAGACTACTGCCTACTGCCTATTGCCTCCTCGGAGCGCAGCGATGAGCACTTCAGCAGGATGGAGTGCGATTCTCCCCGTGCCATCCTTAACATGATGGCGGCAACTGGTTCCGGGAGCAACGATGATGGTTCCGGCTGCGGCTGCCCTTACATCGGGGAACAGCACAAGCTCGCCCACCTTCTGGGACAGGTCGTAATGCTCCTTCTCGTACCCGAAGGCGCCGGCCATGCCGCAACAGCCCGACGGTATCTCCCTGACCTTATAGTTTGAAGGAATGCCCAACGCAGCCAGCACCGGCGCCGAGGTGGTGATTGCCTTTTCCTGGCAGTGCACATGAACCAATACCTCTGCCGGTTCATCGGTGAACATTTCACGCTTTATCATTCCTGCACTGAACTCTCTGGCAATGAACTCCTCAAGAGTATAGGTGTTCTGCGCAAGCCTTAATGCTTCAGGGCGCAAACTATCTCCGGCCAGATCGGGGAACTCATCCCTGAAACCCAATATGGCAGAGGGCTCGATACCCACAAGCGGCCGTTTCGAGCTCACGAGAGGGCCAAAGGTTTCAATATTTCTTGTAATCAGCTTCTTCGCCTTCCGCAAAAATCCCTTGGAAATATAAGTCCTGGCACTTGCAGCATTCCCGGTAACCGTGATCCGGTATCCGAGACCGGTCAGCAGCCTGGCAGTGGCAATTCCGGCACTGAGATCGTTGTGGTTTGTGAACTCATCAATGAACAGGCAGACCTCGCTGGCAGGAGCGGCCGGATTCATTTTTGGGAGATTCCTTTTCAGCCACCTCCTGAATGTCATCGGCGCCAGCAAGGGAATGCTTCTTTCGGAGGCAAATCCTGTCACCTTCTTGATTATAAGTGAGCTGAACTTGTTTGCTGCAAAGAAGTTGAATATACCCGGAATGAAGGAGAAGAGACTGTAAATCTTCGGCAGCGAGGCAATCATCCGCGTCCGCAACGACGGCGGGTGCACATCGTTGTAGTGCTGCAGAAACTCCGACTTGAGCTTTGCTATGTCTACCTGCGACGGACACTCGCTCCGGCAACCCTTGCAGGCAAGGCAAAGGTCCAGTATCTCGTAAATCTCACGGCTGTCCCACGGGTTGGCATTGTCGGCATAAAGCATCTCTCTCATTATGTTTGCCCTTGCCCTGGTTGTCAGACGCTCATCGCCTGTAGCCATGTAGCTGGGGCACATCAGGCCGCCGATGATGCTGCTCTTGCGGCAGTCGCCCGACCCGTTGCACTTCTCTGCCGCACGCACCACCCCGCCACATTCTGAAAAGTCATACCAAGTTGTCAGTTCCGGCGTCGGTTTCCCCGGTATATAGCGCAGGAATCTGTCCATGGGAGGTGTGTCGGTGATCTTGCCCGGGTTAAGAATCCCATGGGGATCGAAAACCTTTTTTATCCTCTTGTTGAGCAGGTAGTTATGCTCTCCGATTATGAGCGGTATGAATTCACCCCTGAGCCTTCCGTCGCCATGCTCGCCGCTCATTGAACCCCGGTACTTCTTGACAATCAGGGCTGTCTTTTCACCTATTGTGCGCAGAAGCCCGGCTTCCGAGGCATCCTTGAGGTTGATCAACGGCCTGATATGCAACTCGCCGGTACCTATATGTGCATGATAAACAGATTCTTTGCCGTAGGCTGCAAGCATCTCCTCTATATCTGCAACGAAATCGCCCAGCTTTTCAACATCCACGGCACAGTCCTCGATCAGCGATATCGGCTTGGCATCTCCCGGCATGTTGGAGAGTATTCCCAGTCCTGCCTTACGAAGATCCCAGACCTTTTTTACATCTCCGCCCCAGACCACCGGGAAGGCATAACCCAGTCCCACAGCGCGCATCTCAGCCTCCATTGCTGCTGCCGTGGCTGTTATCTCTTCGCGGTTGTCTGCGCAGAACTCGACAATCAGCAGTGCATCGGGATCACCCTCAATGAAGAACCTGTTACGCTTCTGGCTTTCAACGGTGGCAGCCAGCCTCAGGATGTTGTTGTCCATCAGTTCTACCGCCCAGGGCTTGTATCCCAGCGCAATGAGGTTTGCCCGGAAGGCATCGTTGCGGCTGCGCAGGTGTACGCATGCCAGCGCCTTCACCGGCGGGGGAAGGGGCACAAGACCCAGCTTTGCCTCGGTGACAATTGCCAGGGTCCCCTCAGAACCGGCTATCAGTCGCGCCAGGTTGATCCAACGGCCGGAACCGGAAGTGAATGGTCCGCCATAAAGCAGATCATCCAGGGCGTACCCGGTGTTGCGGCGGGGTATGGTCCTGTCGGGATAATCGCGCAAAATTGAATCACGGTTGTCTGCATCTGACATGATGCTGTCTATCTCCCTGTAAATAAGGCCTTCGGCTGTATCAAGAGTGCATTTCTGCCTGTACTGCTCTTCAGTCAGATCCCCGAAAACAACCTCAGAACCGTCGTGCAGCAGGGCTTTGACCTCAATGATATGATCCCTGACAGAACCGTAAACAATAGAATGAAGTCCGCAGGCATTGTTGCCGATCATGCCGCCTATATTGCACCTGCTCGATGTCGATGTCTCCGGTCCGAACAGCAGACCGTGGCTGCGAAGAATGGCGTTCAGCTCATCGGGCACCACCCCCGGCTCAAGCCTGACCCATCGCTCTGCGGCATTGATTTCCAGTATTTTACCGAAGTGACGTGAAATATCGGCCACGATTCCTGATCCTACAACCTGGCCTGCCAGTGAGGTCCCCGCCGCCCTGGGGATGATTCCAATCCTGTGCTTCGCGGCAAACGCAAGTAGTTTCTTAAGATCCTCCGAATGACGGGGCCATACCACTGCAAGAGGCTCCTCGCGGTAGATTGAGGCATCGGTGGCATACATCAGCCTGGAGCTCATGTCCGACCTCACCTCACCCTCAAGACCAAGGGTCTGCAATCCTTCAGCAATGGTTGTGATCTGTTCCTTCATCGTGGCAACTTCCGGTATCAAAAATAGGGATTTGAAGGTTTCGCGGCAGACCCGCAGAGTCGTTTTCGAAAAAAAATGACTAAAATTTGAAAATTCTGACTTTAATCATGTACTTGATAATTGCGGGATTACTCTTTTTTCGTACTTTTAACCCGACACGTTTAATTAACTAAATTATTGATATCCAATGGAATTGCTTGAACAGATCAAAATGAATGCCAGGCGGCACAACAAAATGATTGTATTGCCCGAAGGCACTGAGGAGAGGACGCTGAAGGCTGCTGATGCGGTGCTGGCTGAAGGTATAGCACGCATAACATTGCTTGGCAATCCGGCGGAAATCAGGGCTATGGCTGACTCCTTTGGTCTGAAGAACATAGGGAAGGCAGCAATTATTGACCCGGTTGATCACCCTAAAAAACAGCAGTATATTGACCTGCTTGTAGAGCTGCGCAAGAGCAAGGGGCTCACCAGGGAGGATGCTTCAAAGCTAATCGAAGATCCTCTTTACCTGGGTGTTATGATGATCAAGAGCGGCGATGCCGACGGCGAGGTGGCAGGAGCGCGGAACACAACAGGTGATGTGCTGAGGCCGGCATTCCAGATCGTAAAGACAGCCCCGGGTATCTCCGTAGTGTCGGGCGCATTCATAATGATTTTGAAGGACAAGGAGTTCGGGGCAGACGGGATAATCGTCTTCGCCGACGGCGCGGTGCATCCCGATCCCACCGATAAGGAGCTGGCGGAGATAGCAGTAGCCACGGCACGCACAACAAGGGATATCGTGGGTGTTGAACCCAAGGTCGCCCTGCTCAGTTTCTCAACAATGGGAAGCGCAAAGCACCCGCTGGTTGACAAGGTTGTGAGCGCCACGAAGATGGCCAGGGAGATGGCACCGGAATTCATGTTCGAGGGTGAACTTCAGGCAGATGCTGCCCTGATAGAGGCGATTGGACAGAAAAAGGCCCCGGGCAGCAAGATCGCCGGAAAGGCAAATGTACTTGTCTTCCCGAACCTTGAGTGCGGAAACATTGCATACAAGCTTGTGGAGCGTCTGGCTCATGCCCAGGCAATAGGGCCCGTGCTGCAGGGGATGGCAGCGCCGATCAACGACCTCTCCAGGGGCTGTTCGGTAAGTGACATCATAAACGTAGTAGCCATAACCGCCAACCAGGCAGCCGGCTTAACAAAATAACCAAAAGAAACGATGAATATTCTCGTACTCAATTGCGGCAGCTCATCAATTAAATATCAGCTGTTTGACATGGAAGACAGCGCCAGGGTGCTGGCAAAAGGGCTTCTTGAAAGAATCGGTATAACCGACGGCATACTGACGCACAAGCCGACTGGCAAGGACAATTACAAGGTGGTTCTTGACATCCCTGATCATACGGTTGGCATAAACATGGTGATGGAGGCGCTGGTTCATCCGGTACACGGTGTAATACAGAGCATCTCGGAGATAAAGGCAGTGGGTCACCGCGTTGCTCACGGAGGCGAGAATTTCAAGGAGTCGGTGCTGATTGACAACGACGTTAAGCGCGACATCGAAAATTGTGCCGAGCTGGCGCCGCTGCACAACCCGGCACACCTGAAGGGTATTCTCTCATGCGAGAAGCTTCTTCCGGGAATACCGCAGGTTGCTGTATTCGATACATCATTCCACCAGACGATGCCCGATTACGCCTTCATGTATGCTATTCCTTACGAGTATTACGAGAAGTACCGGATCCGCAAGTACGGTTTCCACGGAACAAGCCACAGGTTCGTGGCAGAGAAGGCATGCAAAATGCTGAACATGGACCTTTATAATTCGAAGATAATCACCTGCCACCTTGGAAACGGCGCTTCAATCACTGCAGTTGAGAACGGCAAATCTATTGACACATCGATGGGCTTCACCCCGGTTGACGGACTGATAATGGGGACCCGCACCGGAGAGATCGATCCGGGCGTACTTCTCTATCTGGCTGACAAGGAAGAACTTAGTGTCAGCGGCGTGAACAATATGATAAACAAGAAGAGCGGTGTGGCAGGCATTTCACAGCTTTCGTCAGATATGCGCGACCTTGAGACAGCAGCCAACGAGGGTAACCCGAAGGCACTGCTGGCCCTCAATATGTACGCCTACAAGATCAAGAAGTTCATTGGTGCTTATGTTGCTGCCCTGAACGGCCTCGATCTGCTCATATTCACTGCCGGCGTAGGGGAGAACGACTTCAATGCACGGAAGATGATCTGCACCGGGATGGAGTTCCTGGGGATTAAGATCAACCCCGAAATCAATCACGGTGTGAAGGGTAAGGACCTGATCATATCAACCCCTGATTCGAAAGTCAAGGTAATGGTTGTAACCACGGACGAGGAATTTGTGATCGCCTCGGACACTAAAGCAATTGTTGAGAAGCTTATTCACTAAACGCTCTATATCATGGTTTTAAAGCACCTGTCCGAACTCAAGCAGTTGCTCGTTGACAAGCCCGCCAGGAGGCTGGTGCTTGCCGCAGCACAGGATCACAATTCGCTCACCTCTGTACTCATGGCCGCCCGCGACGGATTCATTGAGCCCATTCTAGTGGGTGACAGGGAGGCCATACAAAAGATTGCCTCGGAGCACGGGCTTGACCTGACAGGTGTCAGGGTGGTTCATGAGCCGGACACGGAGATGGCTGTCGAGATAGCTGTAAGGATGGTGCGAAGCAACCAGGCTGACATCCTCATGAAGGGTCAGGTGGGAACATCCTCCCTTCTGAAGGGAGTGCTGAACAAGGAGTGGGGACTTAGGTCAGGGGCCCTGCTGTCGCACTTTGCGATATTCGAGGTGGCGGCTTATCACAAGCTGATAGCCGTAAGTGACGTGGCTATGAACATCGCCCCGAACCTTCAGGATAAGATCTCCATTGTTAACAACTCCGTCGCCTGCCTCAACAAGCTGGGTATCGAGATGCCGAAAGTGGCAGTGCTCGGGGCTGTGGAGATGGTCAGCGAGAACATGCAGGCAACACTTGACGCCGCTCTTCTCTCCAAAATGAACCAGCGTGACCAGATAAGACACTGTTTAATTGACGGCCCCCTGGCCTTTGACAATGCAATCAGCCTCGAGAGTGCCATTCACAAGGGAATCCGGAGCGATGTTGCCGGAGACACCGACCTGCTGATTATGCCTGATATCGAAGTTGGCAACGTGCTCTACAAATCGATGGTCTTCTTCGCGCATGCGGGTGTGGCTGCGGTGATACTGGGCGCAACCGCTCCGATAGTGCTTACCTCGCGGAGCGATTCCGACCAGGCCAAGTATTACAGCATTGTGCTTGCAGCAGCAATCTCAAGGCAGGATTGATATGATCACCAGCCTCAGGCAGATGGCTGACACCGTGAGGTTGTCAGGAAAAAAACAGAGAATTGCCGTTGCCTGGGCCCAGGATCCGAATACAGTCGGATCACTTCACCGTGCTGTAAAAGAGGGTTTTGCAGAGGCGATAATGATAGGTAACCCCGAAGCTATCCTCGCAACTTGCGAAGAGCTGGGTCTTGATTCCGGGCTGTTCACAATTGTCGCGGCACCCGATGAGAAGAGTGCTGCTGAGATGGCTGTAGCAATGACCCGCTCAGGGGAGGCGGATATAGTTATGAAGGGGCTGGTCGGCACCGATAAGTTCCTCAGGGCTGTGCTTGACAAGGAGAAAGGCTTGTTACCCCCCGGGGCCGTGATGAGTTACGTTTGTGCCGTTGAAGTACCTGCCTATCATAAACTGCTGTTTATCACCGATACTGCAGTTCTTCCCTTTCCGGATCTTGATCAGAAGGTTGCAATGGCCCGCTATGCAATTGACATGGCCCGAAGCTTTGGCATCTGGAAACCAAGGGTGGCGCTGATAGCGGCATCTGAGAAGGTGAACGAACGATTCCCTAACACGCTGCATTATGCTGAGATGCGCAGGATGTCGGAGAATGGTGAATTCGGCGATTGTGTCATGGACGGTCCGCTCGACCTGTTCCTTGCGTGTGACCCGGCAAGCGTGAAGATCAAGGGTGTGGATACCCCGGTGGCCGGCGATGCCGATATCCTGCTGTTCCCGTCGCTTGAAGCATGCAATCCCTTCTACAAGGGGCTGATGCTCTTCGCCGGGGGCGAACTGGCAGGGATGATCTGCGGCACCTCCAAACCGGTTGTCCTGATGTCGCGGAGCGAAAGCGAACTATCGAAATACTACTGCGTTGCACTCTCATGCCTGATGGCATCGAAATAAAACTGAATCATATGTCGAAGAAACTTATACTGGCTATTAATCCGGGGTCTACCAGCACGAAGTTTGCCGTTTACGACGGTACTGAACTGGTTCTGGAAAAGACCCTCAGACATGACACCCGTGAGCTTGAGGGCTTCGGAAAGATGACTGACCAGCTCTCATTCAGGCACCGTGTCATTATGGAAGCCCTTGCAACTGCAGGGACTGATATGCAGTCCGTTGCTGCGGTGGTTGGCAGGGGAGGTCTCGTGAATCCCATTGAATCAGGTATTTACGAGGTCAACGATCTGATGAAGAAACATCTCACGGAGGCAATCAACGGCGAACATGCCAGCAACCTCGGGGCCTTGCTTGCCGACCTGGTTGTTGCCCGGCTGCCTGATGCAAAAGCGTATATCGTTGATCCGGTGGTTGTTGATGAGCTGGAGCCCGTTGCAAGGTTATCCGGACATCCGCTGATAAGCAGGAGATCGATCTTTCATGCCCTCAACCAGAAGGCTGTTGCAAGGATATATGCTGCTTCAGTGGGTAAGGAATATGAGGATCTCAACCTGATAGTTGCCCACATGGGCGGAGGTATCAGTGTAGGTGCTCACCGTCGCGGCAGGGTTGTGGATGTGAACAATGCCCTGAACGGCGACGGTCCCTATGCTCCTGAGCGCAGCGGCGGACTTCCTGCATGGCAGCTGGCGGAGATATGCTTCAGTGGCAAGTATCAGGCATCTGAGATGAAGGCTATGCTGGCAGGCAAGGGTGGAATTGTGGCATACCTCGGGACAAACAGCCACCAGGAGGCTACAGCCAGGGCTGTGGCAGGTGATGTCCATGCCGCTCTGGTGCTGAAAGGTTGCAGCTATCAGGTTGCTAAAGAGATAGGAGCGATGTCTGCGGTCCTTTCCGGAAAAGTGGATTGTATAATTCTGACCGGCGGACTGGCATATGACACCACCCATGTTGAGAGTATCAGGAGCAGGGTCAGCCATCTGGCACCAATCTTTGTCTACCCGGGTGAGGATGAGCTCAAGGCACTGGCCTTCAACGGATACATGGCAATCAGCGGTCGCATTTCAGTCAAGGAATACAAGGGGTGACTTTAAGTCTGAAAGTCAGAGAGTCAGAAGGCCCCGACACTTCGTGTACGGGGTTTCGACCCTGGGGGTCTCAATCTGAGAGTCTGAGGGTCCTGCAGTCATGCTGTCTGGCAGTCTTGCAGTCTTGCGGTCTTGCGGTCTTGCAGTCTTGCGGTCAATAGATTGATAGTAAGTAATATATCACTATTGCCTATTGCCTGCTGCCTATTGCCTTCCTACGGTACCGATACAGCCACCGGCAATATTTTCCCGTTGAAAAATTTGTTGCCGTTGACAGCAAAGTCAGCGATGAAGTGCGCCATATCCTTTGGTGAGACCGGAGCTGTAAATCCTGGAAAAGCCTGGCTGAACATCTCAGTCTGTACGGCACCGGGGCAAAGACAGTTGAATGAGATACCCTTTTCGGCGTATTCAGCTGCAAGACACTCTGTAAGAATTGCAAGTGCCCCTTTTGTGGCGCTGTACCATGCCAGTCCCGGGAACTTCATGCTGCCCTGGTAACCTCCCATGCTGCCGATATTTACCACATGAGCGCCTCTGCCCATCAGTGGAAGCAGCTCAGCCATGATCATCGCAGCCGAGGTAAAGTTCACAGCCACCGATGCTGCTATATCCTCCTCGCTGTGCTCAGTAAAAGGCTTGTTAACAAGGTGGCCGGCATTGTTTATCAGGATTCCGACTCGTTCTGAACCTGTACTGAGCCTGTTTTTAAGCTCTCTGAGCGACGATAGGTCAGAAGTGATATCCATGGGCATGGCGATGATGTTTGCGTTGCTGGCAGCCCTTGAAAGGCTTTCAAGATGTTTCCTGCTGCGGGCAATGGCATAAATTTTATTACCGGGATTTTCCGACAGCCTGAGTGACACCTCGCGACCTATACCCGACGATGCTCCTGTTATTACTATATTCATCTTATTACCAGTATTTTAATGCAGAAAAGTGTTTTAATCAGCTTCATTTACTGTAAATGTACAGTTTTTTGATTTTATTTGTAGCCTCAAAATGAGGTTGCTGCATCAAATGAAGAAGATCCTGGCTATTACGTCGCTACTAGTAATTTTTGCCACTGCGGCCGGACAGGTCCCGGAGACGAAGAAGCCGGATGAGAACCCTCCGCTGAAGCAGCGTCTCTTCTTTGGCGGATCATTCGGACTCCAGTTCGGAACAGTAACAAATATCGAGGTTGCCCCCCTGGCCGGATTATGGCTCCTGCCGCGACTTGCAGTAGGGGTTGGGCCGTCATTTCAGTATTATAAGGATCCATTCGGAAGAACCTCAATATATGGTGGACGTGCCATGCTCCAGATGACACTGATACAGGATCTTAACAATATAATACCTATAGGCTGGAACTCCGGGATTTTCGTGCACGGGGAGTATGAGGCCCTCAGCCTCGAAAGGTCGTTTTTCACGACGGCGCCGGAGAATTCAGGTCGCATGTATTACGGAAGTTTCCTGGCCGGTGCCGGGATCTCCCAGCCTACAGGCAGAAAGTCCAGTATGAACATTACATTCCTCTGGAGTATTACCGGAAATGAATACGGATTGTATGACACTCCGGAGATTCGCATAGAGTTCTATTTTTAATTTATATAAAATTTTGTATTATCAATAAAATTAAATAGTTATGAAAATTGAAAACAACAGGTATGCCTCACTGACATATACACTGCACGAGAACAACAGGGAGGGCAGGGTTATTGAGACTGTAGAGGAGGCGGCTCCAATGGGTTTTGTGTTCGGAGCAGGCCGTCTGCTTCCTGCCTTTGAGGCAAACATAGCAGGATTGGAAGAGGGTTCTGCATTTGATTTCAGTCTGCTTGCAGCTGACGCCTATGGCGAAGTCCGCGAAGAAATGGTTATAAGCCTTCCAAGGAACATCTTTGAGGATGAAGGAGTTCTGAGAAGCGAGATATGTTATGTGGGCAACACGGTTCCCATGATGGATTCACAGGGTAACAGGATGAACGGTGTGGTAGTGGAGATTGCCGATGCCTTCGTAAAGATGGATTTCAATCATCCCCTGGCAGGAACCGATCTGCATTTTTCGGGCAAGGTTGTCGGTGTCCGTGAAGCCACCCCTGAGGAGCTTATGGGCCCGGAGGCAGGCGGATGCTCATCATGCGGCAGCAAGAGCAGCGGCTGCGGAGGAAGCTGCTCATAGGCAGTAGGTAGCAGTCAATTGGCAATATTGAAAAGGGGTTCCGGAATGGAGCCCCTTTTTATTGATGTGAATCTTATAAACTCATACTTGTCTGAAGACAATATATGGTTGTCAACTCTACTGCCTATTGCCTGTTGCCAATGTTCTAAACCAACAACTGCTCCCCTTCTGACTTCGCAACAATCACCGCCCCGCATGTATCGCCGTAAACATTGATGGCTGTCCGGAACATGTCGAGAATACGGTCAACCGCAAGGATCAGTCCGATCCCCTCCAGCGGAAGTCCCACTGCATTCAGGACAACAGCCATCATCACAAGCCCTGCCATGGGTATGCCGGCTGAACCGATTGCCGCAAGCAATGCCGTGAAGATGACCACCATCTGCTGACCAAACGAAAGATCAATCCCGTACGCCTGGGCAATGAACATGACGGCAACACACTCATAAAGTGCCGTACCGTTCATGTTGATTGTGGCTCCGAGCGGAAGAGTGAAACTGGCTATCTTGTTAGATACGCCGTTCTTTGTCTCAACGGTCTCCATTGTAAGAGGCAGCGTGGCATTTGATGAGGAAGTGGAGAAAGCCGTGAGAATGACAGTGGACATATTCCTCATGTGCTTTATCGGGTTGGCCCTCCCAAGAAATCTTACCAGCAGGGGCAGGGTGACAAATCCCTGCACCACCAGGCCAAGAACAACAGTCAGGAAGTAAATTCCCATGCTGCTTATTATCTCTCCGACCTGATTGCCACTGTTTATCTGCTGTGAAAGCACCTTGGCAATAATGCTGAACACACCAAACGGCGTGAACTTGATTACAAAAAGAGTGATCTTCATGATCACGTCGAGGATGGCGTTTACAACGTCAACAAGCAGGACCCTTGATTTCTCTCCCACGCGGGTGACAAAGAATCCTGCCAGGATGGCAAAGAATATTATTGAAAGCATCTGGGCCTCCGACATCGCCCTGATGATGTTGGTTGGAACGATGTTGATAAGCGTCTGCCCGAAACTCTCTTTCCCGACAGAGATATCCTCAAGAGGTACCTGCAGACCCAGATCTGCACCTATACCTGGCTTTATCATCTGCACAAAAAGAAATCCGGTAAGGATGGCAATCAGCGTGGAAAGGATATAATAGCCCATGGTTTTCAATCCCAGTCTTCCGAGGTTCTCGGCAGTGCCGACACTCGCCACACCTGTCATGATTGAACAGAAGATAAGCGGAACAATAACCATATTCAGTCCCCGGAGAAAGACATCTCCAATCCAGTTGGTGTATTTTGTGAGATGGGGGAAGAAGTACCCGAACAATCCACCCAGCGCCAGCATGATCAGAATCTGCCAGTGCATGGCCAAAGAGAATCTGCCTTTTACCATAAGTCTGCCTTTATACCTCTGTTCAATCAGAAAAAAAAGTGTTTAACTCTTCAAGTGGATGAAGATAATCAAAAGATTACTCCCGAAAAGATGTTTTAAATTATGTTTCCAGATTTCTATATTCCCACTGCATGTCAATCCAGGTGAAAAATAATCAAATCTCAGCGACTTGACGAAAAATAAGAAAAGGCGTCCCTCTCTGCCCTATACCATAACCATTAAAATATCTGACTCAACCCCCTGATTACAGATGTAAACACACTCGGATATCAGAAAAACAGAGTCATGAGTTACGGACGTAATGAGTATGCAATTACCAATGTAAATTTTTATGGATTAACGGGATGCGCTTTCATATAGTACTATATATCAATATTTTATAAGTCTGATATGCATTATAGATCAATATTAGACTCCGGATGCATGGTGAAATTGATTAGATATTATCGATTCATTATGCTTAAATAACTATTAATCAGTTTTTAATAGGCTCTAAACTAATGTCATTGTACTGATAATTACATTATAATTGACGTGTTATCACAGGTTGGCGTCAGTAGGATTTTACAATACCTGTAGGTATAATTACAAATGTAAATAATATATAGTTACGCATGTAAACTGTATTCTCGTTACATTTGTAATATTGATATCAAGGTTATGAAAGACAGAATACAGGCGTTTTTACAGAACGAGAACAAGAGTTACGCTCAATTTGCCGAGGAAATCGGGGTTCAACCATCCGGAATCTCCCACATTCTCTCAGGAAGAAACAATCCCAGCCTCGATTTTGTGATCAAGATGCTGCATAAATATCCGGCTCTTTCAGCTGAGTGGCTGCTGTTCGGAAGAGGCTCAATGTACAGGTATGCATCCCAGCCTACCCTTTTCGACACAGAGGCGTCTGAAAGCCTGCCTGAGAGTGATACAGGTTCTGAGCTGTCTAACCCGCTGCCGGATTTACCGGAGGCTCAGGAGGGCAGGGAAATGTCTTCAGGTGGAAGACCTGCCGGTGAGAATGATTCTGCCTCGTCTGCCAGGCGGCTGACCCGAATAGTTATGTTCTATTCCGACAAATCTTTTACCGAATACACACCATCCTGACGACGTATCCCCAAATTGTCTATTTTTGCAGGCAAAGGATTCCTGATGAAAAAGCGGATCGAAGATCTAACGGTTACAGGGAACAAAAAGCTGACAGACAGCTTCTTTGTATTAAAAGTACACTCGGGCGGGGGACTGCCTGAAATAAAGCCGGGGCAGTTCGTTCAGGCCCTGGTAAAAGACAGTCCTTCCACGTTCCTCCGTCGCCCTCTGTCGGTCCATGACGTCGATTACTCTTCAAACACCCTCTCATTGCTTGTTCAGATTGCAGGTCCGGGTACTGAAAGACTGTCGCGACTCTTTCCGGGAGAGTCTCTTAATCTCATTTATCCGCTGGGTAATTCATTTACTCTTCCCGCAAGTGGAGAGAGGGTCCTTCTTACAGGAGGGGGATGCGGTATGGCGCCTCTGCTTTATCTTGGCCGGAAGATAAGAGAATCAGGTGTGGAGCCTCACTTTGCACTTGGTTTTCGTAACAGGTCGAGGATTCTCAGCCATGAGGAGTTCAGCGCATTGGGACCGGTGTGGTTGTCGACCGAGGACGGATCAGAGGGACACAGGGGCTTTGTGACTGACATTCCGGCATTCCGGGATGAACTTTGGGACAAGGTATACTGCTGTGGTCCGGAACCGATGATGAAGGCGGTTGCGGCCGTCTGCCGGAAGAGAGACATATTCTGTGAGGTTTCTCTTGAAAACCTCATGGCCTGCGGGATGGGGATCTGTCTTTGCTGCACCGTGGCAACAACGTCCGGAAACCTCTGTTCATGCACTGACGGACCGGTATTCAACATAAACGATCTCAAATGGCAGACCTCAGGTTAAAAATAGGGGCGCTGGAGCTGCGAAACCCGGTAATGCTCGCCTCCGGAACATGTGGTTACGGTTCCGAACTTGAAGATTTTATGGACCTCTCAGCTCTGGGTGCAATCATTGTCAAGGGAACAACCCTGGAATGGCGTGAGGGAAATCCCTATCCGCGTATGGCTGAGACACCTGCCGGGATGCTCAATGCAGTGGGCCTCCAGAATAAGGGGATTGATTATTTCGAGAAGAATATATATCCCCGTCTTGCAGAATATGACACACATGTGATTGTGAATGTCAACGGCAACACGATTGAAGACTACGTTGAGCTCTCCCGCCGTATTGACAAGCTTCAGGCAATCCCGGCAATAGAGCTGAATATCTCATGTCCCAATGTCAAAAAGGGAGGAATGATTTTCGGCACCAATCCGTCCTCTGCGAGGGAAGTAATCTCGGCAGTGCGCAAGGCATACAGCAAGACGCTCATTGTCAAGCTCTCGCCGAACGTAACCGATATAACAGAATTTGCACGTATATCTGAAGAAGAAGGGGCAGAGGCGGTATCACTCGTGAATACTCTTCTCGGGATGGCCATCGATGTCAAGTCCATGACACCTAAACTCTCCACGGTCACAGGGGGCCTTTCGGGTCCAGCTATAAAACCGGTGGCCCTGAGGATGGTATGGCAGACCGCAAGGGCTGTAACGATTCCTGTCATTGGGCTGGGAGGAATAATGAATGCGGAGGATGCACTGGAGTTCATTATGGCAGGCGCTGCTGCCGTGCAGGTTGGAACCGCCTCCTTCATTGAACCGGATACTGCTCTCCGTATCGTAAAAGGTATTGAAGAATTCCTTGTTGAAAAAGATTTTGATTCTGTCAACAGAATTACTGGTATTATAAATAGGATTTGAACTTGATTTGCTTTAAATTTGCAAGTTTAGGGGCGGAATTATATTCATTGACTAAATTATAGAAAGTAATCATGGCAGAAAATTTGCAAATTGACAATCTGGACAGGAAGATCCTGGATATCATTACAAAGAATGCGAGGATCCCGTATCTTGAGGTTGCGCGCGACTGTAACGTTTCAGGTGCAGCCATTCATCAGAGGGTTCAGAGGCTGATCAGGATTGGTGTAATAAAGGGATCTGAATTCAAGGTTGATCCGATCATGGTCGGATTCAGAACTTGCGCTTACATCGGACTATACCTGGATAACCCGGGTAAATACAAGGAGGTGATAAACAAACTGAAAGATATTCCTGAAGTTATTGAATGTCACTACACAACAGGTAATTATTCGTTGTTTATTAAGGTTTACACCCACGATAACGAGCATCTTCGCGAAGTACTGACCGAGAAGATTCAGGCCATCCCCGGCATCATGCGCACTGAAACACTGATCTCCCTCGAGGAATCAATCAGCAGGCAGATACCGGTGCTTTCAAAGTAACTGCAACAGCATTCATAACATAAGGGTCGTCCGCACAGGGCGACCTTTGTTTTTGGTCCGCAGGATTATACAATTCTTTACCCTCTACGAGGGTGATGCACTGTCCTATAACTTTTTGACAGCAAATTGCATGCATTGGACATCGCTCGTAGAGCGATAAGAATTGGTGTGCCGGGCCCAGCCCACCCTTTTGTTTTTGGTCGGCAGGTTTATACAATTCTTCACCCTCTACGAGGGTGGTGAAGCATTCAATGTAGCATCAAAAAAAAAGGCAGCGGTAGCTGCCTCCGTGATCCAGCTGGGGCTCGAACCCAGGACCCCATCCTTAAAAGGGATGTGCTCTACCAGCTGAGCTACTGAATCAGTCCAATTTTTGAGAGTGCAAATGTAGGGCAAAAAAAATTCCTGTCAAAAAAAAATCCTCACTTTTACCGAAAATTGTAAAAATTTAACCATCGGACCCGGTAACGCCAAAATGTCATTATATTTATCCTCCGTCTGAAAGAATATGAAACGCAACCTGTTCCGCGATAAAGTAGTGATTGTCACCGGTGCTTCTTCAGGCATCGGCAGAGCCACAGCACTCGAATTCGCCCGCAGGGGCAGCAGGGTGGTCCTCGCGGCACGCTCAGAAGAAAAGCTGGCTGAACTTGAGAAGGAATTAGTTGCCATGGGTGCCGAAACCCTATCCTGCACTACTGATGTCTCCAGGGAAGAGGAATGCCGCCTCCTGATAGAAAAAACAGTTGAAAGATTCGGAACAATCCATATCCTGATAAATAATGCAGGAATCTCTATGAGAGCTTTATTTGATGACGTTGAACTGTCAGTTCTCAGGAGACTTATGGACGTTAACTTCTGGGGAACGGTTTACTGTACAAAGTTCGCCCTGCCATATATAGTAAAGAACAGGGGATCAATTGTAGGTGTATCATCCATTGCAGGATTTCATGGTTTGCCGGGCAGGACAGGTTATTCCGCCTCAAAGTTTGCCATACACGGTTTTCTTGAGACTGTCAGGATCGAGAACCTGAAGGAGAAACTTCATGTTATGATAATCGCACCGGGATTCACTGCCTCGGAGGTTCGCAAACATGCGCTGCTTGCTGATGGCTCTGAGCAGGGCAACTC
>JAEYZD010000014.1 GCA_023430725.1 Bacteroidota bacterium | reverse complement strand
CCATAATATCCCGCTCCATCGCGGCAGCCGTCTCCCTGATCTCTTCAGGCGTCGGTTTGATGATCTCAATCAGAAGTATAACCGCCGGATCACCCTTGACGAAGAAGCGGTTGCGGCTCTGCTCGATATTATCCTTGGTGCAGTTAAGGATATAGTCGTCAATGAGCTCCACGGCGGCGGGACGGTGCTTAAGCGCGATTATATTTGCCCTGACAGCATCCTGAAGAGTGCTGAAGTGAGCACATACCAATCCTGTCCGGTCGCTGGTGAGAGGCACGAGGTTCAGCTTCATCGATGTGGAGAAGGACAGCGTCCCCTCGGAGCCTGCCAGCAGCTTGCAAATGTTGATCTTCTCCCCGTTGCCTGTAAAGGGATCGGTATCGAGCAGCGTGTCAAGCGCATAACCATTGTTACGGCGGCGCAGCCCGGGATGGGGATACTCCTTTCGTATCTCTTCAGCATTGCGCTGATCAGAGAGAGTGTCACGCAGGTTCCTGTAAATCTTCGTCTCAAGAAGCTCAGGGTTTCCGTTGCATTTCGCATTGAACTCATCCGTGGTCAGGGCCTGGAAATGTGCATCCGAACCGTCAGACAGCACAGCATCAACCTCGAGGATGTGGTCCCTCACGCTTCCATGGATGATTGAGTGCGCGCCGCAGGAATTATTGCCCAGCATCCCTCCCATGCAGCAACGGTTGGCTGTCGAGGTCTCCGGTCCGAACTGAAGCCTGTGAGGGGCAAGAAAACGGTTCAGCTCTCCCAGAACCACCCCGGGTTCCACCCTGACCCATCGCTCTGCGGCATTAAACTCAAGAATACGGTTGAGATGCCGTGAAATATCCATCACAATGCCAGGCCCGACTACCTGCCCTGCGAGGGAGGTACCCGCCCCGCGGGGTATGACTGAACCGCCCGTGCTGCGGGCAAAGGCCAGAACCTTTTTTATGTCATCCACTGAGGCCGGTCTGGTCACAGCCACAGGAACCTCCCTGTATGCCGAGGCATCTGTGGCATAGAGGATCCGCTGCGTCTGATCCGTATAGAGATCGCCAGCCAGCTGCTCACGGAGAGTTTCAAATATCAGATCCTGCTTCATGATCTCTGGTTATTGACCGGGCTGGTTTGAAGTCTTCTTTCCGAAGTGCGGATCAATCTTCAGCAGCGAAACCGCAATCAGAGGTATAACGCTGCAGATCATAACCCACAGGAAGAAATGGTTGTACCCGAGCTGTTCCTGAAGCCAGCCGGCAAACATTCCCGGCAGCATCATCCCGAGGGCCATGAAACCGGTACAGATTGCATAATGCGCGGTCTTGTATTTACCGTCAGAGAAATATATAAGGTAGAGCATGTACGCGGTAAACCCGAATCCGTACCCGAACTGCTCGACAAACACACAGATGTTTATCACAAGCAGGTTATCCGTCTGTGTGAAGCTCAGATACAGGAACGTTGCCGCTGTCAGCAGCATGCTCAGGGTCATGGGCCACAGCCATTTCTTCAGCCCTCCGGCAGCAGCTACCACCCCGCCGATAATGCCTCCCAGCGTAAGGCCTATTATTCCAATTGTTCCATAAACCAGCCCAACCTCGCCGGTTGTCAGACCAAGCCCCCCCTTGTCAATCGGATCAAGCAGAAACGGATTTATCAGCTTAAGCAACTGTGCCTCGGCAAAACGGTAGGTCAGCATAAAGAAAAGAGCTATCCCCACCTGCGGCTTTTTGAAGAATGTGGCAAAAGTCTGCCCGAATTCCCGCAGAACATCTGAGGGTTTTAGGTCTTCCCGCGGTGTGTCAGAATCGGGCCTGGGAAGAATAAACCTGTGCCAGAAACTGAATACGAAGAACAACCCTGAAAGAACAAAGAATGTTACTGCCCATGACATCGGAATATTTCCTGATAATCCCTCATAACTGACTGACGTTGTAGTGGTCAGCTTGGAGTCAGCCTGAAACACCATATATGCCGGTTTATCCCAGTTTGATTCATTGAAGACAAGATGGCCTCCCTGAACCAGGGCAATGCTTTTATCTCCTTTCTTCAGGACCGTGTTCAGCACCACTTTTTCACCCGGGTCGGGTGAGCCGGAGAGCCTGACAGGAACTACTGCCACACTTCCTGTAACCGATGCGATGCTGCCCCTCTCCTCTCCGAAATTCTCCCTGATCCATTCTCCGAGAGGGTCTGAAACCTTTGTAGCCCACCATCCTTTGGTTTTCACCTTTGTCTCCTCCGCCTGCACAAACCCGTAGCCAAGGTTAGAGGCCCTTACTGAATCAAGGAGGATGCCCAGGCTGTCCCTGTCAACAGTCTGAGTACTTATTTTAAGAGAATCATGTTCAAGAAAAAAGTAAAGATCGCTCCTGCCCTCAGGTGCTGCCGCAACACGTGGCATCTCAAGTACGGTCTTTGAGTAGCCGGGTGAGGCTTCAATGAATATTGAAACAGGTTCCCGCCCGGAGGAGCTCTCGAGAAATCCTGCAAGTATTACGAGAAGGCCCTGACCTGTTATGGTTGCAACCCTGTAAAAGGTGCTCCGGATGCCCACATATTTTGCCTGTTTGTTCGTATCCAGACCCAGCATGTAAAAACCGTCCGCAGCAATGTCATGTGTGGCGGACATGAAAGCCAGCAGCCAGAAAAAGGCAAGGGTGATCTTGAAGAAGTGCGATGCCGGTATTGTCAGGGCAATGCTGGCAAAGCCGAGAGCCATGACAAGCTGGGTAATAACAATCCACCACCGCTTGGTTTTTAGCATGTCAACCAGAGGGCTCCAGATAGGCTTGATGACCCAGGGCAGGTAAAGCAGGCTGGTATACAGCGCGATGTCGGCATTCGAGATGCCCATCCGCTTGTACATTATGACTGAAACGATGTTTACCGCCACATATGGCAACCCCTCAGCCAGATAGAGTGAAGGTATCCATGCCCAGGGCGATCGGTTTTTAACTTGTGCTGTCATGCTGTTTTAAAATCTGCTGAAGGTGTATCCTTTATCTGAATAAAAAGTGATGATCTCTTCAAGTCTTGACCAGAGCTTGTCAGTGCGCTCCGGCGCTGTGCCCGGGTGGATGAGAATGATTGCCCCGTTCAGTCCGCCGGGTTTATTCTCCTCGAAGGCGGCCAGCCTCTGAATGAGCTGATCCGATGATTTGTAACCCGCCATCTCCGGCGTGGTGTAGTCAGCATTTGTACCTGTCCCCGGCGTGAAATTCACCAGGGTCATCCCCATCTCTTCACTCCAGCGGCTGATTGCACTGTTATACCACTCATAAGGCGCCAGGAACCACCGAGGCTCCTCTTTCTTCAGCCCGGCCTTACGCAGAGCGATTATATTATTCTTCAGATCCTCGTTGAACTGCTCCTTTGTAACAAGGAGGGTGTCACGATTCTCCCACGGGATATAGAGCAGGTGCCTGTCTGAATGAGGCCCTGCATAATGCCCGCCGGCAATAATCATCTTCACAACCGGCGCATAAGCCCGGTTCCGCACAAAATTCCCGGTGAGGAAAAACGAAGCTTTTATCTTTTTGTCATCCAGCACTTTGAGGATATGATCAAATCCTTCTCCGTGCTCATCTGCTGAGAAGACCAGGTAAATATTCTTCGAGTCAGTTCCCTTCCGGATAACGGCGCCATGAGAGTCACGGACATCATTCATTGCGTTCCTGGTCCATGTCCGCCCCTCTTTCTCAAGGGTCGACAGGTAGTAGCTCAGGCTGGCCGTCCCGTCAAGAGTGGGTTCATTGGTGCTGTAATCACCGATGTCATCATGATAGACCGCCCTGCCCCCCTGGAAAGCTGCATACGGATCAGGCCTGAGGAGGGTCAGTCCCTTGAGACTCTCGTGGATCACCTTGTTTATTGGACCGTCAACCAGCCCTCCGGTTGTTGTCTTGCCGAGATAGACGGTTACTGCCGAGTGCGGAAGCAAAGGATAATCGCCACCCTGCGGCAGCCCGCAGATCATCGAGGTGCCCCACGGATTGCACCCGAACAGCCAGTCGCGCATCGCCGCTTCCATGTAGTCAAATCGGGTGTCGCCCGTTGCTTCGCGGTACAGCCTGCACTGCGTCAGCGCTGCTGCCACGTAGTTGTTCGAGCACCAGACGAAGGGGATCTTGACCTGAAACACGTCGTTCTGATCCCTGGCGTTAATCAGTTCCAGCCCTTTTCTCATGAACTCCAGGTACTTATCCGCATATTCCGAATCGGACATCCCAAGATTGGCATGTCCCAGGTTCACGAACGGATAGAACTGGTAATGTCGGGCAGTGTCCTTCTCAATCCATGGTGTGTGTGGCTCGAGTGTCCCCCAGTAATCGGCCTGCTCAAGGTAATATTTTTCGCCGGTAAGTGTCCATAGCTCCCACGCCGCAAGCTGCATGTCATCAACATAGTTATCCTCCTCATAAAAATAGGGTGAGACGTTGCAGGCAGTCTGTGTTGCCCCGGGATCAGTGTGGGCAAACCCGAAGGCGTCAGCTGCCCTTGCGGCCATAGTCTCAGCCATCTCCGGCTCACTCTCCGCGAAGAGCTTCGCCCCCATGGCAAAGACCGATGCGAACTTGCCAGCTGTGGAGGCCACCCCCTCGGTGCGGTTCTTGAACTGTGCAAGGCCCTGGGGTTTGCCGGTCACGAAATAGACAGGTCTGTACGGACCCAGCCCGTATCCGGCCTTGTCGAGGTTCGGGAGGCGAAATCCCTGGTGATCACGGTCATCAGCCACCTGGTTGTACATCACACCGCTGTCGGGATTCATCTTCAGTAGCCACTCAAGACCCCATTTAACCTCGTCAAGAATGTCAGGGATGCCGTTGCTCCCGGTAGCGCCGGCAGCATCATGGGTGTCACCGAAGATATCAGGCGACTTCTCATAAGCGAACATCATCTGGTAGACCGAATTTGCCGTGGTGGCCGTATACCTCAGGTGATCACTGGCGTCATGATATCCGCCCCGGACATCAATGGGTGTTCCTGACAGCGTCGGATGGTCAACGATCATCCCGTCATGGCGGTGGCAGGTGTCTGCCAGGAAAGGATTATAGCCACAGCGCTGCTGCCTGATGTAGTTAAGTATGAAATCGGCGGTGCCGTCATAGACGCCGGGTCCTATCCGGAATGTCTCCGATCGTGTTGATCCGTATAAAATATAGTATCCTCCTGGGGCAGTCAGGCCTGAGAAGTCAAGCCGTGCTGAGGCAGCCATGCCCCAGACAGCGCCGTCATACAGGACAGCTTCCCCCTTGAAAACGGGCTTGTCCGTCAGGGCGTCGAAAACCGTGAAACCCTTCTGCGCCCCGGGCTCCTGCGAGATCCAGACGGCAACCTTTACCGATTCCGGGAGATATCCCAACTGGTTGATCCTGATCCATGAGTTGGCCTTAACGGATAAGACGGCGAATACCGCCACCAGAAGTGTCAGCGCTGCTCTTTTCATCTCAGTAGAGTTTATTGATTTCCGCGTCAACGAAATAATGAAACAGTATCTGCCTGTAGGTATAACCCCGGGCTCCCATCACTGCAGCTCCGATCTGGCAGAGCCCCACACCGTGCCCCCACCCTGCGCCGTGCAGAATGAACAGGCCCTGCTCCTCATTCTTCTCAACCATGAAGGCAGAGCTGTAGAGGTGCGATTTCGAGAGAGCCTTCCTGATCTCCAGCTCCTTGCCTATAATCATACTCTTCTTTTCACCGGTGATTCTCAGCCTGATCAGGCGTCCCGATGTACCTCGCGTAAGAGGCTCAAGCGATGTTATCCGGCCGAAGTCGATTCCTGTCCTCTCCCTGACAAGTTCGCTCAGTTCATCCTGGCTGTATGTCACCTTCCACCTGAAGAAATCATTTGTCTCCTGGTCATAGTTGTTGAGCACCTGGGAGAGGATGTTTTTGTCGGTTGTATTGCAGAAAGCCTCGGGTGCACCGTGTATCCATTCAACGGCATTGGTTTCATCCGTAAGATCAGCATCCGGGGTGGCAGATCCGCTGCCGGCATCGATTATTTTCTTCAGGTAGGGATGTGCAACGGGTTCCCACGTGTTTTCAAACAGTTCAGTTGCGCCGCCGCAGCATTTTGAATAGCGTGCGTCGCAGATGAAATCGCCGTACATCAGCACCTCGCCGGCAGTGGCGCGCACAGCATCCTCCACCGCCTTCGTTGAGGCCCTGGTGATCCCCTGGTAGCGCTGGCAGTGATCATCGGCGCATACATCGAAATCCCTGTGATCCTCCCTGTCATACCACCTTGTGATCTCAGTATCGGACACGAAACTGGTGCGGTACTTTTCTCCCGCATCGCTGAGCCGCAGGGTCTTGTCTATCTGCGCCAGCAGCCAGCTCCTTGAGATGACCGCATGGGCCCTGAGAAGCTCACCCGATGAGGTTGCACTCATCTCCGACGAGATAACGCTCACAAGGTACTCCTCAACGGGGAGTATGTTCACCGCGGTCACCTGCCCGCCACGGAGAATAAGTTTCAGGTTGCCCCTGAAGGTCTGATCCTCGTTGCGCTGCCAGTGAAAGTTAACTCCGATAGTCACTGCATGAAGGGTGAAGCTGCAGCTTTCAAACGCTGAAGGGGTGAGGATTATCTCATCTCCCGGCCTGATCACCTCCTCTTCGTTCTTCAGCAGCAGTCTGTCATTCTCCGCCACAGCGGTGAATCTGCCCGTGAACTTTTTCCCGCCCTCGCCGGCCAGATAGGCTCCGTGCAGTGTAAACGCAAGTCCGCTGCCGGATACAATGCCAACACTGATCTCGGGTTCATGTTTTCCGGTCATAATATCTCTTTTGTAAGGTTTGCAAGTTCTTCCTCATCCAGGCATACTTCTCCCAGTATTGTCTGAATATCTGCAGCTGATATCTTCCTGAAATCCTCTTCTCTCGGAGTGATGAAGACACCTCCCAGGTCCACGGATGCAGGGCTGAGCAGTATCCTTTCGGCGCCTTCGGCGAAGTAGCACGCCGGACGATGCACCTTTCGCGGCATCACATGGACAGTCCACTGACCGTCAGTGTGGTATGCAAGAATGTTCAGCATCGGTTCGGGACGGTCAGGCTGACTGAGGGCGAAGCGGTCATAAAACCTCTTTATAATCTCCTCCAGTGCACCGGCACGGTGGCCTTTAAGGGTCATTATACCGCGACCGTACCCTTTCCATATCCACAGCTCCGTGCCAGCCGACTCAGCCACAGGTATGCAGAGATCCATGTTGTCCAGGTCCCTCTCAATCGGCAGGAATCCCCTGTTTCCGGCCTGGAAATGGAGGTGGTCAGGCGCTGAGGCACCGCACTGCGGTCCGTTGTAAAAGATCACATACTCCGGCAGGGCGCGCGCCAGATCAAGCATGGTTCCCAGGTTGCCTTCAATGCGCTGGGGGGTATGCGCGAGGTTCACCACCGTAAGATGACGCCGGAAGATCGGAAAAGGGTTAATAAGTATTATATAGTCATCGGCAAAGGGAACACCGCGCTGCTCCGGCGGCCTGTTGCTTCCGCACAGGAAACAGGGCCTCTCCTCAATCGATTTTGTATCAACTTTTGCAGCCGACGAGATGATCCTGCCGGGATTGAACTGAACAGAGATCTCGTAGTCCGGAAAGGGCACAGTCCTGACCATGACACCGTCAAGCTGACTGTAGTTA
>JAEYZD010000204.1 GCA_023430725.1 Bacteroidota bacterium | reverse complement strand
GATGGCTCTGAGCAGGGCAACTCGCCAAGGGAGGAAAAGAAGCTGATGTCGCCCGAGTTCGTTGCATACTGGATCCTTAAGGGTATCCGGAAGAAGAAGAGGAACAAGATCATGACGTGGGAAGGCCGATTCACGGCACTGCTGCAGAGAGTCACCCCCGCGCTGGTTGACTATGCCTACTACCTCGAGATGAAGAGGGAGCCCAATTCACCTTTAAAATAATTACCATGGCTGAACTGGCAGCACAGATACGCAGCAGGCAGAACCTGGTGCTCAAAGCCCTTCCCGCTCCCGTCCCGGACGCGGAGAGGAGGGCGCTTAGCCTTGCCACGGAGATCGCAAGGACATACTACCCTTCAGATATCAAGTACCTTGGTGAGCCATTGCCGCTCTATTACCTCGAGCTGGCCAGAGTGACCGCCTCCGCTATCGGGCTGGGTACCTCCGCCGTCATCAGCGCCCTCCTGTCAGGCTTCAGTGAAGGGTCGGAAGCATGGGGAAAGATTGATGCCCTCAATGACCCGTCAATAAAGGAGGTAATTAAAGGGCTTTCACGCGTTACAGCCCTCAGAGGCAGGGACTTCTCCGGTCAGGCAGAGAACTTCCGGAAACTGCTGCTCTCACTGGCAGACGACGGCAGGGTCATTCTTATAGCTCTCGCAGAGCGACTCCTTGTTATGCGGCGCCTTGACTGGCTATCAGATAAGGAGCGGCTCCCGGTTGCCTCAGAAACCTATTTTCTCTTCGCACCACTTGCACACCGGCTGGGCTATTACAACATCAAGTCGGAGATGGAAGACCTGGCCATGAAACTCATGGAACCGGCTGAATATAATGTGATTGAGGCCAGGCTGAAACAGACGACAACATCCAGGAACAGGCTCATCAGGGAGTTCTCCGCTCCCGTAACGGAGAAGCTTGATGCACTGGGATTGAAATATGAACTCAGGAGCCGTACCAAATCGATTCATTCGATCTGGCAGAAGATGAAGCGCCAGGGTGTAGCCTTCGAAGAGGTCTTTGACATATTCGCCATAAGGATAATTATCGATGCTGACCCGACAAGTGAGAAATCCACGTGCTGGCAGGTATACTCGGTAATTACCGACATGTATCAGCCTGACCCGAGCCGGATGCGCGACTGGATCTCTGTGCCCAAGACAAACGGGTATGAATCGCTGCACACTACTGTTGCCACACCCGCAGGCAAGTGGGTGGAGGTGCAGATCCGCACCAGGCGTATGGATGAAATAGCAGAGAAGGGTCTCGCAGCACATTTCCGTTACAAGGGTGTGAGAGGCGAAGGCGGCCTCGACGCCTGGATGGCCCAGATGCGCGAGGTGCTCGGAGCATCGGAAAAGGAGGGAAGCGACCTTCTTGGCGATATCCGTCCCGGACTCTATGCCGACGAGGTCTTTGTCTTCACCCCAAAGGGTGAGGTGCGACAGCTGCCTGTCGGATCGACGCTGCTCGACTTTGCCTTTGACATCCATACCGAAGTGGGCTCCAAGTGTATAGGAGGGAAGGTCAACGGCAGAAACGTACAGCTTAAGCAGAAGCTCCAGAACGGTGATCATGTATCGGTCATCACATCGGTGAAACAAACTCCGAAGCGCGACTGGCTCTCATTTGTAATCACCAATAAGGCACGCACCAAGATAAAACAGGCTCTCAACGAGGAGAAATTCAAGCTGGCTGCCGAGGGAAAGGAGACACTCACCCGCAGGTTGAAGAACTGGAAGATACCCTACGGCGATGCCACCGTCGTCAAGCTGCTGACAGAGTACGGGTTTAAAACCTCACAGGATCTCTATTTCAGTATCGCAATCGGTGAGATTGATCTGCTTCAGCTTAAGAAGGTGCTTCTCAGGTCTGATGAACAGCCCGAAGAGAGTCTGCCCAGGGCGCCCGAAATAAGCACCCAGGATGAAACAACTTCATCCGGAGGAGATTATCTCGTTATAGATGAGAGGGTTGAAGGACTCGATTATAAGCTTGCCAAGTGCTGCAACCCGGTGTTCGGCGACCGTATCTTCGGATTTGTGACTGTGCTGGAGGGGATCAAGATCCACCGTGCCACCTGTCCGAATGCCGATTTTATGATATCCAGCTTCCCTTACAGGATTTTAAGGGCGCGCTGGACCAGGCTTGACTCCGCCAGGGGTTTTCTGGCTCAGATTAAGCTGACCGGTGTGGAGAACCTGGGGATTGTGTCGCGCATTACCGAGATTCTTGCAGAATACAAGACTGTATCAGTAAAAAACTTCACCTACAGCATGAACCACGGCCTCTTTGAGGGGCGTGCCGAACTGCTGGTACCCAACATCAACATCCTCTACGGGATAATTAAAAAGATACAGTCCGTCAAGGGTATCACGAGAGTCATCAGGGTAGACAGCTGATTTGCGATTGCCGATTCGCGAATTGCGAATTCGCAAATCCCAAATCGCAAATCGCAAATCGCAAATCTTCAGTATCTCGGGTCCGGCTGAACGGTCAGTCTGGCCATCTTTTCCACCTCCACGGAGCAGCTGCCGAATTCGTCAACAACCTTTCCCTGGATGAGATATGTGCCGCTGCCGCGAAAAGGCCAGCCGGCAAGCGACTGCGGGAAATGAACCGTATCAAAAAATTCGCCCTCATTGTCGATAAAGCATCCGAAGTTCATCCATTCGTTCTTCATCGTCTTGATATACTTAACATTGACCAGATGCCCGACCATCCTCACACTGCGGCCGATTGCGCCGGGCATCCCGGAGGCGGAGACCTCGCCCCGGTACTTCGTCTGAAGCATATCGAACCATGTTAGGGTTACGGGAAAGCCCAGCAACTCAATCTCGTCATAGGCATCCTCGAGCCGAGACTGCTCGAAGGGCGGCATTGTAAACTTCCTGGGCTCCGGGTTAAACAGGGTGCGGGCAGTCTCAGTTTTACCCCTGTTTATAAGCAGGTGAGCCTCCCACAGAAGCAGCGCCTTGCTCTTCCCGGTGAAGCGAAACGCCCCGGTACGTATCAGTATGACGGTCTGCTCCAGACCGGGACCAACACGTGAGATGAAGTCCTCCAGTCCGTTGAAATTTCCATACTTATCTCGGTCAGCGATGATTGCCTTTGCAAGGTTTGTCTCCAGTCCCTGGATGTGAATAAGGCCAATGAATACGGTTTCGCCATAGATTGTTGTCTTATAGGTGCTCCGGTTGATGCACGGAGCTTCAATGACCGCACCCTCGCGGCGGGCTTCCTGCACGTAAACCCATGTGCGGTAGAACCCCCCGAAATTGTTGATCACAGCCACCATGAACTCGAGCGGGTAGTGCGACTTGAGCCAGAGGCTCTGAAAGCTCTCCACGGCATAGCTTGCCGAGTGCGCCTTGGAGAAGGAGTAGCCGGCAAAGGACTCTATCTGCCGCCATACCTCCTTCGTGATCTCCCCGGGGTAACCCTTGTCGCGGCAATTGCTGAAAAACCGTTCGGTGATCTTCTGCATCTCCCTGCGCGACCGGTACTTACCGCTCATCGCCCTGCGCAGCGTGTCAGCATCCGACAGGTCGAGGCCGGCGAAGTGATGGCACACCTTGAGCACATCCTCCTGGTATACCATCACCCCGAAGGTCTCGCTGAGAAGATCCTTCATCACCGGGTGGATATACTCGAATTTGTCAGGGTTATGGAAACGGTAGATGAACTGCCGCATCATCCCGGAACGTGCCACACCCGGACGGATGACCGAGCTGGCAGCTACAAGTGTCAGGTAATCATCGCAATGCAGTTTTTTGAGCAATCCCCTCATTGCAGGACTCTCAATATAAAAGCATCCCTTGGCGTCGCCGCGGCGCAGATGGTCCTTTACCAGCGGATCATTCTTGAACTTCTGGATTGCATGCACGTCAACATCCACACCGCAGTTGGCACGGATAATCTCAGCACTCTCCCTGATATGCCCGATGCCCCTCTGGCTCAGTATGTCAAGCTTCTCATATCCAAGCTCTTCGGCGGTGTACATGTCCCACTGAGTGGTAGGGAATCCCTTGGGAGGCATATCGAGGGCCGTATAGCAGCATAGCGGTTCTTCCGAGATGAGCACCCCGCCGGCATGTATGCTCCGCAGATTGGGGAAGTCGGCAATTTTATTCCCTGTCTCAAAAATAAGATCCTGCAGTTCACCGCGATTGCTCTCTGCGGAGGGATTGCTGATCAGGGCGTCGATCTCTTCCACGGGCAGGCCGTGCACCTTTCCCAGCTCGCGGACTATCGACTTGCCGCGGAAGGTGTTGATTGTGCCCAGGAGAGCAGTATGACGATGTCCGTATCGGCGGAAGATGTACTCCGTGACAGTGTCACGTTCCTTCCACGAATAGTCTATGTCGAAGTCGGGCGGCGATGTCCGTTTCGGGTTGATGAAACGCTCGAAGTAAAGGTTCAGGTCGATGGGGTCAACATTAGTGATCTTCAGGCAGTAGGCAACGACGGAGTTGGCCCCGCTGCCGCGTCCGACATGGTAGAAACCACACGCCATCGAGTAGCGGATTATGTCCCATGTTATGAGAAAGTAGGAGGAGAAGCCGAGGCGGTCAATGATCTCCAGTTCATGCCTTACCCGTTCCTGAGCCGTTTTGTTGTTTGCGCCGTAGCGGTACTTCATGCCGTCCCATGCCAGTTTCTCCAGAAGCAGCTTGTCGTCATACCTGCTTGCCGAATATATCTTCTTGTTTTTGGGTGTTGTGAAGTCTATCTCCAGGGAGCAGTCGTTGAGCATCCTGCGCGTGTTGTCGATGACCTGCGGCCACATGCTGAAGGGGTTTGCTGTCAGGGCTTCGGAGGTGATGTATTCATCGGGCAGTGCGGTCATCTCCGGGATGAGGCGGCTAAGGAGCAGGTTGTTATCCACGGCGCGCAGGCTGCGGTGTATGGGGTAGTCAGCTGGCGATTCCATTGTAACAGACTGGAGGATAACGTATTTAGACAGATCTTTTTTTGATGCTGTGAGGAGACGGCCGGCGGCGGAGGGACGTATGCCGACATACTCATTCTCCTGAAGGGTGGCGTGAGAGGTACTGACGGAGCCATTGACACCGCCGGCCGGGTAGATTACATACGCGTTGGGGAAGGAGGGAGGACGGGCAGGGAGCGGCTCGCCGGTGATGTTGTGATGTGTGAGGAACTCGTTAAGCTCGCGGAAGCCCTCGTTGTTGCGGGCTATGCCGATATAGAGCAGCCTGTTGCCGTCGCGGAACTCGATCCCGGCGGCCGGGGTGATGTTGCGGCTGCGGCACTCACGCACAAAATCGGGCATGCCGGTGGTATTGTTGATGTCAGTCAGCACCAGTCGCTCCACGCCCGCAGCCGCAGCGAGCTCAGAAAGGCGCTCCACCGTGAGTGTGCCGTATCGCAGGCTGTTGTATGAGTGGCAGTTTATATACATGTCTGAAAGTCTGAAAGTCTGTCGCTTCGCTCCGTCTGAAGGTCTCAAGTCTTGCGGTCATGCGGTCTTGCAGTCGTGCAGTCTGAATTTCCTTTGACTCTCAGACTCTCAGACTCTCAGACCCTCAGACTCTCAGACCTAAAATCTCCATCCCCGCAATCTCTCCTCCATGCGTGATTTCTCCGCCAGCTGTTCCGACGCCTTTCTGAGCTCGCGCTCGCTGCGCTCCGCAGCGGTCATCACCCCGGCCGCCCGGCGGATGGCATACCGGCCGAAACGGCCACGCAGGCTGTCCATAGTCATATAGAGACTCACCATCTCGGGCGTGTCCTCAAACATGTTCAGCTGCTGCACACCCCGCACCAGGCCGCTCACCTTCACCCCGATGAGCCTGATGAGCATACGCCGCTGCCAGAGACGCCGGAAGAGACTCTGCGCCTCGCTGATGAGCACATGGTCAAAGGCGGTGTAGGGTATCCGCTGCTGCAGCGTGTGAGTGTCAAAATCAGAGTATCTTATCCGCACCGTGATACACGATGCCAGCTTCTCCTGGCGCCGCAGCTCATAGGCCAGCTTCTCTGTCATGCTCACTATCATCTGGCTGAGCATCACCGTGTCAGTTGTGTCGCGGTCAAAGGTATGCTCGGTGCTGATCGACTTCTGCTCGGAGTAGCTGATTACCGGAGTGTTGTCAATGCCGTTGGCCTTCTTCCATATCTCCATCCCGTTCTGGCCCATGAGCGACTCCAGCATCTCCGCAGGAATGTTCCGCAGGGTGTTTATCGTGGAGATGCCCATCGATCTCAGCGTGTGATAGGTCTTCTGGCCTATCATCGGGATCTTCCTGATGGAGAGCGGATCAAGGAAGGGGAGAACCTGCTGCTGCACCACCTCCCGCTCACCGTTGGGCTTGGCCTCGCCGGCAGCAATCTTCGAGACGGTCTTGTTCACAGACAGTCCCAGGGAGATGGGCAGCCCTGTCTCATTTATGATTGTGTCACGCAGCTCATGTGCCCACCGTGCACAGCCGTGAAAGCGTTCCATCCCCGTGAGATCAACGTAGTGTTCATCCACCGATGCCTTCTCATACACCGGTGACTTGCCGGCAATGATGTCAGTCACCATCCTCGAATACTTTGTGTACATCTCCATGTCTCCGCGGATGTAAACTGCCTCGGGACACATGGCACGGGCCATCTTCATCGGCATGGCCGAGCTGACGCCGAAGCTGCGGGCCTCGTAACTGCAGCTCGAGACCACCCCGCGGTCAGAGCTGCCGCCGATGATCACGGGACGGCCGTTGAGCCTGCTGTCGCGAACCCTCTCCACCGACACGAAAAAGGTGTCGAGGTCAAGATGCAATATGCTGCGGGTGTCCATGGTTATAAGGTCTGAAGGTCTGTCGCTTCGCTCCGTCTGAAGGTCTGTCGCTTCGCTCCGTCTGAAGGTCCGATGTCTCAGAATCTTTTGACTCTCAGACTCTCAGACTTTTTTTCATTTTCTGCTTGTTATTTCCAAAACTTAATTTATCTTTGATTAGAAATTAATCAAACTTGTGATTACAATATAATCAAAATTTCCAATATGTACTTCGCATCGAACATAAAATTTTTGAGAAAACGCAGGGGACGCACCCAGGATGACGTGGCATCGGCCCTGCAGATGAAGCGGCCAACCCTCAGCGGCTATGAGAACGGCGTGGCACAGCCGGGAATAGAGACCCTGGTGGCCTTTTCCGGATACTACAACATATCGCTTGACACAATGCTCAAGGTTGACCTGACCCGCCTCTCCGGGAGCCAGATGGGTGAACTCGAGAGGGGATATGATGCATATATAAAAGGAAGCAACCTGAGGGTGCTTGCCACCACCGTGACCCCTGACAACCGAGAGAACATCGAACTTGTCAGCGAGAAGGCCAAGGCAGGTTACACAACCGGCTATGCCGATCCGGAATTCATCGGAGACCTCCCGCTCTTCAACCTGCCATTCCTGTCGTCAAACCGCAAGTACCGGACCTTCCAGCTGAAGGGCGATTCAATGTTGCCGATCCCTGACAAGGCATGGGTGACCGGCGAGTTCGTCCAGGACTGGCATGACATCAGGAGCGGACAGGCATATATAATCCTCACGTCAAACGACGGCATCGTCTTCAAGGTGGTTGAAAACGACATCGAAAAAAGAGGCCGGCTGGTGCTCTTCTCACTCAATCCGCTTTATGAACCCTATGAAGTCCATATAAACAATGTGAGGGAACTGTGGAAGTTCGTCCATTACATAAGCGACGAACTTCCCGAACCGGTACTGCCCGAGAAACAACTCCTCCGCACCGTCGCAACCATGAAACAGGACCTCTACCAGCTGAAGAAGAGCATGGGTCGCGATATTGAGGATGCGGAAGAAATCTGACACTGAAGTAGAAAGCCGTTGAAAAAACTATCGCAGAAACTGCCATGTTGCACGATATTTGATGATTGTCCCGTGTCCTGACAACAGCAACCCTAAAGTGCAAAAACCATGAAAAAAGCTGCCTTTCTCCTTGTAATCATGCTTCTGACCGCCTCAGTCGAAGCATTCAGCCAGATACCTGTTAACCTGAAAGGTAAAAGCCGCACCACAACCGAAGAGATTACAATTAACAAGGTATTACGGCCCGCCGGCCGGCTGGCTGTCCAGACCGCACCAGACCCGGTAACCGGAAGAATTGAGACCATCCTCTATCCGGAACTAAGGAAGTATGACATTGTTCCGACTGATATTGAATCGCTCTGGCAGATTAAGATGCTCGAGGCACAGGTCTATGACGAACTGCTGAGATCAGGGTACAGCTATGACCTTCGCTATGCGATGGAGGAGCTGATGCGGGAGTTCATGAACAAGGCCGGGCAGAACAATTCATTCTATATTGACAGCTATCTGGAAGCCAGGCTCTACGGTCTTCTGAGGCTGGTTTATCCGGTCCGCAATACAGACAAACGCCCGGGAGTACTTAGCCTCAGGATACTCTCTGATATTGTACCGGATGCATGGGTCGGACCCGACGGCACAATGGTAATAACCACGGGGATGATCACTGCAGTGAACAGCGAGGCTGAACTGATGGCTCTGATGGCCCAGGAGGTGGCCCACTTTGCTCTTGACCATCACCTGGCCAATTACAGAAACCTGCTGCTGACAATGATTGAGCCTGCGCTGGGGAATCTTATCAGGTACACCTCAAAACAGGAACTTGTGGCGGACCAGTGTGCAGTGTCTGTTCTGAAGTTATACAGGATGGATCCGGCTGTCCTGGCTTCCACGCTCAGAAAAGTACTTGCTGCCGGGGAACTTATGGGCAATTATTACATTGGCTCCACAAATGGGTTCTTTCCTGATGCCGCCACAAGAGCAGCTTCAATTCAGGATACAGCTCTCTGGTTTTCTGCCGATTACGAAAAAATGATTGCGCCTGTGATCTCCTATAACGCCTTTAGCGCCTATAACCAGTCGCAGTATCTGCTCTGCCGTCGGCTGCTTGACAGGAACATCGCTTCCGGGGTGGCCACACCAGACGACCTGGTGCTTCTCTCACAGGCTATTATGAACCTGTCAGGCTCTGATCAGGAGGATGAAAATGCTCTCGCAGTAGTCCGCTCAGTGACAGGAACCTTACAGGAACCTTCTCCCGCGGCTTTCAAGCAGGAGGCTCTTCTGCTTCTGAAACTTGGACGCAGGGGCGAAGCTGAAAAGGCTCTCGACAGATGCGAAGAAGCCCTGGACAGGGAGGAACAGAAATACGGTTCGATGTCAGGCGACTGGTCTCAGATGCTCAGCTACCTTGCCTCGGAGAAGGACTGGGTGGCCAGGACCAGGAGCAGGTGACTAAAATATCAGCCCTCCCGGTTAAAGAGGTCAGGCTGATTCAGGCAGTAATCCGGTCAAGTGCGTCAGGCTGAATCCGGCAGCAATCATGATATTTGCAATTCTGCCTGAATTTACCTGCATTGAGGGTAAAATATAACCCCCTGACAAACGTTTCCTTATTCTGAATATCAGTATCACCATGCCCGGAAAAGATTACAACAGCGCAATGCATACCGCCGAACACATACTCAACTCGGTGATGGACAAGATGTATCATTGCGGGAGATCATTCAACAGCCATATTGAAAGCAAAAAAAGCAAGTGCGATTACCGCATCAGGAAGGGTCTGTCAGACAAAGAGGTAAGGGCAGTTGAAAAGACTGTAAATGAGATAATAAAATTAAGCATTCCGGTGGGAGAGGAGATTGTCAGCAGGAGGGAGGCTGACGAAAAATACTTTACCGGAAAACTCCCTGATGATGCAGGTGAGATGATAAGAATTATTACAATTGGAAATTTCGATGCCTGTCCCTGCATTGGGCAGCATGTTTCAAATACATCCGAAATCGGTTCTTTTTCAATTACTTCGGCCGATTTTAATGAAGGCGTTCTGAGGATACGCTTCAAGCTGAACCAGGACTATCCCGAGCAGGGAATCCGTGTTCCGGCCTGATACAGTCCTGCAGGATGCAAAAAAAAACCGGCCTGTGCCGGTTTTTTTATTGGAGGCCTGTCAGTCAGAGCCTATTCCTTTGTCAGTTTGGTTATCATCTCAATAATGCCCGGTATGTCACCGTCGGCAATCTTGCCTTTGTAAACACCGCGGACAACGCGGTTCTTGTCCACAATGACAATTGTGTAGCTGTCCATGGGCATGCCCCAGCTGTCATGCAGCAGACCCTTGTAGTCAAACAGAATGGTGGTATCGTACTTCTTTGCCTTCCTTCCGGCGATGGCACGTACAAGTCCATCGGGCAGTTTGGTCGACTTCAGGTCAACGATTCCGAAACCCTTGTATGCATTCTGGTCAATGATCTTGTCAATGTCAACAGCCTTGTTGATTGCATCATTGAAAGGATCGTTCAGATCATCATTGTCAGGATCAACATAGTTAATTTGCAGCACCTTGCCCGGCCAGGAGTTCATTGTGAATTCCTTCTTGTCGGCATCGGTCAGTACCCACTCCGGGGCTTTTTTTCCGACCTCGAGCTTGCCCTGTGATGCAGCAAATGGCAGTATGAATGCTGCCAGAAGAAGAGTGAAAAGCAGTTTTTTCATTTTTACGTTTTCTTAAAATTTATCGAAAGATAATGTTTTTTAACATTCCTGCACACAGGACCAGAAAATGTGTAGCCGGTAAGGATTCGGGTTACAGCCTCCCGACGGTAAGGAAGTCTATCACCGGTTTCATGGCCCTGAAGGCGCCGGTGACAGTTTCGAAAAAATCAGGTGCTGTAACCTCAGCATCACTCAGGGTTTTCTCGGGAAGGAAGCTTTTCATTTTGATCAGCTCAATATGCGGATGATCCTTTTCATAGCCGCGTGGCGGCAGTTTCAGTTTTTCTCCCTCAAGGCCGCTGAAATATTTTCTGTACTCCCTGCTGTTGAGAATTTTCACGAGCCTGTCGCCGTTCTCTGCAATATTTGCACGGATGGCATTCAGCCACGGGGCCGGAGGAATGTAAGCCCCGCCCGAAATGAAAGACTGACCAGGTTCCAGGTGAAGGTAATATCCCGGAAACCTGTCCGCACTCTTCTTGCCGCCACGGACCATGAAAGCACCGAAATTGGTCTTGTAGACCGATTTGTCATGTGTGAACCGGATGTCCCGATTGATCCTGAAGATGCAGCTTTTTGCCTCGAGACCTTTAAGGATAGGATCAAATCTGACAATTTCATCAATGACAGCCTGCACAAACCGGGCGTAATTGTCCCGTGCTGCCTCATATCGCGGACGGTTCTCGGCAAACCAGGTTCTGTCATTGTGAAGCCGAAGGTCCGAGAGAAATTCAAGGGTTGATGGATCTATGCAAATCATGGCCTTGTCGTATTATTATGGGAAAGTTTAATATATTCATTATAATATTGAATATCAATACATTAATATATGTATTCCTTATATGTAAAGCTACAAAATTTATCCTGTTGATCTAATTGCGGAAGCATGCATTTGATGGTTTTCTGAATCATAATAACGCAAACAATTTATCCGGACAATTGTTTTATTCTGAATGCTTTCAGTAATAATCAAATAAACAGTCATGAAAAGGAATTACCTAAGCGCATTTGCGATTATGCTTCTTGTGTTTACAGGATGCACCAAAGAGGAAGAGCCTGATCATTTCAGGTACACGGTCAATGATTACCCTCTTGAGCAGGGATTCATTCACAATTTCGGAATGCAGGAAGGCGCTTCCGGTTATAATTTTGATGTTACGATACATTCACAGGGGATCAGCTACAACCGTGACCGTCATGAATTCCAGGGCACGGGCCACGTGGTCTTTTTCCAGATGTTTTCGTCATCAGCAACTGAACTGGCTAAAGGGACATACCAGTTCAACAGTGCTGAAGCAGCCGGAGCTCCGTCGACTTTCAATGTTGCCAATTTCGGCATGCAGATTAATTTCGCTGATGAGACCGGAACCATTGTATCAGCTGTTTCCGGAACTGTCAGGGTTTCAGGAACGGGGGAATACAGAACTTTTGACTTTGACTGTGTAACCGCTACGGGAGAAAAGGTATCTGGTCACTTTAACGGATATGTACCGCTCTTCGACATGCGGGATGTAAAGAAATAATGAGGATTTCCGACGTTTGGTTCAGATACGCGCATTTGCCTATAATTAATATTATGTTAAATAGCAATTAAGTGGATCAGGATTAACAGTGCAATTTAAGAACATTTGCTGCATTGCCCCCTGCCCTCCGTCGGCAGGACAATGCAAAAAAAAGAAGGCACCTTTCCGGGTGCCTTCGATGTTTTACAGAAGATTTTCTTACAGGTTCTCAACCTTTGCCTTGTAAGCTTCGAATTCAGGCATCATCTTCAGCTTAAGGTAGATCTCACGAAGGAATTCGAGAGTTGCCACTGAAGTCGGGTTTACCTTCTCTGCTTCCAGGAAATACGGGACAGCCTTCTTCATCTCCTCGAACGCCTTATCCTTTGCGAGTTCATACTGCTTGTTGTCAGCAATCAGGTTGGCCTCGTTGAGCATTTCGTTGGCAATTGAAACGAAGCAAAGACCGATGTTGTAGTTGCTTTCGAACTGGGCAGGGTTCTTGAGAAGTGATGTCTTCAGGCTCTCAATGGCTTTCGGATAATCCTCGAGCTTCATATGGAGGCTGCCCTCGACAAGATAGAGAATGTGGTTCTCCGGATCCATCTCCATGGCCTTGTGAACAAATTCAAAGGCTTTCTCAGAATTGTTTGCATCCAGGTAGAACTGGGTAGCCTGCAGGATAATATCCAGTGTGTCAGGATATGCCTTGTAACCTTCCATCAGTACTGCCTCGGCATTGACTGTATCCTTCATCTTCAGGTAGCTGTCGCTCATGAAAATGTAAGGTTTGGTGTCTTCTGTGCCTGAGGTGGTGCAGGTGCGGAAATGTGTGATTGCCTCGGGATACATCTCTGCATTGTAGGCAGCAAGTCCGGCATTGAAGATCACGAGTGTGTCAACCATACCGACGTAGAGATCACTGCTGGCAACTTTAACGTTCCTTTCAAACGACTCCATTGCTCCCTTGAAGTTCCTGTCAGTGAACTTTGCGATGGCGTCATTCAAAAATGAGTTGCCCAGAAGAGCGTAAGCATTGTCACGAATAATTGTATTCTTAAGTTTGGGATCAAGCTGTACTGCCTTTTCAAAGTTGTTATAGGCTTCCATCAGAATGTCAGGATAGAGTTCGATGGCTTTCGGATCACCCGAATCAAACGCAGCCTGGCAGAGTTTCCCCTTTACATAATAGGTCTTTGCAAGACCCATCGACTTCGGGTGCACTATTGCAGCTTCGATGGCTTCCTTGGCCTTGTCGAAAGCACCTTCCCTGATGAATGTTTCTGCAGCGGTAATTTTTCCCTTCTGTGCCATTGAGGCGGCGGAAATAATTACTGCCAGTAATAAGAGTGTGATCTTCTTCATGTCTGGATAATTTGCTTTTTAATGTTGTTCCAAAAATAAAACTTTAGTATCTATTCTTCAAATAATTTGCCAAATTACTCAGCACTCTCTTCCGCTTGCTCTTCCGGGCCGCTTTCAGGGAGTGCATCTTCCTCATTTACTTCGACATAAGCCACAGATGCAATTGAGTCATTTTCTCTGAGATTTATCAGTCTGACCCCCTGGGTGGCCCGTCCCATTACCCTCAGGGCACTCACGGGAATCCTGAGAATATTCCCCGCCTGGGTAATTATCATCAGGTCATACTGGTCGCTGACATCCTTCAGGGCGATCAGTTTTCCGGTCTTGTCCGTGACATTGATTGTCTTCACTCCCTTCCCGCCCCGGTTTGTTATGCGGTAGTCGCCAATTGAGGATCTCTTTCCGTAACCGTTTTCGGAGACTACAAGTACGTCTGCCGATTCGTTCTCGACCGTAATCATGCCGATGACTTCATCCGTCTCACCTGACAGTGTGATACCACGCACACCTGATGCAGTACGGCCCATCGGTCTCACGGTAGCTTCGTTGAACCTGACCGCGCGGCCTGATTTGACGGCCAGCATGATTTCATGACTGCCGTTTGTCATACGTGCTTCAAGTAGCTCATCACCGTCCCTTACGGTTATTGCATTGATACCGTTGGCCCTGGGTCTTGAATATGCCTCAAGAGAGGTCTTCTTGATTACTCCCTTGCGGGTACAGAGCACGATGAAATTATTATTGATATACTCCTCATCATCAATCGTTTTCACATTGATGAAAGCCATCACGGCATCGTTCGGCTCGATATTGATAAGGTTCTGCATCGCTCTCCCCTTGCTTGTACGGGTCCCTTCGGGCAGATCATAGACTTTCTGCCAGTAGCACTTGCCGTTCCTTGTAAAGAAGAGCATTGTGTTATGCATCGTTGCAACATACAGGTGCTCAATGAAATCCTCTTCCCTTGTGGATCCGCCCCTTGCTCCTGTTCCTCCCCTGTTCTGGCGGCGGAATTCAGTCAGCGGGGTACGCTTGATATAGCCCATGTGAGAGATTGTGATCACCATCTCATCATCGGCATAGAAATCTTCCGGGTTGAACTCGCCGGCAGCCGGTATTATCTCCGTACGCCGCTTGTCGCCGAATTTTTCCTTTATCTCGATAAGTTCGTCCTTTATGATCTGCATCTGCAGCTTCTCATCAGAGAGCACGTTCTTCAGGTACTCGATGAGCTTCATAACCTCCTCATACTCTGCGTGTAGTTTGTCCTGCTCCAGACCGGTGAGCTGCCTCAGGCGCATCTCGACAATGGCCCTGGCCTGCAGATCGGAAAGGGTGAAGCGCTCCATCAGACGCTCACGGGCAACATCGGCATTCGGTGAAGACCTGATGATTGCGATCACCTCATCGATGTTGTCACTGGCAATAATAAGTCCTTCGAGGATGTGAGCCCTCTTCTCTGCCTGGTCAAGATCATACTTCGCCCTGCGCACAATAATCTCATGCCTGTGCTTGACGAAATTGTCAATTATCTCTTTCAGCGAGAGTGTCTTCGGGCGGCCCCTGACCAGGGCTATATTATTGACATTGAACGATGTCTGAAGCTGTGAATGTTTGTACAGGTGATTCAGGATGATGT
>JAEYZD010000165.1 GCA_023430725.1 Bacteroidota bacterium | reverse complement strand
CCATAAGGTCTTCTCCCGAATTCCAGTCTGCGGGAGTCAAATGCACATCATCCGCGGTCTGCAGTGCTACGATTGATCTGAGCAACTCCTCGCTGTTGCGGCCAACGTTCATCGGGTAGAAATAGATTGCCTGGATAACATTATCAGGGTCAATTATGAACACACCCCGCACACTTTTTGTGCCGCTGATTGAAGGATGAATCATCCCGTACTGGCGTGAAATCAGTTTGTTGTCATCATCAATGAGAGGAAACTTGATCTTGGTGGCAGGCTGACCCTTGTAACTGACTTCTTCCAGGGCTTTCTTCCAGACTTCATGAGTCTCGAGGGGGCTGGTGGAGATGACTGCCAGTTTCACTCCAAGCCTGTCAAATTCCTTCTGAAGATGTGCCAGTTCAAGGAGTTCTGATGAGCATACAGGTGTAAAATCCTGGGGGTGCGCAAAGAGTATCTTCCACCTGCTTCCGAAATCATCCGGAAAAACGAGGTCACCGTTAGTGGTTTTGGCACTGAATGTAGGTGCTTTCTCCCCGATCAGGGGGATCCTGAAGTTTTTGTCCTCATCAGCCTGAGCCGTAGCCAGGCCAGTGGTGAGAATTACTGCTGCTGCAAGAAGAACAATTTTTTTCATGACTGTGAGGTTTTTGTTATTTAGACTCCGTTTAAACAATGGTTATGCAATAACATACCAGAAGAATCAATTGTTCACCTTTCCGGGCTTATATATTACATCATATATGTCATAAATAAATAAGGGCGCCCTGTAAAGGACGCCCCTGCTTAATAATATCAACCTGAAAACCTAATAACCGGAATTCTGCTGTGGTTTAATTGCCGGGTTGGCATCCATCTCCTCCTGCGATATCGGCAGGATGGTCTTGAAGAATGTCCTGTCAATTGTCTTGGTGCGATGTGTGATGACAACGGCCGGTGAAATGAACTCATCATTGAATTCAATCGTCCTGTTGAGCCGGAGCATATCAAAGTACCTCAGCCCCTCGGCAAAGAATTCCTTGCTCTTTTCGTCGATGATCATATCAAGGGTCACTGTTGTCTCGTCAGCGGGAGTAAGAGCCGGAGACCTCTTCCTGATCTGATTGAGGTAGTTTGCAGCCTTCACCCTGTCGGGTGTCGGGAGCCTGAGAGCAGCCTCTGCAGCAACAAGGTACATTTCCGACAGGCGGACAACCTTAACGTTCACTGCTGAGCGTGAAGCCTTGTCGCCTGCCATTGCAGCGCCTCCGACATATTTAAGTGAAGAACCCAGCCTGGTATCTGACGATTCATCAAAGTCCATGATGCCCCACCTGATATCCGAGGGATCTTCGCTCATCCTGTTAATCCAGTAGTCGCTCGCCATAAACCATCCGCTTGCGCCGGTAACTTTACCCAGACGGAGCAGGTAGTACCCGAGGGACCCTGTTGTGAGGTCACCCTCTGCAGGGAATATTGCAAGTTCAAATACTGACTCTGAACCGTAGGTAGTTGCCCATGAACCGACCCATGCTGTGTTGGAGTAAAGTGAGTATTTACCACTGTTTATTACCTCTTCCGCGGCGGCAAGGCTGGCTGTAAAGTTATCCATGAAGAGATGAACCCTTGATTCTATTGCCTTGTTTGCATAGTAGTTAATGTATCCGTTCACTTTGTTCTTTGACAGAAGGGGTGCAGCATCGGCAAGATCCTTCAGAATCTGTGTGTAGACCGCTTCAACTGATTCCCTTGTCGGCTGGGCTGCAGCATCCAGAGGCTCAAGAACCAGAGGAACGCCGAATGAGGACTTATCCATATTGTAGGGTTTGCCATAAATCCTGACAAGGTCGAAATACATCAGTGCCCTGGCTGTCATGGCCTGTGCCTTGTAATCGCTCAGCGCTGCGGACCCCTTGTCTTCGCTCTCCAGCTTCTCGATGTTCATGATAAGGTTGTTGGCCTGCAGGATGCAGTTATAGATCTGTTCCCAGAATCCGGAACCTGAACCAGATGAGGCGGAGTGGTTGAATGAATAGTAATAATCGAGTCCCCTGCCCTGCGAACGGACAGCAAAGTCGCCCCCCTTGGCATCGCCGTAGATGACGAAGTTCCGCCCGTAATAGAGGGAGGAAGTCATCTTTCTCATTAGCCCGTTGATAGCCACCTTTGCATCAGCAGCGTTTGTGATTGAAGTCTCTGAGGCAGCATAGTTGCTGGGCTTTACATCAAGAAATTCCTCGCAGGATGTGGTCAGCATGAGGCCCAGTACCGTAATTATGATTGTAATCTTTTTCATCGTAGTACCTTTTTATGATTAGAAACTGGCTTCGATGCCGAATGTATAAGTCTTGCCTATAGGCATTTCCCATCCCCTGGAACCGTATTCGTTCACTTCAGGGTCATATACCTTCCAGGCGGCAAGCGTCCAGAGGTTGGCACCATTGAAGTAAACCCTCGCACCTGACAGCTTAATCTTGCCGAGAAGTGTTTGCGGCAGGTTGTATCCAAGGGTGATACTCTTCAGCCTGGTGAAGTCGGCAGGATGCATGTGCCTGCTGCTCTTCTGGTTGACGTCTTCAAAGTCGACTGCCACCCTCTGGGGATACATGGCATCCTTATTGTCCGGAGTCCATCTGTTTTCGTATGCATCAAGTGACATTATCCTTTCCCAGTAGTAACCGTCGTCATTGACATCCCTGCCGGCTGCATCGTAAGTGGATCCGCCCAGTTTATACATAAAGTTGAGCGACAGAGAGATGCCTTCCCATCCAAGGTCAGTGTTGAAACCACCAAACAGCTTGGGATGTGCATCACCGATGATCACTTCCGAAGCATTGGTGTAATCATAAGTTGCGGGACGTCCGTCAACAGAGAGGTCAGGCTCACTCTCATTGTTCAGGAACCAGAGGTTGAGACCGGTCTCACGCTCAACGCCAGCCCACTCGCGTCCGTAGATTGCGAGGGTGGATTCTCCTTCCATGTAGATGAACTTCGTACGTGCGTCACCGCCCGTAGGTTCAAACCATATAATATTCTGCCCTCCATAGAGCTTGGTAACGGTTGATTTAACATGTGAAGCAGTCAGTCCTGCATTCCATGTGAAGCCACCTGACTTCAGTATCTCTCCGTAGAGCTCGAACTCCAGACCCCTGTTGTTGAACTCTCCAACGTTTGTAAGAGTAGAATAGAAGCCTGTTACTGTGGAGATTGGTACATCCTGAAGCAGGTTTTTTGAATCCCTGTTGAAGTACTCGATTGATCCGGTCAGTCTCTGATCCAGCACCCCGAATTCAAGTGCAATGTTGGACGTATAACTTGTCTCCCATGAGAGGTTTGCGTCAGCAATAGTGCTCACACTGCTGCCCGGCTGTTCCATGTACTTGTTTGCGTAGCTTGTCAGCGAGCGCCATCCGTAGTTGGATGTGGGAAGAGTACCGTTAACACCATATGAAGCCCTCAGCCTCAGGCTGCTGATAACAGGCACATTGTCCATGAAGCTCTCCTGGTCAATCCTCCAG
>JAEYZD010000154.1 GCA_023430725.1 Bacteroidota bacterium | reverse complement strand
ACTCTAACGAATACATTCACAGGCTGCACATACAGCCCGGTGACAGGCTCTCGATGTATGACGGTCACGTGGGGCGCGGGGTGCTCTCATTCGATGATGACGCAGAACATGAGATAAAAATAATTGTCACAGACACCCACCGGAACAAATCATGGGTCACATTCAGGGTAAAATCCGTTTCCAAACCTCCCTTTACACCCTCTGAACCGGAATGCAGCAAGGTGATTCCCTGGGGCAGGGCAGCCGACTTCACGGCTGACGGAATAAGGATTCACTTCCCCGCCGGCGCCCTCTACGATACACTCTGGTTCAGTCACAGGACAAGAAAGAGCGGGCATCTCTCGCCCGTCCACTCGGTGCATGACGAGACCGTTGCACTGCATGACAGAATAAGACTGTCGGTCAGGCCGGACACGGTACTTACCGGAATGGAGGAAAAGCTCTGCCTTGCACAGATAAACAACAAGGGAACTGTATCCTACGCCGGTGGCACCTACAGGTACGGTTTTGTGAGCGGGGAAGTAAGCAGGCTGGGCGATTATGCCGTCACACTGGATACTGTTGTACCGGAAGCAAGGTTCTCCTTCTCAAAGGGAGCTAACCTCACCGGCAGATCTCAGTTCACTGCAACAATACGTGATGAATTCTCCGGAATACGGAGTTACGGGATGCTTGTTGACGGAGAATGGATTCTTGCAGAATATGACGCAAAAAATAACCTGCTGACCTGCAGGCCGGACAAATCAAAGATGAAGGAAAACACCACTCATTCCGTTGAGCTGAGTGTGACTGACAACCGCGGCAACAACAGGATTGTCAAATCTGAATTCAGGTGGTAGGGAAAAAATATACGGATTAATCTGCCTTACAGGAAACGAGGGGCCTCAGACCCCTCGCTTCAATATTACGGATACAGAATATTCCTATATCATGTCAGAACAGTTTTTCCGGGTACATGCCCTGATCAACCATCTTTCTGATGCTGTCCACCACAAAGGGCTTATCCTCCCTGTAGGTTACTCCGAACCAGTGACTGTTGCTTCTGAGTATCTGAATTGTAATCTCTCCCTTCTTCACAAACTTGTCAAGCGAGGTAGGAATATCAAGCTCAGCCTTCGGATCAGTCATTCTCTCCTTCAGGAAACTGCTGAACTCCATATTCAGGTATTTATAGACCGAGGGCTTGAAGCCGAACAGGTTCATTGAGACAATCTCGTCACCGGTATACTGATTGACCTTCCCTTCTGCGTCAGGCGCGAAGACGCCGTCCGGACGCTTTTCTATACCCCGCGTTTCAACGATATGCTCCAGGAAACCTTCACTGCTCACCCTGCATATGCCGCGGTTCACGTGTCCGTGGTCAGAAAGGGTGTTGCCGAGACGATATCCGACAATGCAGAAATTGGAATCATTTTTATCTTCCGTGAGGAAGGTGTAAAGTACCTTGAACGCATCGTAGCCGTAATAATCATCGGCATTGATGACGCCAAAGGGTTCGTGGATCTTCGGTTCTGTGACAAGTATGGCATGACTGGTGCCCCATGGCTTCTGGCGCCCTTCCGGAACCGTGAAGCCTGCCGGCAGGTTTCCTAGCTCCTGAAATACATAATCTATCTCGATCACATCCTTGAGCCGCCTGATGAAGGTCTCCTTGAACTGCTCCTCAATATCACGCCGGATGACGAAGACAACCTTGCCGAACCCTGCCCTCTTGGCATCATAAATTGAATAGTCAATGATGGTTTCGCCCGAAGGGCCAACCTGGTCAAGCTGCTTGTTTCCACCGTATCTGCTGCCCATACCGGCAGCCAGTACCAATAATGTAGGTTTCATCTGATTTAATGTTTTAGGTCACACAATATTATCTAAATAATATGTACTTTCAAAGCCTCATTGTAAAGAATTGTCTCTGATTGTTGAAATATGTACCGACTCCGTTGAGTCGGCCATAATTGCTGAATCTGCAGGGGCAGGAAGGATCGAACTCTGCTCCGCCCTGTCCGAGGGAGGGGTTACCCCCAGCGCAGGACTTATTGAATCTGTACGCCGTAATACGGGAATAAGGCTGCATGTGCTTATAAGGCCACGCAGCGGTGACTTTCTCTACAACGGAACCGAATTCAGTGTAATGAGGCGCGACATTGACACGGCCGGAGAGCTCGGCGCGGACGGTATCGTTACCGGTCTGCTGAACAGCGACGGAACGGTGGATGTGGAACGGACCGCCCTCCTTGCAGAGTACGCGGCGCCCATGAGCCTCACCTTTCATCGTGCATTCGACCTCTGCAGGGACCCGCAGAAAGGGCTTGAGGATATTATAACCACCGGCGCTGCCAGGCTGCTTACCTCTGGCCAGGCAAAGAGTGCAATCGAAGGCGCTCCCCTCATCAGGTCCCTGATCAGGGAGGCTGCCGGAAGAATCGAGATAATGCCCGGCGGAGGCATTGACGAATACAATGCCGCACTGCTCGCAACAGGTACCGGAGCAAGGGAATTTCACCTGTCGGGACGCCGTCAGCATGAAAGCGAAATGACGTTCCGCCGTAAAGGCATCTATATGGGTGATCCCCGTACACAGTCGGAATACACACTCAAACGCGCCGATGCCGAGCGTATCAGCTCCGTAATTATGATTTTAAGAGGTATTGTTATTTAATTAAAGATGCTATTTTTGAACCCTGCCGGGCAGCAATTATATTAAATTCTGGCAGTAAATACTTATAATACAATAATTTAAATAAATCCAATAAACATGAAGAAAACCATCTCACTGATGCTGAGCATCTTCCTCCTGACGTTCCTTATCGCGGAGAAGAGCCAGGCATGCACCAACTTCCTGGTCACAAAGGGAGCCTCAAAGGATGGCTCCACAATGATCACATATTCGGCTGACTCACATGTTCTCTACGGCGAACTCTATTTCTGGCCGGCCATGAAGTACAAACCCGGAACCATGGTAGATGTATACGAATGGGATACGGGCAAATTTCTCGGATCAATCGAACAGGCTCCCGTAACATATTCGGTTGTCGGAAATATAAACCAGTTCCAGCTTGCAATAGGTGAGACAACTTACGGCGGCCGCGGTGAACTGCATAACCCCGACGGAATCATTGATTACGGCAGCCTTATCTATCTCACCCTCCAGAGGGCAAAGAATGCAAGGGAGGCAATTCATACAATAATAACCCTGACTGAGAAATACGGATACTGCAGCTCGGGCGAATCATTTTCCATAGCTGACCCCAACGAGGTGTGGATCATGGAGATAATCGGCAAGGGCCCTGGCAAGAAAGGGATGGCTTTCGTTGCGCGCAGAATTCCTGACGGCTACATTTCAGGCCATGCCAACCAGGCAAGAATCCAGACTTTCCCCCTTGCCAACGGAACAACATCTATCACCTCAGCCGAGATCGACAAGGTATTCAATCCCGCGGTTGAGACAGTATATGCATCTGATGTCATGGATGTTGCCCGCGGTTTTGGCTGGTATACAGGCGCCGATGCCGACTTCAGTTTCAGTGATGTCTATGCTCCTGTCGATTTCAGCGGAGCCCGCTTCTGCGATGCCCGCGTATGGTCAGGTTTCAACAAGGTCAACAGCACAATGGGAGATTATCTCAATTATGCCATGGGTTACGACCTTGACAACAGAATGCCTCTCTGGATCAAGCCGGACAACAAGCTGGGCGTTGATGATGTGATGGGTCTTATGAGAGATTACTACCAGAATACACCGATGGACATGACGAAGGACATGGGCGCAGGCCCCTATGCCAATACTGTAAGATGGAGGCCCATGACATGGCAGGTTGACGGTAAAACTTATGTACATGAGAGAGCCATTGCCACCCAGCAGACAGGCTTCTCGTTTGTCACACAGAGCCGATCATGGCTCCCCGATCCTGTCGGCGGAATCATCTGGTTCGGCGTTGATGACACCTTCTATACGGTTTACACCCCGATGTACTGCGGCATGACAGATGTCCCGCAGTCATTTAAGGTGGGAAACGGCGACATCATGACATACAGCGACAACGCAGCCTTCTGGGTATTCAACGAAGTGACCAACTTCGTCTACAGCCGCGCAAGTGTCATGACACCCGACCTCCAGGCCAAACAAAAGGAGCTTGAACAAAAATATATGGCGGAGACGGCTGATATTGATGCCAAAGCTGCCGAACTGTTCAGGAGCACAGCCAAGGGTGCTGCAAAGAAAGGATCCGATATGATCACCGCCTACTCAGTCAACGCCGGAAACAATACAGTAAAGGAATGGAGAGAGCTTTACAAACACCTCTTTACCAAGTATATGGACGGAAATGTAAAAACCCGCAGACCGCTTCCTGAAGGGTATAAGTACATAACCCCGGAGGTTAAGCAGCCCGGCTATCCGCAGGACTGGCTTATGAGGATCGTGATTGATGCCGGTGACAAACTTAAAATGCCTGACGGCGCAGGTCACTGATCTTTACTGCAATTGCAACAAATAATTTTGCAGATAATAAAAAAATAATTGTACCTTTGCGACCTGTTTTAAAGAAGTAAAGATCACATAAATCATATTTGCGCGATGGACTTAATGAAAGTAGTTGAAAAGGAGTACGCCACCACCAATGATTTCCCGAAATTCAGGGCAGGTGACACGGTTACAGTACACTATAAGATCAAGGAAGGAAACAAGGAGAGGATACAGCAGTACCGCGGTGTCGTTATTCAGAGGTCAGGCGGCAATGGTTTGACGGCTACCTTCACCGTCCGCAAGATGTCAGGGAACATAGGTGTTGAAAGGATATTCCCGGTCGCATCGCCCTTCATTGACAAGGTAGAGGTCAACAAATACGGTAAAGTGCGCAGGGCGCGTATCTTCTACCTCAGGAACCTCACAGGCAAGAAGGCTCGTATCAGGGAAAAGATCTTCTAGTAATTCATACAATCAAAGAAATAAGCCGCCGATGTGCGGCTTTTTCTTTGCCCGTGCATCAAAAAAAAGGGGCGCTCCGGTGCGCCCCTCTTCAATCGGGTTGTCAAACCATCAATATCTGGACTAGTAAACCGTATTCTGCGGGTTCCAGTTACACCATCCGGATGTCCAGTTCACTGTTCCGAAAGCACCCCTGAAGGTGGTCGGCGTAAGGAATGTATCGGTCAGCCTGCTGTTGGTGAATGAGGCTCCTGACAACAGCGGCGAGCCCGCTGCCGGAAGAAGATCCGGAGAAGTGAGACTGATTAAACTGCTGCCAATAACATCCGCAACAGTCAGGTTATGTGCATTGTTTCTTGCAGCGGCTTCAAACCATGCCGTATGCTGGGCAGTCGTATAGGGTACGGCAACAGTCCCTGTCTTCTCGACAAAGTTGACAGTCATGCCGGTAAGTATTGTATTTTCAATCTGCAGATCATTCTGGTCGGCACGCGTCGGTGAATTGCCCTTCTGACCGTCTATTGACAGCCCCTGGGGAAATCCTGCAAAAACGGAGTTGTAAACTGAAGTCATAGTTCCGCGCCTCAGATGAAGCGCCTTCTCATGCTTCGTCTCGGCAGGCAGCGTGGCAGTAACCGTCAATGGCCCCAGGGCTGTTATGTTTGAGAATACAGGCGATGTTACGGGGGTGAGAAGTGAACCGTCAGCATCATTGTCACTTTCAAAGGCATTTGAACCCGACTGGTCTGATTTCAGGGGATCCTGAATTATAAGTCCGAACTGTATCCTGCCGCTGAAACCGTTGTCGGTATCGAAACCGTCATCCAGGCCGCCAAGTGCAACCAGGTACTTCATATTTACGTTGCCACCGAACCATTCAAAGGAGTCATCACCTGAATATGAGACCTGTATGTGATCCATTACAGTGGCTTTTCCGACTGAATAGAGTGTCAGCCCGTTTATCTCACTGTTGGCCGTGGAGGAAAGTGGAATACCCGGGAACTCTATCCTGACATACTGTAACACACCAGAATTGTCATTGTCATCCGTCCCGCCGTATTTTGATCCTATACCACCCTCGGCGATGCCAACGCCTTCTCCGTCATCATGTTTGTTTGTCTTTGCCTTTCCGCATATCACGAGCCCGCCCCAGTCGCCAGTGGCTCTCTGTCCTGCAGGTTTGTCAGAGGTGAAGACAATGGGTTTCTCAAGCGTACCTGCAGCCATTATCTTTGACCCTCTTTCAATGATCAGGGTTGCTTTTGAATTTGAAACACCCTTGATAACAGTGCCGGGTTCAATTGTAAGAACGGCATTGTTCTTTACATAGACATAACCTGATAAAAGGTATTTGGCCTGTGCGTACCATTTGGTGTCTGAGGTGATATCTCCTGACACGGTTATAACCTGGCCTGTGGATGGTTCAACCGTAACAGCACAGGTGGCAGTGAAGAGAGGATTCTCATCAGATGTTGCGGTGATTGTTGCGTTACCCAGGGCAACACCGGTTACTACTCCGTTTGCTACAGTTGCAACGGATGCATTATCTGTTGTCCAGGTGACACCTTTGTTTGTGGCGTCAACGGGATCGATGACGGCCATAACGGATAAGGTGGCACCCACCTCAACGGTGGCTTCCTGCCTGTCGAGCGACAGGGCGGTCACCGGTACATCCTTCTCGCATGACACAGCCATGAGAAGGACCGCACCAAGCATCAGCACCTTAAATGTTCCTGAAAAAATGTTCGTTTTCATAATTTGCATTTTTGTTTAAATGATTATTTCTTTTGGTTAGAATTTGACCGACAGGCCTGCGGAGTACTGCCTCCCGGGAAAATATGATCTTGTATCCTGTGTCCTGTCAAATGCCCTGGTGCCGTCACCACCGTAATTGGACATGTCCACAATACTCTTTACATTCTGCTGAAAGACAACCTTTTCTCCGAACAGGTCCTTTATACCTGCCTTGAATTCAAGCCTCTCTCCTATCTTTTTACTGATGGCAAGATCTGCCTCGTTACGGGGCATCTCATAGATGTCGGGAATGCTCTCCCACGCATTCGGGGAGGGTCTTCCCACTGCTACGATCCTTTTGCCGATGCGGTTGTATACAAGGCTTGCCATGAAGCCCTTTTCCGGCTTCTGATAGAAGAGGCCAAAGTTCACAATGTATGGAGACTGACCCTGGAGAGGTCTGTCAAAAGCTACCGAGCTTTTTATGAGGGAAAGATTTATTACAGCAGTGAAATCTACAAGCCTGTCGCTAATGAAACCGAGAGTTTTCCGGGCCTCTGTCTCAAGCCCGAAACTGTAAGCAGAACCTATATTATCGAAAGAAAACTGGGTAGGGTTATTTCCCCTTATGGAGACCTCTATCGGGTTGCTGAAATCCTTGAAGAAGATGCCTGCATTGAAGGTCTCATTATTTCCAGGGTATAGTTCAAAACGAAGGTCAAAATTATGAATGTATGCCTCCCTGATGCCTTCATTTCCGTATATCCCGGCATTCTGGTCAAAATCAACGAAGTAGAACGGGGCCATCTCCCTGAACTCCGGCCTGTTGACAGAGAGTCCGTAGGTAAATCGGAGCAGGCTCTTTTCAGTAAGGTTATACGCAAGATTCGCTGAAGGAAAGAGATTGATCGTATCGCGGATAACCCTTACCGGGGTTGTAGTGCCCTGCCTGTAACCAGACAGCTCCTGCCTGCTCTTTTCAATCCTGAGACCCATGGAAAGGTCCGTGCGAACACCAAACTTCATTCTCAGGTTCAGATAACCGGCAAGAACGGTGGCACTGGCTTCATATGAGTCAGATAATGCAGTGATCTCCTTCAGTTTTATACCATCAATGAGATTTATGTTCTGCGTATTAAATATCTCTGTTATCGGGAGGGATGTTGAGCTAAATGATGAAGCTTCACCTGCCGTTGTATAACCAAAGTTGCGGGCGGTAAAGGCCCTCTCTCGTGTTTCAGCCAGCAGACCGGTCTTTATCTCGGTTTCAACAGAGCCTGCTTTGAATTTTTGTGTGAGGTTAAGTAACCCTGACAGGGTTGTCTCATTGAGGTCGAGCCACATTCTTGAGACCGAAGAGAGATCCGGATTGTTCCCGAAGAGAACGATGTAAGGCGCGGAGTCGCCGTCATTGCTGATATACCTGTATCGGCGGATGTCAGGTTCTTCTTTGGCGGACAACGAGTATCCGCCTGTCATGTCAATGACTGTTTTTCCTTCATTTAGCATTATCTCTCCACCCAGCTGACCCGAATAGATGAGCCTGTTGCTGTACTGTGTCTCACCAGATCTTACGAACCTCCCGTTGTTGTACCAGTCGCGACCCTCCCTCAGAGTCACTTTGGAGCCGGAAGTGCTTGTAAAGAAATTCCTGAATTCCAGCTTGAGTCCTTCCACAGGGTAAATGGTCCAGTTGTGCATGAGCCCCACCCTCGCGTTGGTCTTATACTGTCTGTCCGTGAACTCATCAAGGATTCCGGGAGTGTCAAAGGCATAATTATATATTGAATAATTGTTATTCTGAACCGCAGTGAAGGCGTTGGAGTAACTGTATGTTAATGAGGTGACATTCCCGGCAATGAAATTTCCCTTGCCAAATCGCCTGTTAAGGCCGATAGCCACTTTCTGGTCAGGAAGCGCTTTTGCAGGCAGAGGCTCCCATGAATTGTTAAGGCTGCGCCCAATCTCACTAACCCTGTTTTTTATCTCAGGGTTGGTTGCGGTTTCATAGGTGTCAAGATGTGCCGGCATGTCGTCCGGAAGGCTCCTGTACCTTGCCCCGAGAGTGAGCCAGTCAGACGGGCTGCCCTCTTCCTTCATGAAGTTGCTGAAGGTTGAGTATTCTCTGAAAGCAGTGCCGTAAGAGACGAAGAACCTGTTCTCGCCAGGGATCCCGGTAGTTGATATCTTGATGAAGCCGCCTGAATAGTCGGCCGGCAGTTCGGCCGTGGGCGATTTCAGGATAAAGATGTTCTCTATCATTGAGGACGGGATAAGATCGAAGGAGAAAGAGCGTGTGTCAGCTTCCAGGCTCGGGGCGGCGGAATTGTTCAGCCACACATTGTTATACCTGGAAGAGAGGCCTCTCACTACTATGAACTTGTCATCCACGATTGAGACTCCGGGAAGACGCCGGACTACCTCAGAGGCATCCCTGTCCTGAGTCCGGCTGATCAGCTGTGCAGAGATTCCGGAGACAACCACCGGGCTGCTCCTGATGCTGTTCATCACCGATACCTCGCTGTCACTCCGTTTTGTGGCAACAACAACAATATCATCCAGCTCAACTGACTGGTCTGTCATGGCAGCATTTATCACGGTGGCTGCACCGGTTTCGACCTCTACCCCATCTACTCTCAAAGGCTTATATGAAATAAAGGTCAGATTCAGACAGTAAGTGCCGGCGGGTACTCCGCTTATGCTAAACTCACCGTCTGTCCCGGTTGAGGCACCCCTCAGCGTTCCTTCAATGACCACATTCACACCGGGCATTGTTTCGCCGGTGGCCTGATCACGGACAACACCTGTTATTGTGCCGCCCGATGTCTGGGAAAAGGATTTGAGGGGAAGCAGAACTGCAATAATTAAAAATAGGTTAACTAACTTGTTTTTCATCTTGATGGTTGACTTGAATTCGGTGCAAAAGTCAGCCTGGAATGTTACAACAGTGTTAAAAACCGGTAACGATTAAATGACACTTATGTTACAAGATTGTAACGGCACACCGAGAGTGTAACAAAATAAAAAAGAGGTCATTATAACCTCTTTCCAGAATCTGTCTACTTTTTGGAGCCGGCTATTTCAGCAACTCCTCAGCCTTTGACTTTGCCTCAGCCAGGACCTGATCAGCTCTTCTGTCAGCTTCGGTAACCAGCTGCGTGGCTCTCTTGTCAGCCTCGCGGTTAAGGCCTTCGGCTGCCCTTTTTGCAGCGATAACAGCGAGGGGGCCCTGGGCCTCGGCATCTTTGATCAGCTTCTTGCCCCTAAGGTCAGCCTCGGTTCGTATCACCTCCGCAGACCTGGCTGCCTCATCACGCAGCTTCTGTGCCTTTTCCTCAGCCTCCTTCAGAATCCTGTCCGCCTGTTGCCTGGCAGCTTCATTGACCTTCTCCACAACCTCCTGTTTGACTGTATCTGCCACCGATGCTGCCATCGATTTAACCGCCCCTCCGGCAAATGATGGCAAGATTGATGGGTTGCGCACAGTGCCTCCGATGTTCAGGTTCACCCTGATCACTTCCGGAGGTGCCGCGTCAAACCCCAGGGCTGAGGCCTGTGCTGCGAAAGTGCTCATCAGGGCCCCTGCGGCTTCACCAAGTTCCGCCCTCGGAATCTCGGTCCTGACAAGGTAGTTGATGGTCCTGTCAAGACCCTGGTCACCGGAAACATTGAGTTTTATATTTCCCAGCCTGGTGTCAAAAGGCTTGACATAAAGCCTTCCGTCATTGATTATGAAGGTTGCCTTCAGATCCTTTATAATATTTGTATATGACGGATCAATCTTAAGCATCCCTTTTATTTTGTCAAAAATGCCCGACTCCACTATCTGCACCGACTCCGAGCTGACCTCTCCGGTACCTGACAGGGAGCTGAGAATCGGCATCATCCCATTTCCGAGTGTGCTGCTGAAATCAATCTTCGCCGAGACATTGCCGCCCAATCCGGCTGCGGCAGGCATCAGTTGCCTCACTGTATTGAAGGCGTCGAAGGCCTCCCTTATGCTGACAGTGCTTATGAGCATCCCGGCATCCACAAGCGGCTTCAGGGTATCACGGGTATCATAGGCAGCATTGACCAGCAGCGATCCGCCAAGGGTCTTCATTCCTGTCTCACTGACGGTTACCACCCCCTCCCGCACTGTAATATTGCCGGCCACTTCCCTTGCCCTTAGCAGGCCGTAATTCAGACTGCCAACACGGGCATCAAGTGCGAAGTCGATGTCAGAGGGAATCCTGATCACCTCCATTGGAACAGTGTCAGTTTCCACGGTGTCAGAAGGAACATAATCCATGATCTCGTTCATGTCGATCTTATCAGATCTCAATGACAGATTACCCTTGACGGTGCCGTCAGAGAAGAGATAAGGGATGTAGTTCTCCAGCCTGCCCGAGAGTGAAAAGTCGCTGCCCTGCCCCATTGTGGCCTTCAGCTCTGTCATTTCCGCAAATGATGGGGTAAATGCAAAGATTGCATTGCTAATCTTCATGTCAGGCAGATCCGCCATTGCAATCGCCATATCTGATATCTTAAGGTCACCCGCCGCCCGGAACTTTTCATATTCCTTATTTTCAATCATTGACATCCTCCCTTCCATATCCAGCGATACATCAAGCAGACCGCTCAGAGTTATGCTGTCAATCGGTATGGCCTGCTGCAGCTTCGCAAGGTCAATTTTGCCCTTCGCCATGGCTTTGACGGCCGGATCACTCAGTGGGGTTGCCATGGAGAGGTTCATGTCAAATGGATTGCCGGCAAGCATGAAATGGAAGCGGCTCACGTCAGCCACTGTTTTGTCCATGTCGGTGCCGTCTGTCAGCACTCTCCCGACGATATTGATATCGGTGATTTTTTCAGGCAGCGCAGGATAACTGATGATGCCGTTATTAACCTGAAGATTCAGTGTTACATCCGGCAGGATGCTGTCAGCTGAGCTGTAAACGCCTTTGATTTCCCCGCCGAGAGCCACTGTTCCCGAAGCCTGCAGATCCTCATAACCCTGCATGTAAAATGCAGGAATAAGGGAAAGCAGCGACTTGAAAGAGGTTTCCGGTGCACTGAAGACCATGTCAAGATCTATGTCATCACCGGGCATGGCAACAGTGCCTGAGAAGTTCAGGGAAATGTCATTGATCCTGAGCACGTTTTCCCTTAATTTGAACTTCATCGAGTCAGGCATTGCATCAATACCGGCCCTGAATCCGATTGTGGCATCTGTCAGCCAGGGGACCTTGTCCATGACAAGATTTGCCTTGCCCGCCTGCATATCAAGATCAAGTACTGACTTTGATCCGGCCATGTTTCCTGAGAGATTGAAACCGAGATCCTCCAGCGATGCTGACATATCCGATTCATGGTCAGTGTAACTGAGCCTGCCGTCATTTACGGCAAAACTGCGCAGACTCATCGTAAGGCCTGGTGCTTCGGCTTCCCCTTCACTTTCCGGTTGCGGTGAATCCAAATCCGGCGTTGTCTGCTCCTTCATTATATCCCAGTTTGCCTGTCCGTCACTGTTTATTATTGCGTTGACAAGCGGCCTGTCAATATTGATCGATTTGATCTCATAGCCCTTGTCGCTGAAGAGACTTTTCAGGTTAATTACGATACCGAGTGATTTCACTGCAGCCAGGGTGTCGCCTTCAAACTCACCCGTTCCCGTGACGCTGAGATTATTCATTGAGAAGGAGGCGTTGGGGAAAGCCCGGAAAAGACTCAGCCGATAATCGCCAAAAGTGACCTTCGCGTTTATCTTTTCGTTAAGGCCCGCTTCGACCTTTGCTTTAATTCTGTCCTTGAAGGCTACAGGGATGATTATTGCCGCCGCAATTATTACAGTCATCAGTGACAGAAGCACGATTCCGGATATTTTCAGTCCTTTTTTCATAGATTTAATAAGCAATATTTGTTTTTAACGGAAAACCGCACCGAATAGTTCGATGCGCCTGAAGATGACCTCCTGGACTGCAGTCCACTCACAAAAGTAGGCAATCAGGTCCGGATAAATAAATTTTCTTCGGAATGGAAAAGGAAAATTTAATATATTTGCAGCCTCAAAAGGTCCCGTAGCTTAACTGAATAGAGCATCTGACTACGGATCAGAAGGTTACAGGTTTGAATCCTGTCGGGATCACAAGAAACTATCCTGCGCAAGCAGGATTTTTTATTTTGAAGGAGCCTCCGAAGCTTGCTTCAAAGAGGATCCTGAAAAATAAAAAAGGAGGCCGAAGGCGGATAGTTTCTTGTCCGGAGCCCCCCTGATGGATCATGAGCACAGCGAGTAATCCTATCTCTCTCGTATCCGCCCGCCCCCCTCCAAAAATATTTCAGTCGCTCTGGCCGTAATACTGAACCAAGTCACTGCTGATCTGTTATTTTTGCGCATAATTTAAACCTCAGACACGTGCTTACTCCAACCCTTTTCTTTGCAATCTTCGGCGTATTGATAGTCTCGGTCCTTCTGATCGACCTTCTCCTTGTGGGCCGCGGATACCATACAGTCTCCCTGAAGGAATCACTAATATGGACAACCGTATGGGTCAGCCTGGCAGTAGGCTTCTATTTTTTTATCCGTTATTACGGACAAATAATTCACGGAATCAGCGACTGGGAATCACTGAAAGCCTATGTTTCGCTATATCAGCCTGCCCTTAAGCTGCCTGACGATTTCGGAGCAGCAGTGGACCTGTACCGGAAGGAGCTTGCGCTGAACTATATTACCGGCTACCTGCTCGAGTATACCCTTTCAATAGACAACGTATTTGTGATCCTGATGATACTGACAGGATTCTCCGTTGCGCCGCAGAATTACAAGCCGGTGCTCTTCTGGGGCGTTTTGGGGGCTATAGTTCTCAGGTTCATTTTTATCTTCGCCGGTTCTGCACTGATTCACAGATTCAGCTGGCTGCTGCTGATCTTCGGCGCATTCCTGATCTATTCCGGCATACATATGTTTGTCACCAGGAACAGGGATGAGAAAACTGATATACAGAAACACTGGCTTGTAAGGTTCCTTTCAGGACATATCAACATCTACCCTGAATATATTGAAAACAAATTCTGGACGAGAATAGACGGTAAGTTCTTTTTTACGCCTCTGTTTATCGTATTGATTATGATTGAGTTCACGGATGTGATCTTTGCATTGGATTCAATTCCGGCAATCTTCTCAATCACGACCGACCCTTATATCGTATTTTTCTCCAATGTCTTTGCAATAATCGGTCTCCGTTCGCTCTTCTTCCTGCTGGCAAAGCTTGTCAATCTCTTCCGTTTCCTCAAGGTGGGAATCTCATTTCTGCTGGCCTTTGTAGGCTTCAAGTTGCTGTTTCACACCTGGCTGGACAACATAGGCTACCAAACCACATACTCATTGTACATTATCGCCGGCACACTGTTGATAAGCATCATGGCGTCACTGGCATTCCCGGGGAAGAGAAGCGACGAAATTAAATCATGACAGGTATTCAAGCGGCAGGCTGATGTCTCCCATCAGTTAACAGGAGGAGGTATCACCTTTTCATTCCGTCCGATTCAAGCTTTTGCAGGGATTTCAATCCTGTAAACACAGGTCCGGTCACCCCTTCTCACCGAGGAGATGACCTGTGCCGAAACCTCTACTCCGGCAACTCCTGAGAACATGAGCTCGGCAAACCCTTCCGAACAGTTACAGATCACCTCCGAACCTGGCAGAGTTGCCTTATCCAGAACCGGGCAGACGCAATATGTCTTGTTCTCATCAGCTGTTAAAACTCCTGTAACTTCATCATAGTCAACTTTCCAGCCCCATTCCTTTTCCAGAAACCCGATGAATTCACTTAGTTTGCCCTTGTAGTCTGCAAGAAGTTCATCCATCTTCAGATGATCGTAATGCGCTACAGCGGACATCTTGACAATCCTTCTGAGTTCCTTCCCGTCAATGTTCTGACCAAGGTTCTCAAGAAGATTAATGAGCCACCGATGCGCCACCGGGTTACCGTTTTCCTGGTCTACCCGGCTGTTACCGGACCCATTCAGTGTTATCGCCCCGAAACCGCACCAGCAGGCCCCCGCCATGCAGCTCTTTTTGAGAAATCCCTTCCTGTCCATCTTATATTCAACAGGAATCAAAGCTAACTATTATAAGATGAATATTGAAATTATGTAACGACATTCGCTAAACTGTCAAACAGCCTGTAAAAAAGGGGAATAGCCCACAGGTCCTGACCAATTAAATAGAACAAGGGTGTAATCTGACCGGCGATGGAATCAAAACAGGATTCAAGACAATAGATACCTGGTTCCATAGTTTACTACCAGAATAGAAACCGGAATCAGCAAATGAGATCCTCCTCTTTTCAAACAAGGCTTGTGCTTTTGGTCCTGATCCTGGTCAATTGCATTGTATCAGCCAATGCGAAAGATCAGCCCGCAGACACAACCCGCCAGCAGGGTGTGAAATTCCAGGGCCTGACCAAGACACTGACCAGCCTGCTTAATACCCGTCCATCCAATTCTATTTTTCTTGGGGCTAATGAGATCTGCCTTGAAAACCTGACAGATGAAAACATCCCGGCGGCGTTCAATTGCGATTCGGTAATGGGCGTTTATCTCTCATCTGCAGGTGAGGAGGCTACCTATGAGATGCTTGCATACGAGATGAGCAAAAGCATTGAAAGTCAATTTACATATGATGACGGATTCCTGTATGTCAATGTCTCCTCCGAGGCTGCAGGTGACATC
>JAEYZD010000179.1 GCA_023430725.1 Bacteroidota bacterium | reverse complement strand
ACCTTCACCTCCGGACTGCTCCAGCCTTTTACGGTGACAGATGCCTTCTCACCATATACTGAGACCCGGCTGACACCTTTGCCAAACGACCTTTCATCCACCCCGGAGGCCTTATGAACCATATCCTGGCCTGCAAGACTGCCGCTCGTAAGCATGAACAGTGTCAGCGCCATATGAAGGTGTATTTTCATGAATGAATCATTTGAATCATTTCCTGAAGAGTGCCCGATTTCATATTTTCTATCCGGATGACTGACCTGATAATATCAGGGGAGTCTCCTACCTGGTTGATGACTGCTTCAAGCTGCCGGAGTTCTTCACTGAGCTCCAGGTACAACTTCATCTTTTCCCTGAATGAAGCTGATTCACAGACGGGAGCTCCTGTCTGGCAGAGGTCCCTTATCAGTTCCATCGGATCTTCATCGTCCAGGTTCGTGGAGGTGACAGAGCCATACGCTTCCCCCTGGGTTATCTCGCTTTCCACGCTTATATGCTGTCCGGGTCTTATCAGCCGCGGGATTGCCAGCAGGAGCAGGATGGCTGCCGCGGCTGCAGATGAGATATAAAGGAGTCTGCGGCGCGGGCGGGCTCGCAGGCCTGACGGCAGAGAGGCTTCGACGGCTTCCCAGTTTCCCGGAGCCGGACTGTGAAGAGGCAGATCCCCAAGCTTCCGGCTGATGGCCTCTTCCGCACTGAGAGCATCCTCGATCGCAGCCCAGATGTTCTCCCCCGGAGCATATGACGGAAGTTCCTCCAGTCGTTCAGACAGTATGTCATCAAACTTTTTACTCATCTGCCTTTCCTGTCAATCGTTGCCTTAACAGCTTCTTTGCATAGTTTAGCTGGGACTTGGAGGTCCCTTCATTTATGTTCAGGATATCAGCTACCTCACGGTGCCTGTATCCTTCTATTTCAATCAGGATAAAAACGGACCGAGCCTGGCCGGGCAGTGAGAGTATTGCCTTCTCGAGATGTTCCGCCGTAAAATCGGCCGGGCTCTCCGAAGGCAGGTCCGGTATCTCATCCGTCACAACCTGCAGCCTCGCATTTTTATTCAGGTAATCCATTGCATTCCTTGTGGTGATTGTACGCATCCAGGTATACAGCGAGGATTCGAACCTGAAGGTTGCAATGGATCTGAAGATCTCAATGAACGCATCCTGAAGAATGTCATTGCTGGCATCGCGGTCTCCTGTCAGCCTGTAAATCAGGGTGAAGAGGCTGGTGCTGAACCTTTCGTACAGGGCGCGCTGCACCAGCCTGTCGTTTGCCAGGCATCCGCGGACAAGCTCCCTGTCGTTCCGGCTCAGTTCACTCTGCTGCATTGTCATCTTCTGAATATATAGTGGAGATTACAGGGTGAATGGTTGGAACAGGATAAGATTTTTTTGCCGGTTGCCGTTGATAATACCCTGGTCTGCGACCAAAGTGCTGCATTAACATTTTGTATTACAGGGCAGACTATATAAGCCGGCAGGAGACTACCGCCTCGGATCCAGGGACTGGATATATTCACGCAGGAGAGTTTGGAGCTTCCTGGTGAGAGGTCCCGGTGTTCCGTCGCCGATCTGTTGTTCGGTGACCTTTGTAACCGGAACAATTTCACCTGTTGTATTGCAGATGAATCCTTCGTTCATATAAGGGATCATATCAGCAGCCACTGCCTCTTCAACCACTGTTATGCCGTTGTCCCCGGCGAGGCTGATTATGTTTTTCCTTGTTATGCCGGCAAGGATGTCGTTGTTGGAAGGGTGGGTGAAGAGTACTCCGTCCCTCACAAAAAAGATGTTTGAGTGTGCACCCTCGGTCACCATCCCGTTGCGTACGAAACAGACCTCCCTGTAACCACCGTCTTGTGCTTCCTGATATGGCAATATGTTTGCAATCAGGGCGGTGGTCTTTATGTCGCAGCGGTTCCAGCGGGGGTCAGGGGTGAGCCAGACACCCACGCCACGCTCACAGGCCAGGGTATTGAGACTGTGCCGCCTGGCATAGCCGTAAACGGTAGGTTCCACGGGAGGATTAGGGAAGGCATGGTTACGGGGTGCTGCGCCACGGGTAGCCTGGAGATAGACTATTGCACAATCAGTGCCGAGACCGTTGCGCTCAATAAGCTCATGAGAAATCGCCTCTATTCCTGGCTCTTCTTTCCAGCTGATGCGTGTCTCATGAAGACTCCGCCTGAACCTGGCAGCATGAGCAGGAAGATCAAAAAAATAGCCGCCGTACCACCGGGCTACTTCATAAACACTGTCACCGAAGAGAAAACCCCGGTCGTCGGGACTGATCATTGCCTGTTCCTTTGGAAGAAATTGTCCGTTCAGAAATACTGTTTCCATATTTGTAAAATTACACCTTGCGGGTCATGTGAGGCTAGCTCAAGCATACCATGATTTGCCACGATAGGGCTTTGTTGTTTGATCTCCAAAGATACACTTTCATCCATTAGGTCAGTCAAAAATCAAGTCAGGGGTTGTGTTTAAATATGTACCTTTGCATATTCAAAGATTTTCGGGATAGATACATATGACAGGCAAGAGGAGACTGCCATCGTGGCTGAGGATGGAGAGGGCAAGCGGGGAAAGCTATACAATGGTGAAGAACCTTGTGGAAAACCATCACCTTCACACAATCTGTACATCAGGCAACTGCCCGAATATCGGTGAGTGCTGGAACGCCGGCACTGCAACCCTGATGATCCTCGGTGACATATGTACAAGGTCGTGCAAGTTTTGTGGCACCAGGAGCGGGAAACCTCTTCCGCCGGATCCGGCGGAACCTGACAGAGTGGCTCAGGCAGTAAAGACGATGAGTCTCAGGCACTGCGTTATCACCTCGGTTGACCGTGATGACCTGCCTGACGGAGGCTCCGGGCACTGGTCCGCCACAATCAGAAGTATCAGGGAGGTGAATCCAGGCGTTACAATTGAGACACTGATACCTGATTTCAGGGGCAACACAAGCGATATTGACCGGGTGATAGATGCCCGTCCCGATGTGATCTCCCACAATATTGAAACTGTCAGACGACTGACACCGGCGATAAGATCCGTGGCAAAATATGAGGTAAGCCTCTCCGTGCTTAGACATGTTTCATCGCGGGGTGTGCGTGCAAAGTCCGGGATAATGCTCGGTCTTGGCGAGACTGAAGAGGAGGTGATTGAAGCACTGAAGGACCTTTATGCAACCGGTTGCAGAATTGTTACAGTCGGACAATACCTGGCGCCGAGTCTCTCTCATATGTCAGTGAAAGAGTACGTTACTCCTGAGAAATTTGATGAGTACCGGCAGAAGGGTTTAGATATGGGATTTGAATTTGTTGAGAGCAGTCCCCTGGTCAGAAGCTCCTTTCATGCCGAGAAGCATGTTGGTGGCTGATATTCTGCCCGGGAGTAATGGCAACTCTGTTTAATAAGATAATCATGACTGCCCGGGTGAATGGCATTTTGCATCCAGGGCATCATTGGCAGTCAGAATTAATAGGAATAGCTTGAGCGCGATAGTGATATACGAAGATCTGGGCCGCAGGGACTACAAGGAAACCTGGGATTACCAGGAACATATCTTCGGGGCCAAGGTGGCGGCGAAGGGCACTGGTGTTTCAGCCGGAGAGAAAATCCCTGACAGGCTGATCTTTGTGGAGCACAATCATGTCTATACCCTTGGCAAGAGTGGTTCGGAACAGAACCTGCTGCTTGACTACATCCAGTTGCAGGCCAGGGATGCTTCGTTCTACAAAATTGACCGGGGCGGTGACATTACCTATCACGGTCCCGGCCAGCTCGTCGGGTATCCCATCTTCGATCTTGAAGAGATGAGGCTTGGGCTTCGCGACTATATACACCTGCTTGAAGAAGCAATTATAAGGTGCATCTCCCGTTTCGGCATAAAGGGGGAGCGCCTGGACGGTGCCACCGGGGTCTGGATTGACCCTGACAAAGGGGCCCGTGCAAGAAAAATCTGTGCCATAGGCGTAAGGGCCTCGAGGTTCGTGACAATGCACGGCTTCGCCCTTAACGTCACCACTGACCTCTCCTATTTTAACCATATCAATCCGTGCGGATTCACCGACAAGGGTGTTACGAGCATAGAGAAAGAGACGGGTGGAAAAGTTGATCTGGAGGATGTGAAGAAGTTGATGTACAACACAATGAGGGAGGTCTTCGGATATGAATATTACTAAAAATAAATATAATGGAAAAAAGGTGGCTCTTGAAAGCGAGGGGCGACGAACATGTCGTCACGACCCTGGCGACAGAGATGGCGGTGCCTGCCGCTGTCGCCAACCTGATGGCTCAGCGGGGCATCACAACAAAACGCCAGGCTGAGGATTTCTTTAATCCCTCACTGACATCCCTTCATGATCCCTTCCTGATGAAGGACATGAACAGGGCGGTGGACAGGGTCAGCACGGCGATTTCCAGGAACGAAAAGATACTTGTCTACGGTGATTACGATGTTGACGGAACCACTTCCGTGGCAATGCTCTATGCATTTCTGCGGGAGAGGCACTCAAGCCTTGATTACTATATTCCGGACAGGTACCATGAGGGCTACGGCCTCTCCCAGAAGGGCATTGACTATGCCGCCAGCGGCAACTGCAGGCTGATAATTGCGCTCGATTGCGGGATAAAGGCCGCCGACAAGGTAAGGTATGCACGGTCGAAGGGAATTGACATAATAATCTGTGATCATCACCTTCCGGGTGATGAGATTCCTGACGCCACTGCCGTTCTTGATCCGAAGCAGCCCGATTGCAGCTATCCCTACAAGGAGCTGTCAGGGTGCGGCGTAGGATTCAAGCTGATGCAGGCCCTGTGCAGGGTTCAGAATATACCGTTTGAAAAGATCATTCCATATCTTGACCTGGTTGCAGTGAGCATCGGATCAGATATAGTCCCCATGACCGGTGAAAACAGGGTACTGGCCTATTTCGGGCTGCAGCAGCTTAACGGGACACCGCGGCTGGGATTTCAGAAGATAATTGAGAAGGCTAAGATCAAAATGCCTCTTGCCATCGAGGATGTTGTATTCCGAATCGGGCCTCGCATAAATGCTGCCGGGAGGATGGAATCGGGCAGCAAGGCAGTGGAACTCCTGGTCTCGCAGAATCCTCAGGAAGCACTGACAATATGTGATGCCATCGATATCAACAATGATGACCGCCGGAAAAAGGACAGTGAGATCACATCGGAGGCACGCCGGATGGTGAGTGAGGACAGCAGGATGAGCAACGCCCGTACAACAGTGCTTTTCCAGCAGGGATGGCACAAGGGGGTGATAGGTATTGTAGCCTCGCGTCTGATTGAGACATATTACAGGCCAACGGTGATCCTCACCGAGTCAAAGGACGGTTTTGCGACGGGTTCGGCACGCAGTGTGCCCGGCTATGACCTTTACCAGGCTATAGAGTCATGCTCCGACCTGCTGGAGAGCTTCGGGGGACATATGTTTGCTGCCGGGCTGACGCTTAAACAGGAAAACCTGCCTCAGTTCCGCGAGCGTTTTGAGAAGTTTGTGAGTGAGACGATCAGTGATGAGCACCTGGTGCCATCGGTGAATATTGACGGGGAGATACCGCTTGAAGAGGTTACGATGGAGCTCTACAGGAATCTCGGTCGTTTCCAGCCTTTCGGTCCTGAAAACACAGCCCCGGTTTTTGCATCGCGCAGGGTCAAGACCCTTGCCTGTCAGCCGGTGGGTTCCAACGGGATGCACCTGAAGCTTACCTTTGCCCGTCAGAACGGTGAGCCTGTAGGCGCCATAGCCTTTGGACAGGCAGATATGATAGAAACATTCCGTGAGGCCGGGGGCATAGTTGACATCGCCTACTCAGTTGAGCTGAATGAATTCCGGGGAAAGACATCGGTGCAGCTGAACATAAAGGATATAAAAGGGTAGAGGCAATAGGCAATAGGCAATAGTGTTGGCAATAACAGCACAGGCTCTGCGTAAGATGCAAAAAATCAGACTACTGCCTGCCGCCTGCTGCCTGCTGCCTTTTTTTTCATCTTTCCCTTGACTTTCTCCTCTCCCTGTCATAAATTTGAGACTGTAATTATGTCTCAACATGATGCTGCGGTGGAATGCGGTATTTGTGACTGTTTTCGTCTGTGTCTCCTGGTTGCGTGCAGGTGAGCCTCTGTATGTGCCACACGGAGCGGATGCAACAGGAACTGCTTATGCCGTGACAGCCTCTTCCGGACACTGGAACTGCTTCCATAACCAGGCTCTTCTGACCAGTGTGACCTCATCCGGCTTCTCTGCATCCCTGGAGAACCGCTTTATGATACCGGCTCTTACATCAAAGGCAGTCAGTGCAGTAATTGTCATGAAACCAGCCCCTCTGGGACTTGTCGCATCGCATTACGGTAACGCCGAATACAGCAGGATCTTCACAGGGCTGGGCAGTGCGGCACGTATTACCAAAGCAGTCTCGCTGGGCGTACAGGTCGATTTTATTTCAGAACGCAGCATAGGAGAATACCGTGACATGTCTCACGTTACATTCGAAGCGGGCATGACATGCCTGGTCTCCCCGTCGCTGACCTTCGGAATTCATATGTTCAATCCCGTTTCGCCGCTAAATGCGCTGCCGTCATCGGTCGAGGCCGGACTTCACTGGCAGCAGTCAGACGATCTGCTGCTTGCAATAGGAAGCTCAAAAGCGAGCAACGAACCGCTCTCGGTACAATGCGGCCTGAGCTGGAAAGTTCTGGACAGGCTGGTCCTGAGGTCCGGATATATGAGCTCACCGTCAGCCTTTGCCTTCGGGGTGGGATTCAGGACCGGGCATCTGCAGACTGATGCCGGATTTCTTCTCAACGGCACCACCGGACTGACATCTTCAATCTCACTGACATGGATATTAAAATGACCTGCCAGATCATTTTGTTTATCCATGGCCCGGGCGGTAAGTCAGCCGGTCTAAGCTGCATAGTTGCTTGATAATGACGCATGAGGAATATCATGGGCAACCGGAAGATACTCAGAATTTCATTGACCTTCATGATCGGAGTGCTCTATCCGGTTCCGGCCCGTTGCCAGGAACAAAATGCATCAGTCATGGAGGCGGCAGAGGAGATTCTTGCCCTGTCCGATGAGGCAGATCTGACTTCACTGCTTGAAGAGCTGGCCGGACTGAAGGAGTCGCCCGTTGATATTAACAGCGGAGACGAAGATGAAATTTCGAGGTTGTTCTTTCTGACAGATTTCCAGGTTATTGTATTGGCCGATCATGTCAGGAAGAACGGAAATGTGCAGACAATCTATGAAATTGCCCTTCTCCCTGCTTTTGACAGAAGCACAGTAATGCTTATGGCGCCGTATATATCGCTTAAGCCATCAGATGAAACAGCAGGCAGAGGTTATGGGCGCACACAGATAACCGTAACAGCATCAACCCGGTTCGGTGCCTCGGAGGAAGGGAACGACGGGATCCGGTCATTGCTGAAGCTGAAACATGAACAGGGGCGTTTCAGCATTGGCATTACCGCTGAGAATGACCCGGGAGAACAGTTCACATTCAGGAAAAATGCAGGCTCTGACTTCCTCTCCGGATACATGGATCTCGGTGGCAGAGGCATTGTAAAGAGTTTAATACTCGGCGATTACAAGCTCAGGGTTGGAG
>JAEYZD010000167.1 GCA_023430725.1 Bacteroidota bacterium | reverse complement strand
GCTTCTTCCAATGTGCTAATCTCTGTTGTCAAGACACTCTCCAGGATCCTTCCGGAACGATGGTTCAGAAAACTCTCGCGCAGGTTCACTGCAATGATGAACGGGAAAGAAGGCGGCGGCACCACCGGCGCCGCAGCATACGGAATGACTGTGGCAATTGATAACCGTGAAAACGTTGATGAGATAATGCTTGACGTGCTGGACAGACTCTATTCTGTTTAGCTTACATTTAAAACAGCTGCATCGAATGGTTTCTAATCACTTTTTGCTTAAAATAAATTTTGTTTGCTGATTATTTTATCTTATATTTGTTTATTCCTTGATAGGAATTATTCTTATATGATGAATATTGAAGATTACAGGACAGAACTGAAGAGGACCGGCCTTCGGGTGACACCCCAGCGGCTGGCAGTTTACGAGGCGGTGGATATGCTTCATGATCATCCTACAGCTGATGAGGTCAGCCAGTACATAAGGAAAAAACACCCTGACATTGCAACAGGCACAGTCTACAAGACGCTCGACACACTGGTTGAAAAAGATATCCTCAGGAGGGTGAAAACCGACAGCGGACTCCTGCGGTATGATGCGGTGAAGGATACTCACCATCATATATACTGCACGCACTGTGACCGCATAGAGGACTATTATGATGAGGAACTCAATGAGATTCTGCACAACTATTTCAGAAACAAGGAGATTCCCTCCTTCCTGATTGAGGAGATAAAGCTGCAGATTGTCGGCCGGTTCACCGACAACAGGGAGACAGTCAAAAAGAGATAGCAGGCATAAACTAAAACCAAACGACATGGCAAAGAAGAAACTCACCACAGCATCGGGCAGGCCCTTCTTCGAGAACGAAGACAGCATGACCGCAGGTCCGAGGGGACCGGTACTGCTCCAGGACTATCATCTCCATGAGAAACTGGCACATTTCAACCGTGAACGCATACCCGAGAGGGTAGTACATGCCAAGGGAACAGGCGCTTTCGGCACCTTTACCGTCACAGGCAACATCTCAAAGTACACAAAAGCAAAACTGTTCAGCAAGACAGGCACCAAATGCCGTGTGCTGGTCCGGTTCTCTACCGTAGGAGGAGAAAAAGGGAGCGCCGATACCGAACGTGACCCCAGGGGATTCGCAGTCAAGTTCTACACCGAAGAAGGCAACTGGGACCTGGTTGGGAACAACACCCCTGTCTTCTTCATCAAGGATGCAAAGAAATTCCCGGATTTTATCCACACCCAGAAGCGTGATCCGAAGACCAACCTCAAGAGCCCTACAATGATGTGGGATTACTGGAGCCTTAACCCGGAGAGCCTCCACCAGGTGATGATCCTGTTCAGCGACAGAGGCACTCCCGACGGCTACAGGTTCATGAACGGATACGGCAGCCACACATTCTCAATGTATAACAAAAAGAATGAAAGGATATGGGTGAAATTCCACTTCAAAACACAGCAGGGCAACAAAACACTGACAGGTCCTCAGGCCGACGAAATTCGCGGTAAGGACCCCGACTACTCGCAGCGCGACCTCGTTGAGGCAATCAACCGCAAGGATTTCCCGAAGTGGACCCTGAAGATCCAGGTGATGACCGAAGCCCAGGCAAAGAAGTTCAAATGGAACCCCTTTGACCTTACAAAAGTATGGCCGCACAAGGAATTTCCTCTCATCGAAGCCGGTGTGATGGAACTGAATGAGATACCTGCAAACTACTTCGCCGAGGTAGAACAGGCCGCCTTCGCACCCTCAAATACAATTCCGGGCATTGGTCTCTCACCCGACAAGATGCTGCAGGGACGCATTCTTGCCTATCCTGATGCACACCGCTACAGGCTGGGTGCCAACTATGAGCAGCTGCCGGTAAACAGGCCTATCGTACCTGTTCATAACCACCAGAGGGACGGTTTTATGGCCCTCAACGGCAACGGCGGCTCAGCTCCCAACTACTTCCCGAACAGCTTTGACGATATCGAGGCCGACAAGGAGTACAAGGAGCCTCCGATGAGCCTTGAATCGGATGTGGCAGACACCTGGGACCGTAATATGAACGACAATGACCACTACTCACAGGCAGGAGCCCTTTTCAGAAAAGTCATGACCGACCAGGAGAGAGCCAATACCGTGGCAAACTTCGTGGGTGCCCTGAAGGGTGTGTCAGGCCCGAAGAAAAAGGAGATTCTGATGCGTCAGCTCGACCATTTCCATAAGGCTGACAAGGAGCTGGCAATGCTTGTGGCCAAAGGGCTCGGCATAAAGTATCCGGCAAAATAACCCGTAACCAAAATTCCAAAACATTTCAATATGGCACAAAAAGGAAGAGAAATTGTAAAGATGAATGTTGATGAGCTCATCAACCTTCTGAACAAGGCGCTGGCCGACGAGTGGCTGGCATACTACCAGTACTGGATAGGCGCCAAAGTGGTAAAGGGTCCGATGAAGGATGCCGTGATTGCAGAGCTTGATCTCCATGCGACGGAAGAGCTTTCGCATGCGGCGCTCCTTACAACAAGGATCGTACAGCTCGGCGGAACACCGGTTCTCTCACCGGAAGAGTGGGGAAAAATCACCAACTGCGGTTATGACGCTCCTACAGACCCGTATGTGGAAAAAGTCCTGGAACAGAATATCAAGGGCGAACAGTGCGCAATCAAGGTTTACAGTCATCTCCTCGACCTGACACGCGAAGGCGACCCCGTTACCTATAACATCATCCTCACAATCCTGTCACAGGAGGTTGAGCATGAGGAGGATCTGGACGCTCTCAGGGAAGACCTCGAGCTGATGCTGGCAAGAAGGCAATAATTAAGTAATCAATTAATCATTTAAATAAGTTTTATGGAAAACACACAAGTAAATGCAATGCCGCGCATAGGCGACAAGGCACCGGAATTCAAGGCAGTAACAACGCAGGGCGAAATTAATTTCCCGTCAGACTACTCAGGCAGCTGGGTGATTCTCTTCAGCCATCCTGCTGATTTTACCCCTGTTTGCACAAGCGAGTTTATGACATTTGCCTCGATGGAGGCGCAGTTTGCAAAGGCCAACACGAAGCTCGTCGGCCTTTCCGTTGACGGACTCTACAGCCATATCGCATGGCTGCGTACAATCAAGGAGAAGATCGAGTATAAGGGTATGAAGAATGTTGAGGTGAACTTCCCTCTCATTGAAGACATCACCATGTCTGTAGCCGGGAAATACGGCATGATGATGCCGGGCGAAAGCAGCACAAAGGCAGTCAGGGCTGTATTCTTCATTGACCCCAAGGGAATCATCCGTACAATCATTTATTATCCCCTCAGTCTGGGCCGTAACTTCCAGGAGCTCTACAGGGTGGTCGTTGGCCTTCAGACTGCTGATGCATTCTCGGTTGCACTGCCTGCAGACTGGCAGCCGGGCGATGATGTGATCGTTCCCACAGCCGGTTCATGCGGCGTGGCCAAGCAGCGTATGGAAAGCAAGGAAGAGATGACCTGCTACGACTGGTTCTTCTGCACGAAGAAACTTGACAAGCAGAAGGTCCTTGACACAGTACTGAAGAAGTAATCATTTTCTCACCACGTAACGACAGGTCTGAGACCTGCCGTTACATCATGGTTACCACGATTCCCGTACGGGGTAAGTTGCGGCAGGTCTGAGATCTGCCGCTTCTGCATGGTTAATAAGATCTTATATGGACATTCCGTACCGCACGGCCTGAGGGATCATTCCGGTTCCTGAACGACTCATCCCATGCCAGCGCCTCAGCGGTGCTGCATGCAACTGACGGCACCGAGGGAACGGTGAGAGCAGCGGTTTCAGAGGGAAAATGCTCGGTGAAAATGGAACGGTAAAAATATTCCTCCTTTGTCATCGGCGTGTTGAGCGGGAACCGGAAACGGGCCGTTGCCATCATCTCATCGGTGACCTTTTCGCTTGTGAGTTTTTTCAGTGTGTCTATCCAGCTGTACCCAACCCCGTCGGAGAACTGCTCCTTCTGGCGCCATGCAATGTCATGCGGAAGGTAATCCTCAAACGCCTTCCGCAGAACCCATTTCTCCATCCTGCCGTTTCCTGCCATCTTGTCGGAAGGATTGAGCCTCATGGCAACATCAAGAAACTCCTTGTCGAGGAAGGGGACCCTCCCCTCTACCCCCCAGGCTGCCAGCGACTTGTTCGCCCTGAGACAGTCGTACAGATGGAGCTTGCTTAACTTGCGCACGGTCTCCTCATGAAACTCGCGCGGTCCCGGCGCCCTGTGAAAATAGAGGTATCCCCCGAAGACCTCGTCTGCTCCCTCGCCGGAGAGCACCATCTTCACTCCCATCGATTTTATAACCCTGGCCATCAGATACATCGGGGTTGATGCCCTGACTGTTGTGACATCATAGGTTTCAAGGTAGTAGATGACATCTCGTACCGCATCGAGGCCCTCCTGGACCGTTATGTGAATCTCATGGTGCACCGTGCCTATGTGGTCAGCCACCCTGCGCGCCGCCGTCAGGTCCGGGGACCCCTCAAGGCCGATGGCGAAGGAGTGCAGCTGAGGCCACCAGGCATCGGCCTGGTCATCGGTCTCGATACGGCGCGCAGCATACTTCTTCGCGATAGCTGATATAACAGAGCTGTCAAGACCTCCGGAAAGTAAGACACCATACGGCACGTCTGACATAAGCTGACGGTGAACTGCCTTCTCAAGGGCTTCACGCAGGGCGATGATGTCAGTGCTGCTGTCAGCAACCGATTCATACGAAGTCCAGTCGCGACTGTACCACCTGGTCATAACCCCGTCCCGGCTGAAGAAGAAATGCCCGGGAGGAAAGGTCTCTATTTTCATGCATACCCCTTCCAGGGCCTTGAGCTCGGAGGAGAAGTAGAGGTTGCCGTGGATGTCCCAGCCCATGTAGAATGGTATGATGCCGATATGATCCCGCGCTGCGAGGTAACAATCATTTTCTTCATCATAGAGGACGAAAGCAAAGATTCCGTTCAGCTCATCAAGGAAGTCAGTGCCCCTGTTGGCGTACAGTGCGAGGATCACCTCGCAGTCCGATTTGGTTGTGAAGTCATAGGTGTCTCTGTACCGCTCCCGTATCTCACGGTGATTGTATATCTCACCGTTGACGCCGAGGATAAGCTTGCGGTCCCTGCTGTACAGTGGCTGGCCGCCCGACTGTACATCAACTATTGAAAGCCTCTCATGGGCTATGATTGCCTTCTCTCCGCAGTAAATTCCTGACCAGTCGGGCCCCCGGTGCCGCAGTTTGCCGGACATCTCAAGAATTCTCGGCCGCAGCTCCTCAGCTCTCATTTTCAGGTCAAAAACACCAACAACACCACACATGGAATAATCAATTATGAGTTAAAGGGAGCAAATGTAATTTATTTTATCGTATGTGGGGTTTTTTAATTGTGTTTTACAATCTTTTAGTATGTTTTAATATATTTTATGCACATTTCTGGCTGATTAGTTAGAAGCATAATCCCCGTAGGGGATAAAGAATTGTATAACCGATTTCCGCTACTGCCTGCTGCCTGCTGCCTGATAAAAATCATTCCCCTTATCATCCGTCAGTATGAAGGCCGGCATGTTTTTCACAACTATCTTCCTCACCGCTTCCATGCCCAGCTCCGCGAAATCAACCACCTCAACGGAAACTATATTTTCGGCGGCGAGTATGGCGGCCGGACCTCCCACTGAACCAAGGTAAAAACCCCCGTACTTTTTGCAGGCATCAATAACCTGCTGTGAACGGTTACCCTTTGCCAGCATCACCATCGATCCGCCAAAACTCTGGAAAAGATCAACATATGTGTCCATGCGCCCGGCAGTGGTCGGCCCGAACGAACCCGAGGCCATCCCCTCCGGCGTTTTTGCAGGCCCGGCATAATAGACCGGGTGGTTTTTAAAGTATTCAGGCATCGGCTTCCCCTCATCGAGCATCTGTTTGATGCGCGCATGAGCCATGTCGCGCGCCACTATCAGCGTGCCGCTCAGGCTCAGTCTCGTCTTCACCGGATATTTTGAAAGTTCCGCCAGTATCTCCCGCATGGGCCGCTCCAGGTCAATCTGCACCGGCTTGTCCAGCTCGGGCGCCTTATCGGGCATGAACCTCTTCGGATTTGTCTCAAGCTGCTCAATGAAAACACCTTCAGCAGTGATCCTCCCCTTAATGTTACGGTCTGCGCTGCAGCTGACACCGAGCCCAACCGGACAGGAGGCAGCATGGCGAGGCAGCCGGATGACCCTCACATCATGCACGAAATATTTTCCGCCAAACTGGGCGCCAACGCCGAATTCCTCACAGATCTTCCCGATCTTTTCCTCCCACTCCAGGTCGTGGAAAGCCCTCCCCGCCTCATTACCCGATGTCGGCAGATCATCAAGGTATCCCGCCGAGGCCAGCTTCACAGTCTTCAGAGTCATCTCCGCCGAGGTACCGCCAATTACAAGTGCAAGATGATATGGCGGACAGGCCGAGGTACCCAGGTCGCCGATCTTCTCCCCGATAAACTTCCGCAGTGAAGCCTCATTGAGGAGCGACTTCGACTGCTGATACAGGAAGGTCTTGTTTGCAGAGCCTCCCCCCTTGGCGATGAAGAGAAACCTGTACTCATCCCCCTGGCAGGCCGAGATGTCGATCTGGGCAGGCAGGTTGCTTCCGGTGTTCTTCTCAGTGAACATTGAAGAGGGAACTATCTGTGAATAGCGCAGATTCTTTTCGTTGTAAGTCTCCCATATGCCCCTGCTGAGATGCAGCGCATCATCAGTGCCTGTGAAGACATCTTCTCCCTTCCATGCCATAACAATGGCCGTTCCTGTATCCTGGCACCAGGGAAGCTTGCCCTCTGACGATATCACGGAGTTTCGCAGCATCACCCACGCCACAAACTTATCGTTGTCAGTAGCCTCCGGATCATCAAGAATCTTTGCCAGCTTCTCAAGATGCGAAGTGCGCAGGTAAAAGTTGACATCGATAAATGCCTGCCTGGCAAGCAGTTTCAACGCCTCAGGCTGAACCTGCAGGATCTTCCTGCCGCAACATTCAGTCATCCTGACATGGTCAGTGGTGATAAGGCGGTATTTTGTCTCATCCTTCCCATGCTGGAAAGGTTTTTCATAAAGGAATTCACCCATGGGTCTGGTCGGTTTTGGGAATTATACTATCAAAGATAGGAAGGTAACAGCCAATTAGCAATAGCAAGTTGAGACGCCGGCAGTGGAGGTGACTCAATCCCGTATCCGCCAACTGGCGGATCGGGAAGGCAATAGTGAATTATGTTATTTATAATTTGTCTAAATAAGAAGCCGGGCGCAAAAATATTCATCCGGCCGAAAACGTTTGAAATAACTGATACAACGCAAACGCCCGAAAAATCGGCGTTTTGAAGCCTCATATGACTGTTGCGGAACCGGATTTTCGACTAATTTTGAATAGGTTAACGGAACAGGGTAATAATTTAACAGCAAAAATACCATGAATGTGATCTACAGACGCAAGCCGAGGCTCTCCCGCTGGCAGATTTGGAACATGAGTTTTGGCTTCCTGGGCATCCAGTTTGGCTTTGCCCTTCAGAACGGCAACGTGAGCCGAATCTTTCAGACCCTCGGGGCTGAAATTGACAACATCCCCATTCTCTGGATTGCAGCGCCGGTAACAGGCCTGCTTGTGCAGCCGATAGTGGGTCACATGAGTGACCGCACCTGGAACCGTCTCGGCCGCCGGCGTCCCTATTTCCTCACAGGGGCAATACTCGCCTCGCTGGCACTTGCAATCATCACCAACTCACCCACCTGGATCTTTGCCACGGTGATGCTGTGGATCATGGACGCCTCGATAAACATCTCGATGGAGCCGTTCCGTGCATTTGTAGGTGACATGCTCTCATCGGAACAGCGAACCTCGGGGTTTGCCATGCAGAGCTTCTTCATCGGCATCGGTGCCGTGATAGGGAGCTTCCTGCCGTGGATCCTCGCGAACTGGTTCAATGTACCTGAAGTTCCCGCCGAGGGTAAACTTCTGCCCTTCAACCTGAAACTCTCGTTCTACATTGGGGCCGCGGTATTGCTGCTGGCAGTGCTCTGGACAATAATACGGACAAAGGAATACTCACCTGCCGAGCTCGAGGAGTTTGAAAAGGGCGAAAGGATCGCCCGCGGTGAACTGCCGGAAGATAAACCCGCTCACGCATCTGCCGCTGCAAATGTGACCGGTCAGGCCGGCTCAGCCACAGTCGCAAATCAGGCAAAGGATGTTAATTTCTACCGTCCGGGTATCATCTGGCTGTCAACAGGGCTTGTGCTCACATTCATCCTCTCGAGGGCCAACCTGGAGAAGGAACTCTATGTAGTAACCGGTGGTGTAGCCATCTTCGGCCTGCTACAGGTAATTGCAGGCTGGCTGAAATCGGCCGGCAGAGGCGGTAACGGACTGAACAGCATCCTCACTGACCTCAGGCATATGCCTTCAACCATGGGACAGCTTGCCGTGGTCCAGTTCTTTACATGGTTTGCCCTATTCTCACTCTGGATTTACACAACCTCTGCAGTGACCTCCAAAATCTACGGATCCTCAGACACCACCTCTCTGGCATACAACGAGGGTGCCAACTGGGTGGGAGTACTCTTCGGAGTCTATAACGGTTTTTCGGCCCTTGTGGCCTTCCTGTTGCCTGTACTTGCCAAATACACTTCGAGAAAGCTTACACACACAATAAGTCTCCTTATCGGCGGACTCAGCCTGATGTCAATCAGCCTTATACAGACGCCCGGCATGCTGATACTCCCGATGCTGGGCATCGGGCTGGCATGGGCAAGCATACTCTCAATGCCATATGCCATCCTGACCGGCTCCCTGCCCCATAATAAGATGGGTATCTACATGGGTATCTTTAACTTCTTCATCGTTATCCCGCAGATCCTTGCTGCCAGCATACTCGGCAGCATGGTCAAGCACCTCTTCGGCGGCAATACGATGCTGGCGCTGGTGACAGGAGGCGTATCGATGATCATCGCCGCGCTTGCCGTGAAGTTCGTTAAAGACGTCGACGACAGGAGGTAAGCATGGATCTGAAGGGATGTATCTTCGACCTCGACGGGGTCATCGTTGACACTGCAAAATACCATTTCATGGCCTGGCGTCGCCTTGCGAAGGAGCTCGGCTTCGTCTTCACCCTGGAGGATAATGAGGCTCTGAAGGGGGTAAGCCGGATGGCATCACTGGAAATCCTCCTCGCAAAAGGCGGGGTGCATGCCACAGCAAAGGAGAAGGAGGAATTTGCCGCCCGCAAAAACGGCTGGTATGTGGAGTTCATATCCGGCATGACGCCTGAGGAGATTCTCCCGGGAAGCGTGAAACTGCTGAAGGCCCTCCGTAAGGAAGGCATTCTCACAGCCATCGGTTCGGCAAGCAAAAATGCAGGCACAATACTCGACGGCATCGGGTTGCGCAGCATGTTCGACGTGATAATAGACGGTAACAAGATCCACAAGGCCAAACCTGACCCCGAGGTTTTCCTGAAAGGCGCGGAAGAGATGCAACTGCCACCCTCTGCATGCATCGTTTTTGAGGACGCACAGGCAGGTATTGAAGCTGCAATAGCCGGAGGCATGAAATGCATTGGCGTTGGAAGCCCCGGACTGCTGGGCAGGGCTGACCTGGTCATCCCGGACCTGAGCAAAATAACAATCAAACAACTGAGAAACTTATAGTTCGATATGAGTGATACACGTTTTCAGTCAGATGAATGGAAGATCATCGAGACACGATTCGAGCCCGGGTTAGGCCGCGACTCCGAGAGCATCTTTGCCCTCGGCAACGGAATGATGGGGCAGAGGGCCAATTTTGAGGAGACATACACCGGCGACACCCTCCGGGGCTCTTACGTGGCCGGGGTGTACTACCCTGACAAGACCGTCGTGGGCTGGTGGAAGGTGGGCTACCCCGAATATTTTGCCAAGGTGCCGAACGCACCGTCATGGACCGGCATTATCATCCGTATTGACGGCGAAGAGCTTGACCTGGCAAGATGCGAAGTGAAGAGCTTCAGCCGGGAGCTCGACATGAAGCAGGGGCTGCTGACCCGCACATTCACTGCAGTGATGCCCTCAGGAAGGGTGGCGGAGGTTGTCGCAAAGCGATTCCTTTCAATGCACGAACCCGAGAAAGCCGCCATCAGCTACTCCGTGCACATCACCGGTGGCAGCGGCAAGATTGAACTCATTCCCTGGCTTAACGCCGATGTCTACAACGAGGATGCCAACTACGACGAAAAGTTCTGGGAAAACGAATCCTCCGCCATCGACGGCAACAGGGCAGCGGTGGTGGCACAGACACGCAAGACAGCATTTGTAGTGGCCACTGCGATGGAAAACATCTTCACCCTGAACGGCAAACCCCCAACAGGCACAACCGAAATAACCAGAACCGACAAGACCGCTCATTGCAGATTCACATCTGCATATGCCGACGGTGATACCTTTGCCGTAACAAAATACGCAGCAGTGCTTTCCTCATTCAATCATCCGGCAGAAGGCCTTGCAGGGAAAGCCATGACCGCAGCCGGGGAAGCAGCCATAAAGGGTTTCGATGCAATGCTGGCCGATCATTCCGGAGTATGGGAGAAAAAGTGGGAACACGGAGACATAGTCATAAAGGGCGACATTGCCGCACAGCAGGGGATACGCTTTAACATCTTCCAGCTCAACCAGACATACACCGGTGAGGATCCCCGCCTCAACATCGGACCAAAGGGATTCACAGGAGAGAAATACGGAGGAAGCACATACTGGGATACCGAAGCCTTCGTCTTCCCCTTCTACCTCAGCACTTCTGACACGCACGTTGCACGCAACCTGCTTATTTACAGGTATAAGCATTTACAGAAAGCCATTGAGAACGCACAGAAGCTGGGATTCACCAATGGGGCAGCGCTATACCCGATGGTAACAATGAACGGTGAAGAGTGCCACAACGAGTGGGAGATAACCTTCGAGGAGATTCACCGCAACGGCGCCATCGCATATGCCATCTACAACTATGTAAAGCACACCGGCGACCAGTATTACCTTTCTGAGTACGGCCTGGAGGTGCTTATTGCCATATCACGCTTCTGGGCACAGCGAAGCAACTTCTCGCAGGAGAAGAACATGTATGTTATTTTGGGTGTTACCGGTCCCAATGAGTACGAAAACAACGTAAACAATAACTGGTACACGAACACGCTGGCCCAGTGGACCCTGAGATATACCTCCGATACACTTGAATGGCTGAAATCAACCAGCCCGGTGAAGTACAACTCGGTGGTCTCGCGAACCCGCCTCGATACGCAGTGCGAACTGAGCCTCTGGAAGGAAATCATCAACAACATGTACTTCCCGGTGCATCATGACCTCGGCATCTTCCTGCAGCAGGACGGCTTTATGGATAAAGTCCAGCAGACGGTAAAAGACCTGAATCCGGCAGAGAGACCTCTCAACCAGCACTGGTCGTGGGACCGCATCCTCCGTTCCGTGTTCATCAAGCAGGCCGACGTGCTGCAGGGGATCTACTTCTTCGAGGATGAATTCACCGAGGAGACAATCAGGCGCAACTTTGATTTTTACGAGCCCCGCTGCGTGCATGAGTCATCCCTCTCAGCAAGCATCCATTCAATACTGGCGGCACGGCTCCATGACACAGAGAGCGCATACACCCTCTACCTTCGCACAGCAAGGCTTGACCTTGACGATTACAACCGCGAGGTTAAAGACGGACTCCACATCACCAGCATGGCCGGAACATGGCTTGCCATAGTGGAGGGCTTCGGCGGCATGCGGATCCGTGATGACAGGGTCTGCTTTAACCCGGTCATCCCGGCTGCGTGGGAGTCATTCTCATTTATAATCAGGTACAGAAACAATCCCCTCCGGGTGGAGGTTAACGGCACAAAAGTAAACGTTGTCAATCTCTCAGAGGCTGCCATACCGCTTGCCGTTTACGGTGAACAGGTGACCCTCCGACCAGGGGAAGAAAAAAGATTCGACAAATAATGAAAAGAACAATCCAGATACTGGCATTACTGATGCTCGCGGCACAGCTGCCGGCACAAAAACAGGTGATTGAACGGGTCGATCCTCCCTCCTGGTTCACAGGCATGAAGGACGATGCCCTGCAGTTAATGGTTTACGGTACGGAAATCGGTTCATATGATGTGAAGACAGATTATCCGGGGGTGGAGGTGAAAACACTTGTGCGCACCGAAAACCCAAACTATCTCTTCGTCAACCTGAACATATCTGACGAAGCCGCACCGGGAACGGTTAACCTGACATTCACAAGCGGCAAAAAGAAGCTTACACACAGCTATCCTTTGCTTGCCAGGCCGGAAGGACCCGCAAGGGGACTCAACTCCTCCGACGTGATCTACCTGCTGATGCCTGACCGCTTCGCCAACGGAGATACAACAAACGACAATGTCGCCGGCATGACCGAACAGCTCAACCGTAGCAATCCCGGCGGACGGCACGGCGGAGACCTGAAGGGAATCATGAATCACCTTGACTACCTGAACTCCCTGGGAGTAACGGGAATATGGCTCAACCCCTTCCTGGAGAACAACCAGAAGCGCTCCTCCTATCACGGTTACTCTACAACCGATTATTATAAATCCGATCCGCGCTACGGCTCAAATGATGAGTTTAAGGAACTCGTGGCCGAAGCACACAAAAGGGGCATGAAGGTTGTCATGGACATGATTTTCAACCATATAGGATCATTCCACTGGTGGATGAACGATCTCCCTTCAAAGGACTGGATACACCAGTTCGATGAGTTCACCCGCACCAACTACCGGGCATCGACATACATGGACCCCTACGCATCCGAGAGCGACAAAATGCTTATGGAGAAGGGCTGGTTCGATGTGACGATGCCTGACCTGAACCAGAGCAACCCACTGGTTGAGACATATCTCATCCAGACCAGCCTCTGGTGGATCGCCTTCAGCGACCTCGACGGTATCCGGATGGACACCCACCCGTATCCCCAGCCTGACATGATGGCTAGATGGGCAAAACGGGTCGAGGATGAGTTCCCGGGGTTCTTTATCGTTGGGGAGGTGTGGTATGATGACCCTGCACTCTCCTCCTACTGGGCGCTGAACAAGTTGAATCACGACGGTTACAGGTCCAATCTCCCCTCGCTGACCGACCTGCCGCTCTGCTTTGCCACACACAGGGCTTTCGAGGGCAAGCTTAACCCCACTGACGCTCTGTCAAAACTGTATAACCTGCTCTCACAGGACTTTCTTTACCCTGAACCGCTCAGAAACGTCATTTTTCTTGACAACCATGACATGACCAGGTTCTACACCCAGACCGGGAAAAGCCTTGATGCCTACAAGATGGGGCTCAGCTTTATCATGACAACAAGAGGCATACCCCAGCTCTATTACGGCAGCGAGATCGTAATGGAAGGCGACAAGAGCCTGGGTGACGGGAGGCTACGGGATGATTTCCCGGGCGGATGGCCTGGTGACACGAAGAGCGTCATCGCCGGGACAGGCCTCTCAGAGCAGGAGAAGGAGGCACTGGACTTTACAAAACAGGTCCTGAACTGGCGCAAGGCGAAGGAGGTTATCCATACCGGCAAACTCAAGCACTATATCCCGAATGACGGCGTATATGTCTATTTCAGGTACAACTGCGAGGAGAGTGTCATGGTTGTAATCAACCTTAATGACAAGGAAAGCAAGACAGTCAGCGGCGCAAAGTATGCCGAATCACTTCAGGACCTGACCAGTGGTACGGATATAATCTCCGGAAAGAAGATTGAAAACCTCGATTCTTTCACAATAGCCCCGAAAACAGCAATGATTATTGAACTTAAATAACCTGATCAAGATGAAAGAGCACATTTTCAAGATTATTATCCTGTTCGCCGGTGCAGCCCTGCTTATGGTTGCATGCCGGCCCAAAGCAGAGGCCGTAATCGAGCCTCTGAAGACAACGGTTGTCCACGCCGATTGGACCCGAAACATGGTCCTTTATGAGATCAATGTAAGACAGTTCTCCCCTGAGGGAACCTTTGCCGGTGTTGACAGTGCATTGCCCCGCCTGCAGGAACTTGGCGTCAACGTGCTGTGGTTCATGCCTATATATCCGATTGGCGAGCTGAACCGCAAGGGCGAACTGGGCAGCTACTACTCCATTAAGGACTACAAGGGAGTCAATCCCGAGTTCGGAACCCTCGAAGATTTCAAAGTTTTGGTTGCCAGGGCGCATGACATGGGATTCCACGTGATTCTCGACTGGGTTGGAAACCACTCCGCATGGGATAATCCCCTTGCCACCGAGTTTCCCGAATGGTACGAAAAGGATTCCCTTGGCAATTTCGTTTCACCATTTGACTGGACCGATGTGATTCAGTTTGACTACACCGCCGAGCCGCTGTGGGATTATATGGCCGGTGCCATGAAGTACTGGGTTGAGGAGGTAGGCGTTGACGGCTACCGCTGCGATTTCCCGGGCCTCGTACCCGAGGAGTTCTGGTTCAGGGCCACCACCGAACTGAATGCAGTAAAACCGGTACTGATGCTTGCAGAGGATGAGGAGCATTCGTACCTGCTGGAGCGCGCCTTTGACATGAACTACGGATGGGCGCATCATCACCTGATGAACGCTGTTGCAGGAGGACACCGTACACCTGCATCCCTCGACAGCATCATGCAGTACGAACTGAAGCGCTATGCCCCCGAATCGTACAGGCTCCGCTTCATGACCAACCACGACGAGAATTCCTGGAACGGTACAATAGATGAGAAGATGGGCGATGCACAGAAGGCATTCGCCTGCTACCTGTTCACAATTCCTGGAGTACCCCTGCTCTACAACGGTCAGGAGGCTGACCTCGACAAGAGGCTCGAGTTCTTCAAGCGTGACCCGATAGAGTGGAAGGAGACAGAACTTACCCCCTTCTACACCAGGCTGGTGCACCTCCGTACATCCCACCCTGCACTGCGTCACGGTGTTGAGGGCGGATCATACGATATGCTGAAGACAAACCAGAAGAGTGTGGTTGCCTACAAGAGGGTCAAGGGTGAAAACGAAGTGTTGACCATACTCAACATGAGCAGCAAGCCTGTCACGGTGGCGCTGAAGGACGGGACCACGGCAGGAACATACAATGACATATTCACGGATGCCGCTGTGGAGATCGCTCAGGGCAGCAAGATGCCTTTGGAGCCGTGGGGGTATATGGTACTGGTGAAGTAGTTAATAAGGTTAATTGCATGTAAAAACCCGGGATCAACACCCGGGTTTTTTACTATTCTTTATCCCCTACGGGGATTATCCATTCCACAGTGTTTGGCCGCATATGACGCAGATTTGCCCGTAGGGCAAAAAGAATTGTAACAGAAGGCTAATACCTCACCACCTTCCTTGCCGACGAATCTCTCCCTGAGGTGACCCTGACATAATAAACACCCTTTGGCAGGTCACCGCCATCTATCTCAACCTCACTGATTCCTGCAGGGATAACTATGAGACGTATCCTTGCCCCGTTGACTGTGAATAGCTCCAGGGTGCGGGGTCTGATAGTGCTCTCATCACTGAAAATCACTTTTGCCTGTTCAGAGAACGGGTTGGGGAAGATCTCAAAAAGCACACTCTCATCCTCAGCCTTCAGCGCATCCTCCACGCCCAGCAGGAATGAAGGACGGGCAACCTGCTTCGAGGTGTAGATGCGGTATTCTCCCTGCGGAACGGATATCGGGGTGTTCTGACTGGAGGTGCCAACATCTATTGCCGTACCTCTGAAGAACTCATACCAGGTGCCGGTGCGTGTGAAGTTTGGAGCAATATCACGCGGGAAAAGGTCAAAATTCCCGAGCACCACAACATCCATATCGGCATGTTGTATGTTGAGTCTCTTGGTCTCGCCCGACTCGAAAATCGTGAAGTTGTCTGATGAAAATGCCGGCTGGCTCTTCTTCAGTTCCGCCAGCGCGGAAAAATTGTCATACAGATTCCTTCGCGCTGCGACAGTGTAGTAATCCCACCGGATAGGCTTCGGTCCCAGCGGATCATCATTGTAGTTCTTTGCAAAATCATATCCAAGCTCCTGGAACTGCCACAGCATCTTCGGGCCCGGGATTGTCATGAAGAATGTTGCCGTTAGCTTGATCCTTTTCAGGGCAATACTAAGCTCCTTTATGTTATAGCCGCCAATGGCCTCTCCCTGAGTAAGATTCAGAGACATGATCCTCTCTTCGTCGTGACTCTCCATGTAATCTACAATGCCCGGGACGGTCCACCCCCGGTTGATCCATGAAGCCTCGGCGATGGACATGTTCCAGTCGCTCCGGCTCGCTGATGCGGCCTGGTACCGGAATTTTGCACTTCCCCAAAGGAGGAACCCGTGTGCTGCCAGCTCCTTCTCTTCATTATTGTCAGCAAAGTGTTCAAGAATCAGGATTGACTCAGGACTGTATGACCAGATCCTGTCGCCGATCCTTTTCAGGTTGGCAATCCTGGAGGCATCATATGCCCAGCCGTCGCCCGGCGTATTTGTAAAACCTTTCGTAAAGTCGAACCTGAAGCCGTCTGCCCTGAATTCATCAATCCAGTAATGACATACGCTGTCAACGAATTCCCTGGTATGACTGCTTGAATGGTTGAAATCGTAGCCCCAGCTGTAAACGGGATTGGGCGATGTTACGTTGAACCACGGGTTGTTTGAGGCAGGCTGATTTGTGAGGCTGTTCCAGTACAGTCTTACCAGGGGATTCCTGCCGAATGAATGGTTAAGTACCACATCCAGGATTACCGCAATGCCACGACTGTGGCATGAATCAACCAGTTCCTTAAGATCATTGGTTGTGCCATAGTATTTATCAACCGCGAAATACATCGCCGGGTTGTATCCCCAGCTTGAGTTGCCCTCAAACTCGTTTACAGGCATCAGTTCGATAGCGTTCACGCCAAGTCTCTGAAGGTAGTCAAGGGTGTCACGGATTGCCCTGAAATTGTGGGTCTCGACAAAATCGCGCACCAGCACCTCGTAGATTATCAAAGTGTCAGCGGAGGGCGGGGTAAAACTGCTATTCTTCCACACATAGGCAGGTGGTTTTGTCTGAAATACCGATACCAGGT
>JAEYZD010000035.1 GCA_023430725.1 Bacteroidota bacterium | reverse complement strand
TTACATAAAAACCGCCGGGATGGATGCTCCAGCGCCATTCTCCGTCACGCCCGGAAGTCATTGTTTCTGTCCCGGGACCGGTTTTCTGACAGTATTTTTCATAATCCCTCACGGCTTTCATGGGCTGTGTCCATATCTGGGCCTCAGTAATCAGCGTGTTGAGGGCAAAGTTCTCCAGCCCGTCCATGAATGTCCGATTATATCCCAGCCACGTGATGAGTCCGCTGCCGAGGTTCACCACCCCGGCAATTGCATGAGTTTTCCATGACCTTCCCTCCTTTTCCCGCACCGCCAGTGCTTTCAGGAGTCCGGCAGCCTGTTCCGCGGAAAGAGACTTTTCGCCGGAGGAATATTCGCGATATGAAGGATAATCTGATTCTTTTGAGACCACAGGGGTGATCAGCTGGCCCATTGCTCCGAGGAAGGTGGTTGCAGCACCCAGTGCCATATCCTGACGCAGGGTTTTGCTATCCGATATAAAAAAGACTACTCCCTGGCCGGCAGTGGCAGCTGTGTAACCGGCCAGCCAGCCGTACCACCAGCGCTCGGCGGCTGCCAGATCCTCAAGGGCAGACACCTGAATCTCAGGCAGACCTTCAGGTGCAATACAGGAAGTGTCACGTGCAGTATCCGGAAGGGTATCTCCCGGGATCTCCTGCCCTGCCAAAGAACAGAGACTGAATAAAAAGAAGATACAAAACAATACAGTGGCACGGTACAACCTGTTGAAGCGGCTTTTCATCGTATATCACCCTTTTTGTCATCGGTCAGGAAAGCAGATTCCTTTAGCCTTATTGAAAGCAGGAAGCTTATAAACATAAGGACACCAAGTACGGTTAACGGTATTGTCATTGATCCCGTTACCGGTGACTTGAACCAGTCCATGCCGAATATGAATGCAATTCCGGATACCTGTCCCATCAGGAGGAGAAAGCCGTTTGAGGTCCCTTCGGAAACAGGAAAGGTCACCTCTGCCCCGTACTGGAATCCAATTGGCCCGGAGCTCAACAGGAAGAATCCGAAGGCAGCTGCAGAAACAAGTAGCAACGTGTAGTTTCCGGAGAAAGTGATTCCCGCCAGGCTCAGAGTGGCTCCCGCGAGGGCAATCATTATGAAAGGGATTCTCCTCCTGTAGCGGTCTGACAGGACCGGCATGATTATGGCACCGGCGATACCCCCAAGAATCATCAGTCCTCCGGAAATGCCTGCCTGTTCAGCGGAGAAACCTCTTGGGCTCAGGATATTTTCAATCCAGGTGGTAACGCAGTTGAATACCCCCAGACCAATGAAAAAGATGACCATAAGCCACAGGAAATCCCTGTTGCGGAAAAGGAGCCTCATTCCGTCGATGGCAAGGGCACGCTCCTCCTGGTCCGGGCGGCAAGGAGGTGTGACGGGCCGCTCTTTCGCGAAGGTAAGGAAGAGAACAGCAGCAGCCAGTGATACGGTGCCGTACAGATAAAGCATTCCGTCGATCCCCCTGCCGTTTACAAGGAACGGTGTCAGGCTCATGCCAAGCAGTATTCCGAAATACATAGCCAGTGTCCCAAGCCCGGAGGCAGTGGCTCTCTCGCTGACCGGAAACCATCTTGAAGCCACCTTTGTGATTGAATTGAGCAGGAACGGCTGGCCGATTGCAATGCCTACCTGAAAGATAAGAAGCAGGTTATAGTCACTCGAGAAAAGTCCCCGTAAAATCCCGAACACCCCGGTGAGGACAACGCCAGTGCCAACACCGGCACGGATGCCATAGGTGTCAATAATCCACGAGGCAGGGATTGACACAATCAGATACACTATCATGAAACTCATCGAGAGAATACCGATCTGAAGATCGGAAACCCCGTAGAACAACGCTGCATCACGTGTAATCGGTGCAAAGGTGATCCACATGATCTGGTTGACAGCTATTGCAATCATATAGACAGACAGCATGACCCACCTGTAACCGTAAATCCTGAATTCAGTCTCCTTCATGAAAATAGATTGTTTTTGAACTGTGCCTGTCCGTCTTACACTGATCTGATACGATAACCAGTGTGTAAAAGTAGCTTTTCAGAAATTACACGGCCATCTTTCACAAAAAAAGAAATCAACCTTCCGGGTTCGCGATCAACCTTTCAGATCAATTCAACCTTCCGGATTCGCTGTCAACCTCCCATATCAATTCAACCTTCCGGATTCGCGATCATCCTTTCAGGTTAACTCAACTTTCCGGGATCAGCATTAACATTTCCGGCCCGGTATTCTTCCGGTGAAATTTATAACTTGTGGCATTGAAATAACGGATTGAATAATATCCGTTGCAGCAGATTCAGTGACAATTAAAGATTTCCAGTATGTATTACATCCTCTTTTACAAGACAGTAGAAAATTACATTGAGCGCAGGGCTATGTTCCGGCCTGATCATCTCGGACTGGTTGAAGAGTTCCACAGTGACGGTCGTCTTTTTATGGCCGGAGCACTGGCCGAGCCGGCAGACGGGGCTGTGCTTATCTTCAGTGGAGACACTCCCCAGGCGGCACACGACTTTGTCAGCCGTGACCCATACGTAAAGAACGGTCTCATAACAGAATGGTCTGTCAGGCCGTGGATGGTGGTGACATTTTAATCTGAATCCTAAATCATCAAATCATATGAAAAACTACCAATGCCAATCCGGCAGGGCAATCCATTTTGCCGGGCTGCTGACAGCGATTCTTCTTGCAACCGTATTTACCGCCGGCGCACAGGATTCGTTCATGCAGTACCCTGACATACAGGGGAACACAATCGTCTTCGCCAGCGGCGGCGACCTCTGGAAGGTTGCCGCTGATGGAGGAACAGCCTGCAGGCTTACATTCAGTGACGGCCGTGAGACATATCCCGAAATATCTCCTGACGGCAGCCTGATAGCCTTCACCGGTGAATATGACGGCAATGCCGATGTCTATGTCATGAATATAGACGGGGGTGACATAAAAAGGCTGACGTTTCATCCAGGGATGGATGAGGTCATTGGATGGAATGCCTTCAGGAACAAGATCATGTTCACCTCGGGCCGCAACAGCCCCTCGAGGTATGTGAAAATGTACATGGTATCGCCTGACGGCACCGGGCTGGAGGAGATGATCATGTACGACGCCGCCCGCGGAAGTTTCTCTCCTGACGGGACGAAGATAGCCTACAACAAGGACTCGCAGGATAACGCTACCTGGAAGAGGTATAAGGGAGGAAGGGCACAGGAGGTCTACATCTACGACCTCGCGACAGACAAGGAGACCAATATAAGCAACTACGACGGCTCCGACAGGTGGCCGATGTGGATCGGCAATAAAATATACTTCAGCTCAGACCGTGACAGGGTACTCAACATCTGGTCCTGTGATCCGATCAGCGGAAAAATTGAGCAGGTCACAAAGCATAAGGAGTACGATGTTCGTCACCCCGATTTCGGCGGAAACCAGGTTGTCTATGAACTTGGCGGTGACATCTGGAAACTTGACCTGGCTTCAGGTGCCTCCGCCAGGGTCCCTGTAAAGATCCTTACCGACATGGAGGAGCGGCGTCCGTTTATGAAGGATGTAAGCCACAATATCACAAGAGCTGATATCTCATCATCCGGCAGCAGGGCACTTGTGGTTGCCCGGGGTGATATTTTCACCCTCCCGGAAAAGGAGGGGCCTGTACGCAACCTGACCGCCTCTTCGGGAGCCCGCGATAAGGATGCAGTATGGTCGCCCGATGGAAAATGGATTGCATACTTCTCTGACGCTTCAGGCGAATATGAACTCTATACCATGAAACCTGACGGCAGCGGGGAGCCGGTGAAACTGACCTCCCTGGGCGCCGGGTACCGCCACACCCCGAAGTGGTCTCCTGACAGCAAAAAGATTGCCTGGACAGACCAGACACTGACACTCTGGTATATTGACATCGCCTCAAAGGCAATTACAAAAGTTGACAAGGAAGAATATGAGAATGTCGACGTTTCACTTGACGTCAAATCCATCTTTGACTACTCATGGTCGCCCGACAGCCGGTATATTGTCTACTCGAAGATGAATGAGGCATTCATGTACCAGCTTTATGTCTACGGACTTGAGGCAAAGAGCATCAACTCCATCAGCAACGGGCTCTTCAACGATTTCAACCCGCTGTTTACATCTGACGGAGAACATATCGTCTTCATCTCCAACCGCCGGTTTGAACCCACTTACTGTGATCTCGAGTGGGAGATGGTATATCAGAAGATTGCGGGCATTTATGCGATAACCCTTAAAAAAGACGGGAAATCACTGATGCCGTTTAAAAGTGACGAGGAGCCACTTGCAGCTGTGTCACCCGTTGTCGTTCCTGTTGCCCAGGCAGCCGGTAAGGCAAAAGCATCAGGAAAGACAATAGCTGTGCCTGCAGCAGGGTCACCGTCCACAATAAGGATCGACTTCGATGGCATTACAGACAGGGTGGAAGCACTCCCGGTTGCAAAAGGCAACTACCGGAACCTTGCGGTAAACAACAGGGCTCTGTTCTACCTCAACAGCGACGAGGGTAACTTCAACCGCTTCGAGGTTGCCGGACACGGACCGATGAACCTCTTCTCATGGAGTTTCAAATCGGCGAAACAGTCCGCTCTGACCGATGGGATTGATGACTACCGGCTGTCTGCTGACGGCAGCACAATCGTCCTGCGCAAGGACGGAGGTGTGTCACTGATGCCTGCAGACGGAGGAAACCCTGCTCCCCTGAAGCTGACCGACCTGAAGGTATGGTATGACCCGGTTAGCGAGTGGAAACAGATCTTCAACGAGGCATGGCGGATGGAACGCGACTACTATTATGAACCCGGAATGCATGGTCAGGACTGGCCGGCAATCAGGCTGAAATACGAAAAACTGGCCGACAGGGCCACATGCCGGCAGGACCTCACATTCATCATCGGGGAGATGATAGCCGAGCTAAACACTTCACACACATACGTGTACGGCGGAGACAGCAAACGTAACGCCGAGCGGGTAAATGTAGGAATGCTCGGTGCCGATTATTCAGTCGACAGCCAGAATAACCTTTACAGCTTTGCTAAAATCTACAGGGAGAAGGACTGGTCGCGTGAGGCATGGCCGCCGCTCGCAAAACCGGGTATCAATATTACTGAGGGCGACTACCTTCTCAGGGTTAACAATACCGAAGTAAAGGCTGACAGGGAGGTGTACAGTTATTTTGTTGGCCTGGCCGGCAAGCAGGTGACACTGACAGTTAACTCAAAGCCGACTCTGACAGGTGCACGCGAGGTGACTGTTGTTCCGGCCGGAAGCGAAAACAGTTTCCGTTACATGGACTGGCTGGAGTCAAACCGCAAGGCAGTTGACAAAGCCTCAGGCGGAAAGATAGGTTACATATACCTGCCTGACACCTGGAACGGATCAGCTACTGATTTCCCCAGGTACTTCTACTCACAGACGAAGAAGGAAGGGCTTGTAATTGACGGCCGGTTCAACGGCGGCGGACTCGATCCGGAGATCTTCCTGCAGCGTCTGCAGAAGAAACCGCACGCATTCTGGACACGCAGGCAATCTGTTGACCAGCCCATACCGCACCTGGCTGTTGATGCACACATGGCACTCATTACAAACAGGTATGCCGGCTCAGGCGGTGATGAGCTGCCCTATGAGTTCCGGTGGTTCGGAATGGGGCCGATAATAGGCACCCGCACCTGGGGCGGACTGGTAGGGGTATCCCAGTTCATCGAGCTGATTGACGGGGGTACAATCACCGCACCCGACTACCGCATCTACAATGAAAAGGGTGAATGGGTTGTGGAGAATGAGGGTGTCACTCCTGATATCATAATTGACATTGATTCGAAAAAGTACTCAGAGGGATATGACACTCAGCTGATGAAAGCCGTGGAGGTGGTGATGAAGAAAATCACTGAAGAGCCTCGCCGCTGGCCTCAGCATAAGCCGTACCCGGTCGACAGGTAGTTAAGAATATTATGTCCTTTTAACATAATTAATAAGGTTATCTTGTTGAAGTTTCTCTAATTGCTCCATTCAAATTAAGGGAGGAAATAAATGAATCAGGAAGAAATCAGGAATTACTGTATATCGAAAAAAGGAGTGACTGAAGAATTCCCTTTCAATGATACGGCATTGGTATTTAAAGTCGCCGGGAAAATGTTTGCCTTACTTGACCTCTCTGAAGATAACAGGGGATTAACGCTTAAGTGCGACCCCGGGTTAGCATTGGAATTAAGGGAGAGATACGCTGATGTAACACCGGCTTATCACTTTAATAAAAAGCATTGGAACGGAATCAACTTTACCGGCAACATAAGTGATAGTAATATCAAAGAGTGGATTGATCATTCTTACAGTATAGTTTTTAATAGCCTTCCGGCATCAAAAAGAAACTCCTTTATTTAAAGAAATAATAATAACAGGTGACTATGTAATTTTGAAGTGGCATTTCATAATTGCATAGATATAATGAGGCGCATTTGATGCGCCTCATTATTATTTTCCTGCAGCCTCAATCAGCTGCCTGGCGGCCTGGTCACCCGGAAACCTGTCGGCAAGCTGACGGGCATATTTCAATGCCTTATCCTTCATGCCATGCTCCAGGGAGAATGTGGCCATGGCATACAGGTAATCGTAATTGCCGGGTTCCATGTTCAGTGCTTGTAGCAGGTACTCCTCCGCCCGGGCAGTGTTTCCCAGTGTATTCTCGAGCAACCCGAGGTTGTACAGTATCCTTGTCTGTTCAGGCATCAGCCTTGCTGCCTTAAGGAAGAACTCCCTGCTCTCCTCGTACCTGCCCTGCTCGGCACGCAGCATCGCCAGTGAGCTGTTGAGCTCATGCAGATCCGGATGA
>JAEYZD010000200.1 GCA_023430725.1 Bacteroidota bacterium | reverse complement strand
AAACTGATTCTTTTCCCGTCTCCACCATCCTGGCGATCCTGAAAAGCTGTTTCTCAGACAGCTCCATCTGCATCTTCGCGGCGGCCTCCAGGCCTTTGGCGTAGGTGACCTGGTAATATTGCCCCATAATATCAACTATAAGTGTATTGCGGGCAACCTTTTCCGACTCCAGCCCTGCCTTCAGCATGAAGTTGCCGGCGGCGATTGTGTTCAGGGTTGTGAACCCGCTGAACAGTTCAACCGATGAGTTCAGAGAGTATGAGTTGCTTACATTCTGCTTGAATGTGATCAGGTTGGTTACGGGGTCTATGGATCTCCCGAATCCGACTCTTGCATCAGAGCCCAGGTTGAGATCGGGAAGCAGATCCATCTTTGACTTTGTAAGGTTAACAGCCGCAGTCTCGGTAATCAAAACCTGCCTCTGCAGCCCGACATTATTCTCAAGTGCATAGGTTATGCAGTCACTCAGAGACCATTTTGCTCCCTGGGCACCCAGTTCTCCGGGAAAAACAGCTGCCAGAACCAAAGCCGTGCATATCAGATACTTCATCTCTGTTCCAATTTTCGATACAGTAAACCAAAGAGCGTGCCGCACTTGTAATTGGCATATAATCAATGATATGCAAAAGAGGCAATTCAGCAAAGTGTAAAAAAATCATACGGAAAGCGTAAAAAAATCATACGATTCACCAGGTGGAGCGAGGTTAATATTCTGTTAATCAGGCAATAAATTGATCTCCTAAAGCATCTGGTCATTCCATTAGGTTTATTTTTATGGCTAAAACCGAAAAGTATGATCAGGAACCTTATCAAGACAGCAGTCAGGCACATACTGAAACACCCCGGATACAGCTTTCTGAATGTGCTCGGGCTGACCCTCGGGATCACCAGCGCCCTTTTTCTGTTGATATACGTCTCGGACGAGGTAAGCTATGACCGGTATCACGAAAAGGGCGACCGGATTTACCGTGTCTCATCGAGGATAACGGAGACTGATGATCAGTTCACCTGGATTGTTGCCCAGATACCTTTCGGGCCCCAGGTAGCGCAGGATTACCCTGAGGTGGAGGCATATGTCAGATTCTTCAATATGCCCCGTGCACTTTACAAATATGAAGACAAGGAGTTTGTTGAGGAGGATTTTTTCTATGCTGACTCAGCCCTTTTTGAAATTTTTACCTACAGGGTGATTCGGGGAGACGCCCGGAGGGCTCTCCTGGAACCAAACAAGATTGTTCTCACGGAAACAGTTGCCGCAAGATATTTTGGTGACGGTGATCCGGTAGGCAGGACTCTTACCTCCGGCAGTTCGACCTATGAGGTGACGGGGGTGATAGAAGATGTTCCTGCCAATTCCCACTTCAGGTTTGGAGCCCTCGCTTCACGAACCAATCTGCCGGAGCAGATAGGTTCATGGGGGAACTTCGGGGTGTTTACATATCTTCTGTTCCCGGAAGGACTTGATGTCAAGGCGTTTGAAGCGAAAATGCAGGCAATGTATGCTGCCTATATGGAACCAATCTTCGGGCCGGTGAATGTCAAGGTTGAATACCTTCTTGAGCCTGTCAGGGAGATTCATCTTTACTCGACCAAGGAGGGGGAACCGGAACCCACGGGAAGCATTACCTATGTATATATATTTGGTATTGTTGCAATCTTCCTTGTGCTGATTGCCGCGATGAACTACATGAACCTTTCAACTGCCCGTTCATCCAGCCGGGCACGTGAGGTTGGCCTCAGAAAAGTAGTCGGCTCACGCCGGGGCCCGCTTGTTTTGCAGTTTCTGTCCGAATCGGTCATCTTTACAGTTTTATCACTCATAATAAGCATTATCCTTCTTATGGCGCTTCTTCCCAGGTTAAATCTCCTGGCCGGAAAATCCTTTGATACTGATGTCATATTCAGCCCTGTGATTCTGTCGGGCATGATTGGAGTAATCTTGCTTGTCGGGTTTGTCGGGGGCAGCTACCCTGCTTTCTTCCTCTCAAGGTTCAGTCCGGTTACCGTTCTCAAGGGGGAGATTACCCAGGGCACTGCCGGAAGTTTATTTCGTAAAATACTGGTTGTTATTCAGTTTGCGGTTTCGGTAATAATGATAGTATGTACACTGGTCGTTTTCAGGCAGCTCAATTACCTGAAGAAAATGGACCAGGGATTTGATCAGAGAAATGTTCTCAGCCTTGAACTGAACGGACCTATGGCAAGGAAATACCCAGTCCTGAAACAGGCCCTGCTTGAAAATCCGGGCATACTATATGTATCCGCCACGTCCAGCCGGGTGGGAGAGGGCTCAGGCAAGCTTCTCTTCGATGTCGAAACCGACCAGGGCATGGTTCAGCGCGGTATTAACTTTGCAATTGCCGATCATGATTTTGTTGAAGCACTGGGAATCAAGATGGTGCAGGGTCGGGATTTTCAGGAGGATATGCCTTCAGATACCCTGTCCGGAGTTATTGTGAATGAAACGTTCGTAAAGCGAATGGGCTGGAATGATCCGATAGGTAAAAAGATTGAGGCAGGCGATGAAAACACGCTGAGAGCCAGGGTGGTGGGTGTGATGCAGGATTATCATCAGACAGGAATGTACAACGAGATTGAGTCTCTGCTTCTGGCATACAGAACACTTAACAATATAGTTTATGTCAAAATCAGTGAGGAGAATGTCGAACAGTCCCTCAGCCATATTGAATCGAGCTGGAAGGAGGTTTTCCCGGACCAGCCATACAGTTACACGTTCCTTTCGGAACGGTTCAACAGGCAGTTTGAGTCTGATGAAAAACGGGGCCTGATATTTACCCTGTTCACGGTACTGGCAATCCTGATTGCCTGTCTTGGCCTCTTCGGCCTGGCTTCATACACGGTGGAACAGCGAACCAGGGAGATAGGCATCCGCAAGGTCTTCGGTGCAAATGAGCGGACGATTTTAAAGCTTGTAACAAGGGACTTCATTATCCTGTCACTGATCTCAATTGTCATAGCATTTCCGGTAGCATATTATTTCATGAGCAACTGGCTTGAGAACTATGTCTATAAAAGCAGCATGAGTCCGGTTGTATTCATCCTGGCAGGCTTGCTGACACTCGTGATAACCTTTGCCACAATCAGCTACAAGGCATACCAGGCTGCTGTAACCAATCCGGCAGATTCAATCAAGACCGAATGACACAACCCTGTCTGACCTCAATGAGGAGATGGTAAGATGCCGTTTATCGGTCCTCTGCAGTTTAGGAATTCCGGTCCGGCCAGGAGATAATCTTTAGTCCTGCAGCCAGACCTTGCAAATTCATCCTAAATTTGCATACCAAACTTATCGATGACAGAGTCATGGCATACTATTACAATCAGGAGATTAAGGAAGTTCTGGATCAGCTGAAAACCAGTGAGACAGCAGGTTTGACCTCTGCAGAGGCAAAGCGGAGGCAGGAGGAATATGGCTATAACCTGCTGGAAGAGAAGGGCCGGAAGAGCATTTTCATGATGTTTTTTGCCCAGTTTAAGAGTCTGATGATCATTATTCTCCTTGTTGCTGCGGCAATTTCAGGAGTGGTTGGAGTCATGGAAGGAGAAGGATTGCTTGACACTTTCGTTATCCTTGGCATCCTTGTTCTCAATGCACTCATCGGTGCCATTCAGGAGAAGAAGGCTGAGACATCGCTTGAGGCCCTGAAAAGCATGGCTGCCCCGGCATCAAAGGTGATGCGTGACGGTACGGTCAGGGAGCTGGCTACCCGTGACCTGGTTCCTGGCGATATAGTTATTCTTGAGACGGGCTCAGTGATACCTGCTGACCTTCGTCTGTCAGAGGCGGTAAACCTGAAGGTGCAGGAATCTTCCCTGACAGGTGAGTCCGTACCTGTCAGCAAGCAGACAGAACCCATATCCGGAGAGGATATTTCACTTGGAGACCGGACCAACATGGCATACTCGAGCAGCATGGTTACCTATGGCCGGGGTCGCGGGATTGTTGTCACCACGGGTATGAAGACTGAGGTTGGCAAGATTGCCAACATGCTTCAGCATGCGGAGGACACGGATACTCCTATGAGCAAGCGTCTGAACCAGTTGGGAAAGGTGCTCGGACTCGTGGCGCTTGGCATCTGCGGTCTGATTTTCCTTGTCGGGGTGCTGTATGGCAACTCGGTGCTGAGCATGTTCATGACTGCGGTCACACTTGCAGTAGCTGCCATCCCTGAAGGACTTCCGGCAGTGTCAACCATTGTGCTGGCAATCGGTGTGCAGCGGATGGTTAAGAAGAATGCCATAATCCGTACCCTGCCATCAGTGGAAACCCTCGGAAGTGCAACCGTCATCTGTTCCGACAAGACCGGAACGCTGACGCAGAACAAGATGACCGTTGTGGAGGCTTTTGTAAACCATAAACATGACCAGATAAACAGGAGTGCCCCGGGCAGCACCCTCAATGCTGAGGAAGAGAGGCTTCTTGCAATATCAGTCCTTTGCGCCGACGCTTACATTAAAAAGGATGAGGATGGCACTGTCACCTTTACGGGGGATCCCACTGAGACAGCGCTGCTGGACTTCGGATTGCTCTACGGCATGCATAAGGATGAGGTTGAAAGGAAATATCCCAGGGTTGCGGAGATACCTTTTGATTCGGAACGAAAGCGGATGACAACCGTCAACAGGATGTCAGAGAGCAGCACCCGGGTCAATGTCAAGGGAGGGCTTGACGAGGTGCTCAGTGTCTGTGACAAGATTGTGATTAATGGTGAGGTCAGACCTCTTGTGCAGGCCGATACCGATGAGATCCGGAATGCCAACGAGACAATGGCCAATTCAGCGTTGCGCGTACTGGCCATGGCATACAAGGACTGTCCCGAGGCGCCAGAGAAGGTAACAATAGGGGAACTGGAGAACGGCTTGATATTCATCGGGCTTCTGGGGATGATAGACCCGGCCCGCCCGGAGGTATTGGACGCAGTTGCCAGATGCAATACAGCCGGCATCAGACCGGTTATGATTACCGGAGACCACAAGACCACGGCGCTTGCGATTGCCCGGGAGATCGGGATTTACAAGGATGGTGATACAGCAATCACCGGCTCCGAGCTTGAGAAACTTTCGGACGAGGAACTCAATGAGAGAGTCTCCGGCTTTTCGGTTTATGCCAGGGTGGCTCCTGAGCATAAGGTACGCATAGTCAGGGCATGGCAAAGTCACAATGAGGTGGTGGCCATGACCGGTGACGGCGTCAATGACGCACCGGCGCTCAAGCAGGCCGACATAGGCGCTGCAATGGGCATTGTAGGCACCGATGTGGCCAAGGGTGCAGCCGATATGATCCTGACGGATGACAACTTTGCCACAATCGTCTCTGCCGTGGAGGAGGGGAGAAGGATATATGACAATATTCTGAAGGTCATCCAGTACCTTCTGTCAACAAATGTCGGCGAGATCTTTCTTATCCTTGTCACCTCGATATTCAACATGGGCATGCCCCTTCTTCCCATTCATATTCTTTGGATCAACCTCGTTACTGACAGTCTCCCGGCTCTGGCTCTGAGCGTTGACCCTCCGGAGCAGGGCATCATGAAAAGGAAACCAAGAAATCCGAAGGGAGGCTTTATGACAAAGGGAATGATCTGGCGTGTGATGTACCAGGGTCTGATGATCGGTTGCATTCCTCTCGTATCCTATGTGATGGGCCTGCATGACGGTGGAGAGGAGCTGGGACGCACAATGGCCTTTGCAACGCTCATGTTTGCCCAACTGGTGCATGTGCGGAACCTGCATTCAAATGCAAGCTCATCTTTCAGGACGAATCCGCTAAAGAACAAGCCACTTATCGGGGCAATCTTTGCGTCGGCAGCAATCGGCCTTATCGTTCTCCTTGTGCCACCGGTTCGCGAAGCATTCAGCCTTGCAGTCATGGACCGTGAGCACTGGATTATAGTCACCCTGATGGCTCTGGCTCCGATACCGGTGGTTGAATTGTTCAAACTGTTCAGGATAAATGGTGTGCAGAGCGACAGGGATTGAATTTCCATCCTGTGGGTGAATGAGACATGACAAGGATTAGCAAGACCGTAATTTCAGCCTCGTCTGAGCTGAGCAGATCGAAAATACTCGGATTCGAAAGAAATGTACTCTTTACTGGCCTGACCAGTTTTCTTACAGACACATCCGTGAAGATGATCTATTCGGTCATGCCTCTCTTCCTGATGTCAATCGGTGCATCAAAGGCAAGCCTTGGGCTGATTGAGGGCATTGCCGAAAGCACTGCCTCTCTTATAAAGGCTCTGTCGGGCTTCTGGAGTGACAGGATCGGGAAGAACAAGCCTTTCATGCTGGCCGGATACGCGCTTTCCGCAGTCATCCTGCCGTTTTATGCCCTCGTCTTATCCCCGATGCAGGTGTTGATACTCAGGTTTGCCGAGAGATTCGGGAAAGGCATCCGTACGGCTCCACGTGACAGCCTGATAGCTGCCTCTGTAACCAATAACGAGACCGGACGTGGTTTTGGCCTGCAGAAGGCAATGGATAACAGCGGAGCAATAGCCGGACCTCTCATTGCATTTGCACTACTGAGTCTCTTTCCGGGAAATTACAGGCTGCTTTTTCTTATTGCCGGGATACCTGCTATAGCTGGAGTCTTTGTCATAATCTTCGGAATAAAAGAGGCACGGAAAAACAAAGTAGAGCTTTTCACCCGGTTCCGCTTCAGGGACTTTTCAAATCGTTACTGGTTCTTCCTTGGGATAATCTTTGTCTTTACACTTGGCAACTCAACTGACGCGCTGCTGCTTATCAAGGCAAACGAGGCGGGAATAAAGGTAGCTTTCATACCGCTTGTCTATTTGGTTACCAATGTCGTATCAGTCGCGGCTGCTGTGCCTGCCGGCTCCCTTTCCGACAGGATCGGCAAGGAAAAGCTGCTTGTGGCAGGCTTTCTGATCTATGCCGTGGTTTATTTTTTTTTCGGGCTGGATATCGGGAAGGGTATGCTCATTTTTCTCTTTGCTCTTTACGGGTTATATTCGGCAGCGACTGATGGTATCCAGAAGGCTTTCGTATCTGATCTTGTTCATTCTGCCAGAAGGGGAACCGGCCTCGGCATTTACAATGCCCTGGTGGGGATAACCCTCCTGCCTGCGAGCCTCATTGCCGGATTCCTGTATGACAGGGTCAATTCATCCATCCCGTTCCTTTTCGGTGCAGCCATGGCTCTCCTTGCAGCTGTCATGATGATATTCTATACAGTAACAGGGAACAGCAGAGGGTATCAGGAGCATGCCGCCAGCAAATTCGGCAGGGGTGCATGATAAATATTATACAGTTTACTAAACTTTAAGCGGAAGAATGGGTTTATCTTTAAAATAAAAATCAATGCCAGACAAACATTCAAACAGCCGTCGCGAGTTCCTGCAGAAGATGATTGCACTGACAGCTCTTGCAGGTGTCGCTCCCTACGCCGATGCATTCGGGCAGCCTTTCGCGGAAATAAGAAAGGGAAAGCTTCCCCTCAGGTCGCTTGGCAAAACAGGTCATATGGTAAGCATATACAGCCTCGGGGGACAGGGTTCCATCGAGATCCCGGGCAAGGAGGATATCTCAGTTGAGATCATCAACCGTGCGCTGGACCTGGGTATCAACTATATTGACACTGCCGCTGCCTATGGCAGGCAGACGCCGACAGTTGCCAGGGCCGATGCGATGGGGACTAGTGAGAGGAATATGGGCCAGGTTATGAAATACCGCCGCAAGGAGGTCTTTCTGGCAAGCAAGACACATGACCGTACCTATGACGGATCACTCAAACTGCTTGAAAAATCACTGAGACAACTTAACACTGATCATCTCGACCTGTGGCAGATCCATAACGTGAGGATGTCTGAGATGGAGACCCTCGACAAAATCACCGGTGACGGGGGTGTCCTGAAGGCTATGATAAGGGCACGTGATGAAAAGATGATACGGTTTATCGGGTTCAGCGGGCACGAGGGTCCTGATGTTCTTAACGCCCTGAATGAAAGGTTCCCGTTTGATAATGTACTGGTTGCAATCAATGCGGCCGACAAGCATCATGATCCGTTCATCGAAAAGTTTCTGCCGAACGCAGTGAAGAAGGAGATGGGGATCGTGGGGATGAAGATTCCCGCCCGTGACAGAATCTTTGCCAATGGTGGCATAATATCAATGAAGGAGGCGATGGATTATGTGCTGACGCTTCCTGTGAGTACGATCATCATTGGTCTTGACAAGGTTGCCGAGCTGGAGGAGAATATCCGCATAGCGAAGGAGTTCAAGCCGCTTACGGCTGACCAGATGCTTGCAATTGAGGAGAAGACCAAACCGCACTACAAGGATCTTCTCTTCTTCAAGAACCTGTCGGAGTGGCCAGCGGACTGGTGAAAAACATTTTGGATTTGCGATTTGCGATTTGCGATGTTTGAATTAAACCATAAATCGAACATCACAAATCGCAATTCTATTTGGCCATCGGTCCGGCTGGGACCTCATCGATCTTACGCTCTCGCCGTCCCTTGTATCCGAAGAACCAGATCAGGGAGAACGAGATTATTATCATTCCGGTTACAGTCACCCAGTCGGCATTCTCTCCCGGTACTATCATCCAGCTCAGGATGGCTCCGAAGACTGGGATGATGAATTTCCAGAGATTCAGTTCGCTGACCTTCACCTCCGGGCGCTTCAGCAGCACGTACCACTTTGAGAAGGTAAAGGCAGACATGAATGAGAGCCAGGCCAGTACCAGCCAGTAAACCATCGGGAAATCGGGCTTTACCGGCACCTCCTCAAAGCCAAAGGAGATAAAGAACATAATTACGCCACCGGTAAAAAGAGAGAAGGAGCTCAGCACCAGCGGATCCATGTTCTTCCCTTTCTTTGATACCAGCACGTTGCTTGTGGCGGTTGATATGTTTGCAATAAATATCATTATTATTCCTGCCACCTCTCCCGGCAGGCCGAAGTGAAATCCCTGCCTTCCGGCACTGACCAGCACAATCCCAGTCAGTCCGAGAATGATTGTAATCACCTTGGCACGGGTAAACCGCTCCTCCTTAATCATTATGCGTGAAACAATGGCTGTCACAAACGGCTGTGATCCCACGATGACGGCCCCCAGGGCTCCCGGAACCCGGTCCATCCCGATATAGAAGAGAACATAGTTGATCAGGGTCTGGAGGATGGTTACCCATATTGCCAGGCTCCTGTTCTCCATTATCATCCTTATATATTCCCGCGGCCTGACTGTGAAGGGGAGGATCATCAGTCCCGAGAGGATGAAGCGCGTTCCCGCGAAGTGGAGAGGAGTCGAATATTGCAGTCCTACCTTAATGAAGGGATAGGCGGTTGACCACATCAGGCAGGTTACGATTGCCCAGATGATGGTGTTTGTATGTCGGTCAGTCATCTGAAACAGATAAGACTGCAAATATCGCTTTTTTTATTTTTCCTTTTTGTTCCAGTCAGGAGGATTCACACCAAGCAGATGCTCCACGAAGAAGTCCTGCCTGCGCCTTTCCCCATAGGTGCCACCGCTGCTGTGCTGCATCCCCGGCACCAGCAGGTAGTCGAAGTCCTTGCCTGCCTTTATCAGCGCATCCACAAGCTGTGTTGTTGAGGCAGGGTCCACGTTGTTGTCCATCTCGCCGTTGATGAGAAGGAGCTTGCCCTTCAGCAGGTGGGCATTCTCTATGTTTGACGATTCGATGTAGCTCTGGTCGACGGGCCATCCCATCCATGCCTCGTTCCACCATATCT
>JAEYZD010000172.1 GCA_023430725.1 Bacteroidota bacterium | reverse complement strand
AACCGGCACCGGAAGGTGGCAGAAGGAGCAGATTCAAGGCTGCTGACTACGAAGAAGAACAGCCGGTGAAGGCTGAGGAAGCAGCAGCGGCAGAAGTTGAAAAAGCTGAAGTTGCTGATGAAGAGACAGCCACAGAGGAAGAATAGGAATACCAACGTTAAACAGATTTAATACTATGTCAAATATAAGCGCTGCCGATGTCGCCAAACTCAGAAGGATGACAGGCGCCGGCATGATGGATTGCAAAAAAGCCCTGGAAGAAGCAGCAGGCGACTTTGAAAAAGCACAGGAACTGATCCGCAAAAGAGGCCAGGCTATCGCTAACAAGCGCGCTGACCGCGAAGCCAGTGAGGGTGTTGTGCTTGCAAAAACAACAGCTGACGGCAAGACCGGAATGATGATAGCTCTCAATTGCGAGACCGATTTCGTGGCAAAGAATGCCGACTTCATTGCACTCGGAAACAATATCCTTGATGCAGCCCTTAAATCAGCACCTGCTGATCTTGAAGGGCTTAAGAATGTTACTGTTGACGGTAAGAAGGCTGCAGAACTGGTTCTCGAAAAGAGCGGTATCACCGGTGAGAAATTTGAACTCACATTCTTCAGCTCCATCAGTGCTCCTGCCGTTCAGGCCTATATCCATGCCGGAAACAAGCTTGCCACCATGGTAGGCTTCAGCAAGGCAGGTATTGACCATCAGGTCTTCAAGGATGTGGCCATGCAGGTTGCAGCCATGAACCCCGTGTCAGTTGACAAGGATGATGTTCCCGAGAAGATACTTGCACAGGAGATGGACATTGCACGTGATCAGGCCCGCCGCGAAGGCAAACCCGAAGATATGCTTGAAAAAATTGCCCAGGGTAAGCTCAATAAGTTCTTCAAGGAGAGCACTCTGATGAACCAGGAGTTCATCAAGGACGGCAAACTCAGCATAAGGCAGTACCTCGAGAGCCAGGACAAGGGGCTCAAGGCAACCGGTTTTGTCCGCTATACGCTTAACGTCTGATACTTAACAGACCTCATATATGGAAACGGCGCCCTTGCGGTGCCGTTTCTTTTTTAACTGCCTCCGAGTTCAGGATCTTGATTTATAATGTTTATGTGATAAAATAATAGTAAATTGGATGACTAAAATCTCAGTGACCTATGAAAAAGAACATCGGTAAAACAGACATGATTGTCAGGCTTGTACTGGCAGCAATCCTGGTTATTCTCTATTTTATTGGCGTGGGAAAGCTCCTGGGGCTTATCTTTATCATCCTTGCCATAATATTGGTTCTCACGGCATTGACACAGACCTGTCCTATCTGGTACATCTTCAGGACAGATACACTGGACAAGAAGGAATAAGCATGCTATTGCATGTTTGAAGCTTACAGCGACGCTCCCGTGAAGGAGCGTCGCTGCATTTTTCAGTACCTTATGACTGTCCGGGCACATTTTTTGCTATTTTCGTTACAATCAAAAAACGGACACTGTAATGAAATATAAAAGAATCCTGCTCAAGCTGAGCGGTGAGTCCGCAGGCGGCCCTGACGGCACAGGCATTGATGCATCCGTGCTGACAGGCTATGCCAGGCAGATCAGGGAGATAGTTGATGAAGGATGCCAGGTTGCCATCGTCATCGGAGGAGGTAACATCTTCCGGGGACTGGGCAGCACCGGGGAGGGCTATGACCGTGTCAAGGGAGACCAGATGGGCATGCTTGCCACCGTGATAAACAGCCTGGCACTGGAGAGCTTTCTCGTAAGGGCAGGCTGTAATGTCAAACTGTTCACCTCAATCCGTATGGAACCTGTTGGAGAACTGTACAGCCGTGACAGGGCTTCATCAGCGCTCGACTGCGGTTGCGTGGCCATACTGGCCGGCGGAACCGGCAATCCCTTCTTTACAACAGATACAGCTGCCGCCCTGCGTGCCGTGGAGCTGAACTGCGATGTCCTGCTCAAGGGCACCCGCGTAGACGGCGTCTACACTGCGGATCCTGAAAAGGACCCGTCCGCGGTGAAATACGATACACTTACATTCAGTGAAGCTATCGAGAAGAGACTGCGGGTCATGGACCAGACAGCCTTCGCCATGTGCAGTGAGAACGGCATGCCTCTCATTGTATTTGACATGAATACCGATGGAAACCTTAAGGCAGTGACCGATGGCATCAGGTGCGGGACATTGATAACTCTCTGAAAAATTTTTACATTTGCCACTGGCAAAATAATTGACAATCACATGACTGAAGAACTGGAACTTATCAGGGACGAAGCCGAAGAGAAGATGGAAAAAGCCATCAAACACCTTGAGTATGAACTGTCACATCTTCGCGCAGGCCGGGCAAATCCGCTGCTGCTCGATGGCATCAGCGTCGACTATTACGGCACCATGACACCGTTGTCACAGGTTTCAAACATCAATACCCCGGACGCCAAAAGCATTCTCATTCAGCCATGGGAAAAAAACATGCTCGGAATCATCGAGAAAGCTATACTGGCTGCAAATATCGGCATGACTCCAATCAACAACGGGGAAGTAATCCGTATAAATGTTCCCCCTCTTACCGAGGAGAGGCGCCATCAGCTGGTGAAGCAGGTGAAGCAGGAAGGCGAGACGGCCAAAATAAGCATACGCACAAGCAGGAAATGGTTCCTCGATGAACTGAAAACGCTTCTTAAGGAGGGGCTGCCTGAGGATGAAGAAAAGACCGGAGAGAGAATCATCCAGGAGATGACTGACAAACACATAGCCAGGGTCGAAAAAGTAGTCGAGACAAAGGAAAAAGAGATTCTTACAGTCTGATACTCTTCCCGGATCCGCTCCCTACCCTCTCCAGAAACTGCCGTATGAAAAAAATCCTCCTGATAGCCTTTGCCTATCTGCTATCCCATATTCTCGCGGCACAGGTGTCAGAAGGAGGACTTCCTGAGTCATTCAAGACCTCCGGGATAAAGAGCAGCACCGCAATTCCTTCCTACAGACTTTCCGGGATTGACAACGAAGCCATTGAGCAGAACGAAGTCATGAACAGCCTGCCTCTCAGGTATGCCTTACTTGAAGATGTGCGGGTTGATATCAGGAAGCAGGGGAAAAGGACGGACATGGAGGATGGTTCCTCCTACTGGCAGTACAGGATCAACTCCCCCGAAGGAAAATCGGTGCAGGTTTTATTCCGCAAGTTCCTGGTTCCGGAGGGAGCAAGGCTCTTTCTGTACAATGAGGATTATTCGGAGATCAGGGGAGCTTTCACTGATTATAATATCACCGAAGACCTGTTGTTTGTTACGGGCGATTTCCCCGGCAGTCATGTTATCATTGAGTATTACGAGCCTTCTGATGCCCCGTTTGAGGGAGAAGTCATAATAGGATCCGTGGGGCAGGCATATATTGACATCCTCAATCCTGAATCCGGCAACATAGACAGCGAAGGCTACATTGGCATCAACTGTGACGAGGGGATAGCTCTTCAGAATGAAAAGCATTCAGTCTGCAGGTATACTTTCAATGACGGTACCTACAGTTACCTGTGCAGCGGTGCGCTCATAAACAATGCCGGCCAGTCAGTCAGGTCATACTTCCTGACTGCCGCACACTGCATCAGTACGGCAGAGGCAGCTGCCACAATCGTGGCATACTTCAACTATGAGGCGGCTGCCTGCACCTCCATTGCAGCAAATCCTTCACAGACGATTTCCGGATCCTCCCTTCTCACTACGGGCTCACACTCAGACTATACGCTTCTCAGGTTCGACAGACTTGTTCCCCTCTCCTACAGCCCCTATTATGCAGGCTGGGATGTCAGTGACGCCACACCTGCAAGCTCATCGTCAATACATCATCCCGGCGGCCGGATGAAAAAACTGGCTCTCGATTATGATCCGGCTGGAATCAATACTGAAGATCTTACATGGGACGGCGGCGGCATGTCACCTTCAGGCACCCACTGGGCAGTTGTTTTTGATGAGGGAATAACAACCTCAGGGTCTTCGGGGGCGCCTCTCCTGGACCAGAACAGAAGGATAACCGGGCAACTGCACGGCGGATCAGAGGTCGATTACTACGGCAAACTGAGTTACTCATGGAACCATTCCAACAGCGGGTATCCATTACTTCAGTCGTTTCTCGACCCTGACGGATCCGGAGTGAAGACAATTGACGGATACTACCCGGCAACAAACTTTCCTGACCCTCAGTTCCTGTCACAGATAACATCAGTATGCACAAATGCCCCGGTGCAGCTGACAGGCTTTTCGGCCTTCGATCCGCTGGACTGGGAATGGTCTTTCAGCCCCTCGAGTGTTCTGTATTGTGACGGCACAAACTCCGCCTCGCCCTCACCCAAAGTATCCTTCCTTGCCCAGGGGAACTATTCGGTGACTCTGCGAATGGCAAATAAGGCAGGTGAAAATGAACTGTCAATCAGTAACTTCATCACCGCAGGCTCAGCCCTTGCCCTGAGAGCATTCCCTGAAGGGATGGCAGATTCTTGTGTCTGGTCCTTCCAGGGACTAACACTTCAGGCATACGGGGCAGAGGCTTACCTGTGGACACTCTCTGACAAATCTGATGACAATTTCCAAATTCTGAACAATACCGGCAATCCCGTGGAAATCAGGGTTATTGACGGCAGGTCAATAACCAGAAGCACGGATATAGAGGTCACCCTGACCGGAATTCACGGTTCATGTCAGAATACTCTTGCCATAACAATTCCTCTTGAAGCCCAGTCAAATGACAATGTCAGGAATGCACAGGCGATTTCAACAGGTGCTTCGGGACCCTTCTCAAACAGCTGCGCCACAATAGAAGAGGGGGAGCCGATACCTCCATACTCCGACTGCACCGGGCAGCTCTCCTGGTGCAATGAATATGGAACAGGTCAGAATATAGTTGAGCGGAGCGTTTGGTTCAGCTATACCCCTGAAGTGAACCAGACAATATCAGTCTCATCCTCAGGCTTTGACAACCAGATAGCCGTCTACAGCGCTTCATCGGCATCATCCCTGCTCGGCGGCAACTATCAGCTGCTGGCAGCCAACGATGATTTCACCGAGACAAACTTCAATCCAGTCATCAACAGCATAAATGTGAAGGCCAATCAGAAATACTGGATACAGGTGGATGGAAGTGCGGGTGGGGAAACCGGGATATTTTACATTAATCTCAGCATTCTGAGCAGCATAGGGGAAACGCTGACTGAATCGGAAACGAAGGTCTACCCCATACCTGCAGGTGAGTACGTATATATTGAAAATGCCTCCTTTGACAGGTGTTCATCCGTAAGGGTCGAGCTTGCAGATGCTTCAGGAAGGACCGTGCTGAATGATACCCTGACTCCCTATGCCGGCAGGGTGCAACTGCTGCTTGGCAACCTTGCCCCCGGGATCTACATGGCCCGCATCTTCTGTGACGGCAAAATCACCGTCATAAAGATTGTAATCTGATACAATCTCTGAATCCGGAAAGGCTGCAGCGGCACCGGCTATTTTGACTGCCAGCTGCGGGAAGGTCCGGACACCTTTCTTTTTAAGTATGCTATCTGCCGGCGGCAGGCCTGAAAATCATCTCGTGCTTCTTCGCAGCTTGAACAGCAGCCTCAGAGAATGGTTCGCTGTAAAAGCCGTCGTTTACATAGGTCTCTGTCTGCGAAAGGTAGAAGGGGCTCCCGGGAATGCCTGAGGTTCCAGTGGGGATGACTGTCAGCGATTTGTCCCAGTCGGCCGTGTTGAATATATGCCTTTCCGAGGCCCCGTGGTGCACCCTGAAGTTGTCCCTGTAGGCGTATGGCTCCACCGTATGATAGCTGCCGTCAATGCCGTATGTCTTCGAGTTCAGCCCGAGCAGCCGGTTGAGAATCTTCACCCCTCCCATCGGGTGCTCGAGGGTGAATGTGTGGATTTTGCCCCACTGCCAGCTGTCGCCGTACTCACCGTACCTGGCTGTGAGTGTGTCCCAGGCAGCCCTGATGCTCTGCGCAATGATTATCTCCATAGTCTCCTTCTCCGGGGTGTCAGTGTTGTCTATCCACTCGTCCGGGCCCTTGCTGACCATGCTGTAGATATAAAAGTCGTGCTGCCTTCCGAGCGTGGACCCGTACAGTTCATCAAGCTCGTCGAGCATTATTTGGCGGGCAAGCTCAATCCTGACAAACTCAAAAAGGGTGGGAGCCACAAGCGATGCACTCATGTCATAGTTCCATCCCTTGAGCTCTTCAATCACGGTACTTAATTTTTTGTCATCTGCACCGGCTGCAGATACATTGCTGATTATCACAGGGGTAAGCAAAGCTGCATAGGCCGAGTGGTTATCGGTAATCATCCTCTTGAAGTCCTCAATGCCGAGTATCTGTTTCCCGGCAGCCATCTCCCTTATGCGCATTATGCGGTATGGCATTGAAAACTCTCCGCTGATGAAGAAGGGATATGACTCATCCACGGTCCTCTGGTTGGCTGAAGAGACAAATCCGTTATCGGGATTGAATGATGAAGGCAGCAGCTCGAAAGGAACATATCCCTTCCATTCAAACTCGTCTGTGTCTCCCTTCCTGGGAAGCAGGCCGGTGCCCTTCCTTATGGGAATGCCGCCACCGGTATTGATCCCGATGTTGCCGTCAACATCCGCATACGCGAAGTTCTGGCTTATTGACCTGAACTGGCTAAGCGCCGTGCGGAATTCATCCCAGCCCGATGCCCGGTTAAGATTGTAGACTGCCTTTATCTCGTCGCTGTAATCATACCCGGTCCAGCACATCGTCAAAACGGCATCATCAATGCCCTGCATTCCTGAAATCACCGGCCCGTGATGGGTATACTTAATAATTCGCGTCTGCGATGAATCCGGTCCCATCTTCAGCATGTGCTCTTCCGTCCTGAATGGCAGCCACTCACCGTTGTACAGGTAATTGTTGCCTGTGGAGTCAACAGTCTCGACGAACAGGTCGATGTCATCAACGCTCAGGTTTGTCATTCCCCATGCTATCCGGTCATTATGGCCTGCGATAATAAAAGGCTCACCCGGGAAGAGCACGCCGGTGACATTGAGTTTGCCCGGTATGACCTGGTGAATCTGCATCCAGAATCCCGGGACATTGAATCCCAGGTGCATGTCATTGGACAGAATCGGTTTGCCCGTCTCACTCCTGCTCCCTGATACAGCCCAGTTGTTGCTGCCGGAGAGGGTCACTATGCCAAGTTTTTCAAGCTCCTCCATCGATCCGATGGCGTCTGTGGCCTGGTCGAGAAGCTTGTCATCAAGCCTGAAGTCAGGGAAGACAACCTCATCAACCATGTTCCAGTCTGCGATGAGTTCAGAGGCCTTCTCCGGGCCCAGTTTCCTGGTCAGTTTATAGTTGTTGATCTCATTGGAGAGATTTGATGATGCCAGGTCCCAGCCGATAAAGCCGATAATGTTCGTTATATCAATCATCGTCCACGGTTCGGGCTTGTAACCCAGTATCCTGAACTCCGGGGGAAGCTTGTTGCCGCATTCTGCAATCCAGCTGTTGACCCCGTCGGTGTATGCCTGCAGTGTGGCCACGATCGCCGGGTCTTCCCTCCCGAGCACCATCTGCGACTTCTTTGGCATTCCAAGTGCCCTCAGGAAGTAATCGGTCTCAAACATATCCCTCTTGAACAGCTCCGAGAGCCTGCCCTGTGTGGCGTGCCTGACCATATCCATCTGCCATAGTCTCTCCTGGGCTGTTATGTAACCGGTCATGAAGTAGAGGTCGTGCTCATTCGAGGCGTATATGTGGGGTACTCCGCGCTCATCACGGATGACCTTCACATCGTCCGTAAGGCCTGACAGGTTTTTCTCGCCGTTAAGTTCGGGAAGACCCGACTTGCGGAGTGCCGGGACAATGATTAGCCCTGCCAGCAATGCGACAGCTACGATTACGGCAAGGACTGTGAGGGTGACTTTCAGGATTTTCATAGGGTTTTCGGTTTGAATCGTATAAAGTTAGTAAATGATGGCAATCTGACCAAGAGCAATAATTCAGGCTGATGGCGAATTATGGCTTCAGGCATGAAGATGTCGATACAGAAGGAAGTGAATGTATGCAGCAGACCGTAGGTATTCATCCTGTCCGGCGGAACCGGAACCTCTCCGGGAGCTCTTTCATCCATTCATTACCTCCCGAAAAAGATGCTTCTGCCCTGCGGACAGTTACTGCAGATGTCTGTCAGCCGACGGTCTCTCATGACTCTCTCCCGGAAAATGCGGTACTCCCCGCCCTGCCATATCTCCCGGAAGGTGCTCTTTAGCAAGTTCCCCATCGGATGGTGCGCATTCTTGTCATAGCAGCATGGCACCACGTCGCCGTCAGCGGTAATCACTGCCGAGGTCCACATCCTGAGGCAGCCCGCTGACGGCGCAATGCCGGCCGGCCGCGGG
>JAEYZD010000086.1 GCA_023430725.1 Bacteroidota bacterium | reverse complement strand
GAGATAATCAGGGACCTGGTGGAGAAGCTGCCGGTGATGATCGCTCCGCGCTGGCTGAATACCAGGTCGCAACCCATATCAATCAATAACGTAGTCGAATTTCTCAGCGGAGTGCTGCTGAGAGAAGACACCTTCGATCAGAACTTTGACATCGGTGGTCCGGATGTACTGACTTACCGTGATATGCTGCTCAGGTTCGCCGCTGTTCGCAACCTGAAGAGAAAAGTATGGGTTGTTCCGGTGATGACACCGAAACTCTCCTCCTACTGGCTCTATTTCGTCACTTCGACATCTTACAAGCTGGCAGTCAATCTTGTTGACAGCATGAAGGTTGAGGTGATCTGCAGGGAGAATGACCTGCACAGGAGGCTGGGCATAAGGCTGCTCAGCTTTGACGAGGCTGTCAGGAGCGCCTTCGCGAGGATAGAGAGCCACGGGGTTTATTCAAGCTGGACAGATGCCCTATCGGGACCGTTGCTTGAGCGTGGCCTTTCTGACCTGGTGAAGGTGCCGACTTTCGGCTGCTTCAATGATACAAGACGAAGAAAGGTGACTGACGAGGCTGCGACACTGAACAGGATATGGGCCATCGGAGGACACACAGGATGGTACTATGCCAACTGGTTATGGGGAATCAGGGGATTTATGGACAAGCTTTCAGGAGGAGTGGGATTGAGGAGGGGCAGAAAGAACGACACTGAGATCTCTCCCGGTGACGCCCTTGATTTCTGGAGGGTACTCTTTGCTGACCGCAATGCAAAAAGGTTGCTCCTGTTTGCCGAGATGAAGCTGCCAGGCGAGGCATGGCTTGAGTTCAGGATTGAAGATGGAACGCTGATACAGACAGCCACCTTCAGGCCACTCGGACTGAAGGGCAGATTATACTGGTATTCCGTTATGCCACTCCATGAATTTGTTTTCAGGGGCATGATAAACAGGCTGACACGCTGATGATGTTAATATGAAGGAGCAACCACTCATAAAAAAACTAAAGGCAGGTCTGAAGGCAGATGAGACCGGCAATAAGGCCAACTCACTTATATTCCTACATCATTACGGGTTCAATATCCCCATGACATACCTAGTCACTACCGGTGCATATGACAGGTATCTGGCCGGGGATCCCGCCATAATGGACCGCCTGAGAGGTGAACTGGAGAAGCTTCCTGCAAGGACCTGGGCTGTGCGGTCGTCAACCTCTGCCGAGGATTCCCAAGAATTCAGTTTCGCAGGACAGTTCCAGACAGTCATTGACGTCAGCGGCACCGATGCGGTTCTCATCGCTGTAAGACAGGTATGGGATTCAGCCAGGATGCTGAACGACAATGACTACATCAGGAAGACCGGGGTATCATCAATCAGGTGCGGGGTCATTATCCAGGAGATGATTCCGGCACGTCTGGCAGGTGTCAGCTTCAGCAGGAACCCGGTAACAAACCAGAACGAAACGGTTATTGAAGCCGTCGAGGGAGCCGGGGAAGAGCTTGTGCAGAAGGGAGTGACACCGCTGCGGTGGCGGATAAGGAGACAGGCGGTTCTGGAGGGGAATGAACAGCATCCCATGATTGAGGTCATAAGAAATGTGGCCTCAGATACCGAACGTCTGAGGCGTTATTACGGGAAACACACAGATATTGAATGGGTTCATGACGGTACCCGGCTCTACTATTTGCAGCTCAGGCAGATAACGGCGAAAAAGGAAATAGCCGTTTACTCCAGCAAGATGGCCAAAGAGATGCTGCCGGGGCAGGTTAAGCCACTTGTCTGGTCAGTCAATATACCCCTCGTTAACGGAACATGGATAGGCCTCCTTGAAGAGATCACCGGCCCGCTTGAGATAAAGCCCGATGACCTGGCAAAGCCTTTTTACTACCAGGCCTATTTCAACATTGCCGTGCTGGGCAGTATCCTTCAGAAAATAGGGATCCCGCCTGACAGCCTGGAAAAATTCATGACCGGCAACGGTAGCGGAATGCACTCATTCAGGCCGGGGATAAGGAGCATCAGGCATACATTCCGGATAATCAGGTTTCTGAAGTCGAAGATGGCCTTTGAAAGGACATTCCTCAGGGAATTTGAGCCGCTTAAGGCCCGGTGCAGAGAGCTGGCGTTCAGTCTGGAAAAGGAATACAGCCCGGCAGCCTACGGCAGGCTGTATGAGCAGCTCTTTGAAACCGGGCGCAGACTGGCATACCTGAACATCATCGCTCCTATGCTGGGGACGATGTATCACAAGGGGCTGAAGAAAAGGCTTGGGAAGGCAGGCCTCGATTATGACACCCTTGATTTCAGGAAAGACTTCCCGGAACTGGCGAATTACGAGCCTCTGCCTCATATGGTTGAGATCAGGAAGGAGATTGAAGCCCTGCCGCCGGCCATACGGGAAAGATGCACATCCATGGCAGCTCTCAGAGGTTTTCCCGAAACGTCGGAGATAAGCAGAAAAATTGATCACTTCACAGAGCTGTTCGGACATCTCAGCGAGAGCGGTACCGATCTTTCCTATGCCAAGTGGGAGGAGGACCCTGAGGCGCTCTTCAGAATGATCCTTGCCTCAGATGTGCCTGACAGGAAGAGTGAACTGTACACTTTTGAAAGCCTGGCAGCAAAAGGGATCAAAGTTCCGGCTTCACTCAGAAAGGCTTATCTCCGGGCAGGGAGATTCAAGGTTTACCGTGAACAGATAAGTTCTTTATATATTTACGGGTACGGGCTGTTCCGCAGGCTTTTCCTGCTAGCCGGCGGGGTGATGGTATCACGCGGATTGCTTGAGAGGTCGGATGAGATATTCTATCTGACACGCACCGAGGTGGATGTGATCATGAAACACAGCGGAACCGATATGGTGAATGATTACCGTGACCGGGTCAGACATCGAATGGGTGAGATGAAAGAGACAAAGGATATTGTGCTGCCGGTGGTCATTTACGGCGAAGAGGCTCCTCTGCCTGAGACAGGCAGAAGCAAAAATCATTCGGGCACCGGTACCTCACCGGGCAGTTACACGGGAACCACCAGGGTTGTCAGGAGCCTGGCGGATTTTGAAAAAGTATCACGGGGGGATGTGCTGCTGATACCCTTTTCTGATGTCAGCTGGACACCGGTACTGGCAAAGGCCGGAGCTATCGTGTCCGAAACCGGGGGTATGTTGTCACACTGCTCGATAATTGCAAGGGAGATGGGTATCCCGGCAATGGTTTCAGTGCCAAATGGCTGCGCCATCGGCAACGGATTTACAGTAACGGTTAACGGATCAAACGGCGTTTTAACGGTTCATGATTATGAATGAGGTATTGCTTTATCTTGAGAGCCATCCCATGATCACGGCAGTGATCTGTTCAGTTGCCGGATACCTTATCGGATCGGTATCTTCGGCAAGGACAGTCTACTTTCTGGCTACCGGCAAGAGGAATATAGAGCCGTTTGCGGAGCCTGTGCCGCACTCTGAAGAGAAATTTGAATCTGATCTTGTCAGCGCCACCTTAATAACAAAAAAGCTCGGAGCCAGGCTGGGATGCATCACCTCTGTTGCAGATATGCTCAAGGTGGCAATCCCTACACTTGTGGCAAAACTGGTCCTGACCAGTGAGCCCTGGTACCTGGTTGTAGCTCTGTTTGGTGTAATAGGCCACAACCTGCCGGTTTACTACAGGTTCCGCGGCGGCCGCGGCGAGTCACCGATTATCGGATCACTGCTGGTAATCAACTGGTTCGGGTTGATTATAACTAACCTGGCCGCATTTATCCTTAGCTTCATAACGGGAAGTGTGCTTGTGATGCGCTGGGGAGCCTACGTTCTGATGATATTCTGGCTCTGGTACTATTTTCACGACTGGCGTTTCGGACTTTTCATGGCGGTTGTGAATTTCTTTTTCTGGCTGTCGCAGCGCAAGGATCTTTTACGGTTCAGTGAGTTGAAGAAGAATAAGGGCCTGAAGTTCTCAGAAGAAGATGTATCGGAGTTCATTCTGATGGGAAAGACCCCCGGCAGAATGCTTGACAGGTACGGTCTGCCTGCTGTATTCAGGAGGCTGACAGGAAAAAATAAAAATACCGGCGAATGAGATTACTGTCAGGAACCGCCTTAATGCTGTTGCTGGTAATGGTTAACGGGGCCGCCTCTGCGCAGATTGCAGGGATCTCACCGGACAACGGGACCGCCTCTGCGCAGAATGCAGGGATCTCACTGGACAACCAGGTAAGCACCTGGTTTGGATTGAACTTTTGGGGAGATGCAGCAGGCCAAACCGGAATAAGATACATCCCCACACTGAGTCCGTGGGTCAGGGCAGGTGAAAAAGGCAAGTTTGATGCAGAGCTGTCAGTCAATACATTCGGGAGCATGTGGTTCTCGGGCAGCGGAATTGATTCGACTGATTTCAGGTTCAAGCCTTACCGTCTGTGGCTGAGGTATTCCACATCTCACCTCGAGTTAAGGGCAGGACTTCAGAAAATCAACTTCGGCTCATCCAATATCCTCAGGCCGTTGATGTGGTTTGACAAGATGGATTTCAGGGATCCGCTTATGCTTACCGACGGTGTCTATGGTCTGCTTGGCCGGTACTACTTCGATAATAACGCAAACATCTGGCTTTGGGGACTTTATGGAAATGATAAAACGAAGGGATGGGAGGCTGTTCCATCACTGAAGGAGATACCTGAATACGGCGGCAGAGTTCAGCTTCCCGTTCCAAAGGGGGAACTTGCCCTCAGCTATCATCACCGTGATGCTGATTATTCAGCACTCGCGGCTCAGATTCCGGGACCCGTTGATACCCGTTACAGTGAGCAGCTTTTTGCGGCAGACGGGAAATGGGATGTCGGGCCCGGGATATGGTTTGAAGTGGTCGGCAAACTGAATGAAAAGGATAATCCCCTTGTAACAAAATGGGAAAGCTACCTGAGCCTGGGCATTGACTATACCTTCGGGATTGGCAAAGGTCTTAATTTCTCAACCGAGTACTTCAGGTATGCAAACATGCCTGATGAGACCGAAACCGGTATTGAAAGAAACTATTCGACGCTGTCACTCAGCTATCCGATCGCATTATCGCATAACATATCGGGAATGCTTTATTACAACTGGGATACAAAGGAGTGGTACAGGTTTCTCAACCTGCAGCTCAAATATGACTATCTTACATTTTATGTTATGACTTACTGGAATCCTGACGAACTTCTCCCCTACAGCAGCGGTGAAGGCAGCAGTTCATTTGCCGGAACCGGTTTCCAGTTAATGCTGGTTCTTGACATTTAGCTATATAAAACTCAAAGATGGAAAACGGAGCAATAATAAGTATTGAAGGGCTGAAGAAGCACTTTCCGATGGGAAGCGGCAGGTTCACCGCCCTGAACGGCATTGATCTCACCTTCGGGAAGGGGGAATTTGCGGGGATAATCGGACCGAGCGGCTCGGGCAAGACAACCCTGCTGAACATCATTGGCACGCTTGACAACCCGTCTGAGGGCAGAGCCGTCATCCTGGGCCATTCAGTGGGTGAGCTCAGTGCGGCAGAGTCAGCCTCGCTCCGCAAGTCGCAGCTGGGGTTCATATTTCAGAGTTACAACCTGTTTCAGGTTCATACGGTCTTTGAGAATGTGGAGTTTCCGCTGCTACTGCAAAAAATCGAGACGGGCAAGAGAAGGCAGATGGTTCTTGACGCACTTGAGTGGGTTGGTCTGACAGACAAGATTAATTCGCGCCCTGCGCAACTCTCAGGTGGTGAGAGCCAGAGGGTGGCAATTGCAAGGGCGATGGTCAAGAGACCTGCCGTTGTGCTTGCGGATGAGCCTACGGCGAATCTTGATGCTGCCAACTCTCATAACATCCTGCAGACAATGGAGAAGCTGAACCGTGAACTGCAGACAACCTTTCTCTTTGCCACGCATGACGAAAAAGTAATAGGGTATGTGCGGCGGAAGATCTGGCTGGCAGACGGCAGGGTGGCCAAAGATGAGATTATTGACAGAAACTGACCGGAGGAGGATACCATGCTGGCTATCAAACTTGCACTGAGAAATCTGCTGGGAGCGGGTCTGCGGACCTGGCTGAATGTCATCGTCCTCTCCTTTTCCTTTATAATCATAATTTGGACAAAAGGATTGCTTGAGGGATGGGACCGGCAGGCAAAAAACGACATGATAGAATGGGAAGTGGGTCAGGGACAGTTCTGGCACAGAAACTATGACCCTTATGACCCGTTCACCCTGAATGACAGTCACGGGATGCTCCCCGAACCGTACGGCAAGGCAGCTGAACAGAATAGTCTTGTGCCGGTTCTAATCACCCAGGGCACGATTTACCCGCAGGGCAGGATGCAATCGGTTCTGATTAAGGGCATTCCTCCCGGACAGCAGTCGCTGAAGCTGCCGACGGCGTTGCTCAGCTCATCAGACGGTGACATACCGGCAATAATCGGAAAATCAATGTCAGAAAGCACGGGTCTGAATGAAGGCGATTACGTGACGGTAAGGTGGAGAGACAGAAACGGCACCTTCGATGCCACCGAAGTGAGGATTGCGGGGATCTTTGAAACCACGGTCCCTTCCGTTGATGTCGGACAGCTCTGGTTATCACTGGAGAATCTTCAGACGATGATGCTGATGCCCGGTGAGGCAACTCTTCTTGTGAAGGGCAATGCGCCGGAGTCTCTGCCGGCAGACGAAGGATGGATAATGAAGGAGCAGAAGGAGCTTCTGTCAGACATAGAGGATATCATCAAGGCAAAGGGAATGATAGGGGTAATAATCTGGGGCATATTGCTTATGATGGCAATGCTTGCCGTCTTTGACACGCAGGTGCTCTCAATCTTCAGGAGGCAAAAGGAGATTGGCACCTACATCGCGCTCGGGATGACCAGGCGGCAGGTTGTGGGGCTTTTCACCACCGAGGGTGCAATGCATTCAGTGCTTGCAGCGGTGGTTGGTGCACTGTACGGCATACCGTTGCTGACAATGCAGGCAATAAAAGGCATTTCAATACCTGTAAGCAGCAGCGACTTCGGCATAGCAATGGCTGAGAAACTTTACCCGGTTTACAGTCTGTCGCTCATTGCCGGCACCGTACTTATAGTTATGATTGTGACAACAATAGTAAGTTACTGGCCCTCGCGGAAGATTGCGAAGCTCAATCCGACCGACGCCTTAAGAGGGAGGATGTTATGATAAGATTTCTCTTCAAGGGACTAATAAGGGACAGGAACAGGAGTCTTCTCCCCTTTCTGGTGACCACGATCGGAGTGATGCTTACAGTCGTCTTCCATGCCTGGATCACGGGAGTCATAAACAACAGCATTGAATTCAGCGCCAGGTTTTCATCAGGGCATGTCAAAGTCATGACAAGGGCCTATGCTGAAAACGCCGCTCAGTCGCCCAATGACCTGGCCATCCTAGGTGCGGATACTCTGCTTGATGCCATCTCCCTTGCTTATCCTGAGATGGATTTTGCAAGCCGGATCTATTTCGCCGGCCTGATAGATGTCCCGGACAGCACAGGCGAGACAAGGGCGCAGGGACCGGCGATGGGTATTGCAATTGACCTGCTCTCGGGCAATAATGCCGAGATGGAGAGAATGAACATTCCCTCCTCTATCCGGAGCGGCAGGCTGCCGGCCACGGGGAAGGAAGCGTTGCTGAGCAGCGAGTTTGCAGGAAAGCTGGGACTTAAGACCGGGGATACCTTCACACTTGTGGGGACGAGCATGCTTGGAGAGTTGACTATGTACAACTTCATTCTCAGCGGTACGGTTGAGTTCGGAACCACGGCCCTCGACAGGGGGACACTTATAGCAGACCTCAGCGACACAAGAGAAGCACTCAACATGGCCGATGCAACAGGAGAGGTGCTCGGGTTTTTCAGGTCAGGCGTCTATTCCGACGAGCTGGCGGCTGTGGTCACGAAAAGCTTCAATTCCAGGTACTATTCAGAGGCGGATGAGTTTTCTCCTGTAATGAAAGCCCTGTCTGAGCAGAACAACATGGGTTTCCTGGTGGAGTACTCCGGCAAGCTTCAGAATATCCTCATTGCCGTTTTCATTCTTGCCATGTCACTGATACTGTGGAATGCAGGTCTGCTCGGCGGACTGAGAAGATACGGCGAGTTCGGCATGAGACTTGCAATAGGTGAAGAGAAAAGCCATGTATATAAAACCATGCTTCTTGAATCACTCATCATCGGTTTTTTTGCTTCACTGACCGGACTGGCCTTCGGGATGCTGATAGCCTATTATCTCCAGGAGCATGGAGTTGACCTCGGGATGATGATGAAGAACGCATCTATCATGATGCCACGGGTCTTCAGGGCTCAGATCACACCGTGGACATGGCTGGCAGGCTTCATCCCCGGTTTTGTCTCAACCCAGATTGGCACCATGCTTGCAGGGGCCGGCATCTACAAAAGACAGACAGCACAACTATTCAAAGAGCTTGAATCATGAAGAGATTTTTATCCATTATGCTGCTGACATGCAGCCTTATACCGGTTTCGGCACAGTATCCTGACGGCAGGGAACTCCTTCAAAAGATTGACGGTAACATGTCATCCGAGAACAGGATATTCACCTCCTCGATGATTATATACGGCCGGAGGAGCACCCATACGGTAAAGATGAAGACCTGGACCGCCGGCGAGAAGAAGTCGTTCACTGAATACCTCTTTCCGGCCCGGGAACAGGGAACGAAGATGCTGAAGCTGGAAGAGCAGCTCTGGATCTATTCCCCTTCCACGGACCGTATAATCCAGATTGCCGGCCACATGCTCCGCCAGTCTGTCATGGGATCAGATCTGTCATATGAGGATCTGATGGAAGACAACAGCCTGGTACGGCAGTACAATGCAAATGTTACAGGTACGGAAGCGGTAGATGGCCGTCAGTGCTGGGTGGTGGATCTTAAAGCGATTGTGCCTGACATTGCCTACCAGGGGATGAAGCTCTGGGTTGACCGGGAGCGGAATATTCCTCTGAGGGAAGAGATGTATGCAAAGAGCGGTACGCTACTGAAGCGAACCGAGCTCTCTGATGTGCAGAAGATCGGCAACAGGTGGTATCCGAGAAAGATTCTCTTCCGTGACATGCTTCGCGATGGCAAGGGAACAGAGTTTATTATCGAAGAGATCGAGTTCAATGTACCCATACCGGAGCACATCTTCTCAAAGGCCAGCCTGAAGAAGTAGCGCAGAGCGAAGGGGTGAGGGCCAAGGTCATTGACCGAAGGGCGCGGAGCGAAAAGTAGAGGGCGAAAGCCTCCGAACTCAGGACAAAAAGCAGAGAGTGAAAAGCCGATGGCGAAAAACAGAGGGTTCAGAGCTCAGGGAGTTTTCTAACCAGCGTTCTCGACTGCAGCCAGGTGACTGATTCGTCAGTTTCCAAAGTGCTGTTGAATATCAGTCCGTCGTCCCTCTCCCCTTTCAGGAAAAAATTAAGCCAGGGTATCATGTATCTAGCCAGGATGGCGGTCTGCTCTTCGGTGTCCATCCCTCCCCTGCAACCTGCTATCCGCTCTGCCGTGAAGCACTTGCGGCTGTCACCCATGCCGCAGTGTGATCCGTTGATAATCGAGATATATGTTTTGTCCTCCGAAGCCGAACTCTCATACATTGGCATGTGATTCTTTTCAGGTGGCGTTATGCAGTCACTTGTCCCGGAAAAGATCAGAGTCGGAACAGTGACACGCGAGGCAGCCTCTATGGCTGAGGGCCTTATGTCGTAGGGTGTCAGGGCAACAACGGCATCAACATCAGCGTTATCAACGGCGGCATGGAACATCGCTCCACCTCCCATGCTGTGCCCCATCAGGATGACAAGAGTATCGGCAATGCCGTAAAGAGGTGAGGCTGTATCTGCGTACAGGTTCGCTACCGAGGCTGCAAGGAACCTGACTTCATCAGCGTAGCCCCTGTGAGACGGGAAAGGACCTTCAAAAGTAGTCAGGTTAAGCATTATATAACCTGCCGGGACCAGCATGTTAACAAGGTTACCGTACTGGTCTCCGGGGTGCTGGTATCCGTGGGCAAAGCAGATCACAGGGAATTTGCCGTCATCTGTTCCTGAATGTGTCTCATTCACTGCCGGAGCCGTAACAGGATAGTATGCTTCAAATTTCACCTTCCGGTTACCCCTGGCTTCGTCGCTAAGTTCCATAGTTGAGTGACCAACAGCATATTGCCCTGAAGTATTCAGAAAACAGCTCATTATCATTGACAAAACCAATGCTGCCCTTGGTGAAAACATATCCAGTCTTTAGAATTGTTTGGCACCCGGAACTGCAAGCCCCGGACGATGCCAAATTACTTAATATTTCCTTCTGAGACAACGGTGCCATTTTCATAAGTACCGGTTTCGAAATGATTGTTATTTTTACAATGTGCTGCCAGAAACCGGATTAAAACAGCTGATTCTGGCAACTGCAAACCTGAACATATGGAAAAGACTCTCTTCGACTTTATGGTCTGGCTGTGGATCTCAGTGGCCATTGTCATATTCATCGTATTGCTGTTCATTACAGCTCCTTTCGGGCGGCATTCGAAGAGATCCTGGGGTGTGACGATCCCCGACAGGCTTGGCTGGTTTATAATGGAGCTTCCCGCACCGCTTATCTTTCTGACACTAGTCATTACCGGCACTGCTCCAAAAACACTGACGGTTTGGATTATAACCGGGCTTTACCTGGCACACTACACCAACCGGGCAATCATCTACCCGATGCGGATAAGGACGCGTGGCAAGGAGATGCCGTTAGTGGTGGCGCTGATGGCGATCTTATTTAATTTTGCGAATGCCGGTTTCCTCGGATACTTCACAGGGACACTTCAAACGCAATACAGTGCGGCATGGCTGACTGATCCCCGTTTCATCGCCGGGTTGCTTATCTTCCTCACCGGTATGGCTGTAAACATCACCTCCGATAACAGGCTTATTCACCTGAGAAAGAAAACAAGCAATGGCTACCAGATCCCGCGCGGAGGATTGTTTGAGAGAGTCTCATGTCCAAACCTGTTTGGTGAAATCGTTGAGTGGGGGGGTTATGCACTTCTCTGCTGGTCGTTGCCTGCTCTCTCCTTCTTCATCTGGACCTTCTGCAATCTCGTTCCGAGGGCGCTGTCGCACCACAGGTGGTACAAAGGGCATTTTGAGGAATACCCTGCCGGAAGGAAAGCGGTTATTCCTTATATTTTGTAATTTCCCCCGCTAATTCTGAACAACATGAAAGATACATCCCTGAAATGGAAAGGCCGTTTCCTCTGGCTTGCCATCTTTGCAATCGCGATGGGTTTCCTGGAAGGCATGGTTGTCGTCTACCTCAGGGAACTCTATTATCCTGAAGGATTTGAATTTCCTCTGAAGCTGATGTCCTCAGAGCTGGTCAAAGCTGAGTGGATCAGGGAGATTGCCACCCTGGTGATGCTGGCGGCAGCAGGCATATTAGCAGGCAGAAACGGGCTTCAGAGGCTCTTCTATGCCCTCTTTGCCTTCGGGGTATGGGACATATTCTATTATGTTGCGCTCAACCTACTTCTGGGCTGGCCTGCCTCGCTCCTCACCTGGGACCTGCTCTTCCTGATACCCGTTTCATGGCTGGGGCCTGTACTGGCGCCGGTTATCAACTCCCTGACAATGATTCTTATGGCCCTCCTGTTCATCGGCAGGCAGGAAAAGGGATACTATATCAGGCTGGGGGTTTCGGACTGGATACTGGTCTTCAGCGGAGCGCTTGTTATTCTCTACACCTACATGGCGGATTATTCCCGTCTTCTCATTGACAGCGGGGCGCTTGGCGCCAAGGGTGATCCGGCAGCAGGCGAACGGTTTGCTGAGATGATAACAAGCTATATACCTGAAAGCTACAGATGGCCCCTCTTCATTGCAGGGGAAGCACTGATCCTCGCAGCAACAATCAACGTAATGATAAGAAGTCGTAAATATTCAAAAGATGAAACCATTAACTAACCTGACTGCATTTATTATGCTGGCACTTGTTTTACCCGGCTGCGGCAGCGGCAAGAGCGGGGATTCAGCCAACTCCGATCCTTACATTTGGCTTGAGGAAGTGCTTGACGAGAAAGCACTTGACTGGGCACGGGCTCAGAACCAACTCTCTGACGAGGCGCTTACCACGCTTCCTGTTTACACGGAGTTGCGAGACAGATTCAATGAAGTACTGAATGACAGGGAGCGGATCATCTACCCCGGAATTACAGGAGACTATTCCTACAACCTGTGGAAGGACGAGAAGAACGAGAGAGGTCTCTGGAGACGTATGCCTAAGAAAGATTACCTGGCAGGCAAGGAGACGTGGGAGACGGTACTTGACCTGGACCAGCTTTCTGCAGCGGAAGGAAAGAAATGGGTTTTCGGTGGAGCATCATGGCTGGGCCCCGAAAACCGGTATTGCCTGCTCTATCTCTCTGACGGAGGGAAGGATGAAAGTTATGTTCGTGAATTTGATGCCGTGGAAAAGAAGTTTGTCGAGGGGGGATTTTCGATCCCGGAGAGCAAGGGCAGCGTAACCTGGGTCGACAGGGATCAGATCCTTGTAGCCACCGGCTACGGAGCGGGAACAATGACCTCCTCGGGGTATCCGGCTATAGCAAAGCTCTGGAAACGGGGAGAGGATCCTGCAACGGCAGTGACTCTTCACCAGACCGATACAACCAATATGGGGGTCTTTGTAAGCGGAGGCGAGTACAACGGAAAACAATATGTATTCCTGAACGAGAACGTGGGCTTTTATGAATCCATAACCTACATTCTCACCCCTGACGGCTTGAAGCAACTGGATATTCCCAGGGATGCCGAGACAAGTGGCATGTTCATGGAGCATTTGCTGCTTTACCTGCAGTCTGACTGGATTCTCGGTGGCACGACTTATAAAAAGGGAACTCTCATAAGCTATAATCTATCATCGTTCCTTGCCGGGACGCCTGAGGTTAAAACACTGTATGAACCCGGGGAGAGGGAGAGCCTTGCAGGTGTGATGACAACTCTTGATTTCATAGTGATTGCCACGATGGAGAATGTACAGGGGAAGCTGAGGATCATGCGGCCTGCCGGTGAAGGATGGGTCACAGAGGCGGTACCGGTACCCGGGTTTGGCACAGTGGGTCTTGCCGGTTCGGATGACAGGTCCAACGAATATTTCTTTACATTCAGTAATCCAGTCACGCCCACCACCCTCTTCTACGGTGACGGCAAGGAGATAAAGGCTATCCGGAAACAGAAAGATTACTTTGATGCATCAAATGTTCAGATAGTTCAGAATGAAGCAATTTCAAAAGACGGAACGAAGATCCCCTACTTCATAGTTCATCCTTCTGACATGGCATATGACGGCAGCAATCCCACCCTTGTCTACGCGTATGGCGGGTTCAACAGTGCAACCCGTCCCGGCTACAGTTCACTGACAGGCATCGGCTGGCTTGAGAAGGGAGGAATTTATGTTATTGCCAACATTCGCGGCGGCGGTGAATTCGGGCCTGAATGGCACCATTCGGCTCTTCGCGAAAAGAGGCAGAATGCATATGATGATCTGTTTGCGGTTGCCGAGGACCTTATCAGGCTGAAGATCTCCACACCTGAGCGGATGGGATTCTATGGATGGAGCAACGGAGGTTTGCTGGCCGGTGTTGCGATGACGCAGAGGCCCGATCTATGGAATGCTGTTGTCATCGGCGCTCCCCTGCTTGATATGATGAGGTACAACAAGCTTCTGGCCGGTGCGAGCTGGATGGACGAGTACGGCAATCCCGACGTGCCGGAGGACCGGGCATTCATAAGCAAATATTCACCCTACCAGAATGTAAAGAAGGATGTGAAGTATCCCACCCCGCTGTTCATCACCTCAACCAGGGATGACCGGGTTCACCCCGGTCATGCCCGTAAGATGGCAGCAAAGATGATTGACATGGGTCATCCCCTGTATTATCATGAAACGATAGAGGGTGGTCACGGGGCTTCTTCCACCAATGCACAGGAGGCAGAGATGAGGGCACTGA
>JAEYZD010000068.1 GCA_023430725.1 Bacteroidota bacterium | reverse complement strand
CAAACGGAACGGGGGAGACAGCTCCCATCCCTCCTGTGTTATTGCCTGTGTCACCTTCTCCAATGCGTTTGTAATCCTTGGCCTCCGGCAGGATACGGTATGAAATGCCGTCAGTGATTACAAAGGCTGACATTTCAATACCCCTGAGATACTCCTCAATGACCACCTTGTTGCCGGCTGATCCGAAACGCCCGCCAAGCATCGCTTTCAGCTCGACGACAGCCATATCAAAGTCATCAATTATGAGCACACCTTTGCCTGCTGCGAGGCCGTCCGCCTTCAGCACCCAGGGAGGTTTCAGGCCGCGCATGAAGCTGATGGCCTCTTCAACACTGTCCGCTGTAAAGGTGCCGTAAGCTGCCGTGGGGATGCCGTGTCTCATCATGAATCCCTTTGCAAAATCCTTGCTGCCTTCAAGCATCGCGCCGGCTTTCAGTGGCCCGATCACAGACACCCCGCTGAGGGCCGGATCATTTTCGATGAAATCTGCAATGCCTTCTGCCAGAGGCGCTTCCGGGCCAACAATCACCATCCCGATACTGTTTTCAAGTATCGCAGCACGCACTCCCTGAAAGTCAAGGGGGTCAACGGGCAGATTTACGGCTGCCGCGGCTGTGCCCGGATTGCCCGGTGCCACAAAAAGTCTGAGCGGCCTGGAGCTCTGTGCCAGCTTCCAGGTGATTGCGTGTTCACGTCCTCCTGAACCGAGAATAAGAATATTCATTTTCAATGTAGCTTTCCCCTTTCAAAAATAGTATTTAGGATGAATATAGTCAGCTCCTGCCTGAATAATCATCCAGTGACCCGAATGTCCAGCCATCGCCCTGCGCCTTTTCAATGAACCTGTCAAGGAACTGAAGCGCGCTGCTTGCCGGCTTGTCATGCAGCACAATTACTGAACCGGGTCTGATCCGTCTTATCAGGATATTATAACAGGCTTCGGCATCAAGGCCCCGGTCAAAATCGTAAGGCATTATATCCCAGAATACTATCTTCATCGTTCGCTCCAGGATCCGGTACTGTCTGACGCGCAGCCTGCCGTAGGGAGGCCGGAAGAGGTTGCTGCAGGTGATATCCCTGCCTCTCAAAGCATCGGCACAGTATGTCCGTACCGGCGTCTTCAGCCCGTTGAGATGACTGAACCCGTGATTTCCTACGGCGTGCCCTTCGGCGGCAATCCTTGCAAAGAGTCCGGGAGAAGCAAGCACGCGGCTTCCTGTGCAGAAGAAGGTGGCCTTTACGCCGTGAGCACCAAGTATGTCCAGTATGCGAGGCGTGGACTCCGGATCAGGACCGTCATCAAATGTCAGGCAGAGTCTCCTGCCGCTTCCGCTGACGGTGTAGACGGCTTCAGGATAGATTAGCGCTGCAGGAAACGGCCTGCGATAGTTCCTTATCATCTCACCGGCATCTCCCCGTAAAACCTGTTAAGCTCCGCGGAGGCAGTTTCGGCCAGTTCCGTCATGCCAAACCTGGTGGCCAGCCTGTAGATGTCAAGCAGTGCCTGCAGCGAGACCGAGGCATTGAAATCGAGACCGTACGACTTCCCGTCAGGCAGTGAGGCAATGAAGCTCAGGGAGGCGAGTGAGTTTGCGACTATCTCGCGGAAAAGCTTTTCGGCTTGCTCCGTCTTTCCGGCAAGGGCCAGAGCCTCACCCAGGTCACTGCTGAAATAGTCATAGGGCATCTTATCCGGCGGCACAATGCTCAGGCCCCTCTCCACAACAGCAACAGCCCTTACAGTGTCACCCTCTTCAGCCAGGGCGATTGCCAGCCTGGCGAACTGACGGCGGAAGACGTCAATCATCCTCCGGTTGTTCTCGTCAAGATAAACACCCTCTTTTTCTGCGTTGCCCCAGCGGAAGTTGTTCATCATGTTCTCATACATCTCGCGGGTGTCAACCATACCTGTCTCTCCCTGAACCGGCGGATCAATCGTTACTGGGCTCACCCTGTAAGCCATCCCTTCAAGGATGAAGTAATCCTGAAGCCCGATGTACGTTGAAGCCGGTACGGTCACAGAATAGTAGAGCGGACGCTCCCAGTTGTTGCCGGCGATGAAGTCCATGACTGCAAGGTCATCCTTGATGGCCATTGAATTGCTGAATTTCCAGATCAGGGGGCTCAGCATGCGGTCAGCATGATATGGCCTCACAGCTCCGGTGGAGATGACGTGTGCCGAATCCACATCGACGATGAATTCCTTCACCGGGATGAAGTTGAAGAAGTCGCCGCGCCCTGACAGGTCGACCTTGGCCTTCGGGTCATCAGACCCGACGAACTCCATGACCTTCCGGATAGAAGTTGGTTCCTTAATCATCTCTTCGACTGGAAGCTGAACCCGCTCACCCTCGATATATTTTTCAACCGGAAGGGTGAAAGGCAGAGCGTCAGAGTCCCATGCCTTGCGGCTCATCGTCTCGATATAGAAACCGCTCTGCAGGTAGCTGAGGTTTGCAACACGCACATCGGTACGGTACCCCTCCACATCCTGGATGTACCAGAGCGGGAACGAATCATTGTCGCCGTATGTGAGCAAAACAGCATTCTGATCAACCGAGGAGAGGTAGTTGGCGGCAATGTCACGCGCAGTATACCTGTCAGACCTGTCATGATCATCATAGTTGCGGATGATCATTAGGAGCGGAACGGCTGCTATTACGAGTGCAGCAGGGATGATGGCCGAAGGATACTCCCTGGTCACCTTTCTGAGAAGCTCATAAAGGAGCATCACGCTCATCCCGATCCATACCGAGAAGGCATAGAATGAGCCTGCATATGCATAATCCCTCTCTCGTGGCTGGCTTGGGTACTGGTTAAGATATAAGACGATAGCCAGCCCGGTCATCAGAAACAGTACGGCTACCAGTGACAGCCCCCTGGGATTGCGGCGGTACTGCCACCAGATGCCGGCAAGTCCCGCCAGCAGCGGCAGGAGGAAATAGGCGTTGCGGGCCGGGTTGTTACGGTTCTCCTCAGGCAGAAGCGACTGGTCACCCAGCCTGGAATTGTCAATGAATGATATCCCTGATATCCAGTTGCCGTCCATGACGTTACCGTTGCCCTGGACGTCATTCTGCCGCCCGGCGAAATTCCACATGAAGTATCTCATGTACATCACCCCCACCTGGTACCTGAAGAAGAAGCGGAGGTTTTCGCCGAATGTCGGGATTGTAGCCTGCTCACTGTCGCCGCCCGATCTTACGGTGACCTTTGTTCCCTTCACCTTCCCCCAGTATTCGTACTGCCTGACATGGTCCGGCTCACTTGAATACATCCTCGGGAAGATTGTCATGAACCGCTTGTCATACTTATATTCGGTTGTATAATAGGGCTCATACCTGCCATCCTTCTTGTTGTATCCGCCCACCTTCTTTTCAATGCCGGTGACCGGTGCTGAGTAGTGGTGACCGTACAGGAAGGGTGCACGCGGATACTGTGTACGGTTGATGTAATAGATGAATGAGAAGACGTCGGAAGGATCATTCTGGTTCATCGGCGGGTGTGCATTTGCCCTGATTATTATAAGGGCAAATGATGAGTAGCCGAGCATAAGAACGGCAATCACAGTCATGACAAAGTTCAGAATCTTACGGCCCTTCTTCATCGAATACCAGATTCCGGCCACTGTAGCTGCCGTGAAGAGTATGAGATAGATATAGAGTCCGGTGTTATAGGGGAGTCTGAGAGTATTTACGAAGAAGAGTTCGAACCACCCTGCCACCTCGACGACGCCCGGGACGAAAATGAAATTGAGCACGCCAAGTATCGCAAATCCGGCAAGCAGGGCCCATA
>JAEYZD010000059.1 GCA_023430725.1 Bacteroidota bacterium | reverse complement strand
CTTCCTCTTCTCCGCTGTTCCCCTTCTTCTTTTTGAACAGGCTGCCTACGCCCTCTTCTATCTTGTTGAAACCGGCGTTAACACCCTGCTCTATCTTGTTGTTGGCCCTGTTGGTTCCCTGCTCCCTGACAACCTCTTTGGGTTTGACTATCTGGGCATTGACGGCCCTGCCTGAAAGCAAAAAGGACAAAATGGCAAATACTGTAAAAAAGACTCTGATTCTCATGATTCCGGTTTTAGTGAAAATTTTAACCCTAAAACAAGGAATAATTTCCCGCGTGAAATAGTAAAAAGCCGACACCTGAAGCGGGTGCCAGCGTTTATTTGCCGCTCAGGATCCGCGCAAATTCAAGGTTTCTCCTGAAAAATGCATCGGGTGTTTCCCCCGTGATTGACTTGAAATCCTTGATAAGATGAGTCTGGTCGAAATAGTTGCCTAGAAAGACAAGATCGTGATAGTCAATTCTTTTATCTGTGGATATCGAATCCCAGATATAATTGATTCTCATTATGCGAACCAGCGTCTTGGGTGTGGCTCCCAGCCGTTTGCTGAATCTTCTCTGCAGCGTTCGTTCGCTGATTGAAAACTGGCTGATGATGTCAGAAAGATTTGTGTTGATTCCTTTCTTCTCGATTGCATCAAAGATCAGATCAGTCTCATCCGGTATGTATTTGCCGGGATGAAGGCTGTTTATGAAGCTGGAAAGGGATGCGATCCTCTCCTCCGGGGTTCTGTCTCCCTTCATCTTTTCATATATCGGACCGAACACTTCATCAGCCAGGGGGACGTAGATCCTGCTGTCATGGGCAAGGCTTATGCCCAGCACCCTGGACAGCACGGTTGGCTTGCATGTTGCGATGAAGCATTCGAGAATACCTGAAATGCATATGGAATTCGCAGATGGCGTCAAAGGGGCAATGAAATACCCGGGCAGTTGCTGTTCAACGGGTCTGACCAGGCGGGGTCTGGATCCGAATTGAAAAACAAGGGAGACATCCTGACGCGGCACAAACTTGTCAGTCAGGTCATTGTGACTGGCGTGCCTGATGAATTCAAACTGCTTTACAATCCAGGCGATGTCTTCAGACGGGCTGTAATACTTGACTTCAGGCAACATATTCAGTAAGGGTCAGGTGTTGCCCGGCAATATAGAGATTATTTCATACTGTCAAGGCTGCGAATGTCATCATCTGAAATTTCAAAATTGATGTCAAAATTCTGCCGGATATATTCCGGGTGCACTGATTTGGGCAGTGGGAGCGCTCCCTTCTGAAGAACGTACCTGACGGAGAGCTGGGCAACGCTTTTGCCGTATTTTGCTGCGATGCGTGCTATCTCTCCGTTATTCAGCAACCTGCCTGTTGCCAGCGGAGAATAACCCTCAACAAGGATACCGTTCTTCCGGTTATGCGCTGTGATTTCCTCCTGGCTGTGGCCGATGTGAAGCTTGATCTGGTTGACCATGGGTCTGATGCGGCAGTTGTCAAGGATGGCGTCGGTATCGCGGACGTTGAAGTTGGAGATGCCGATGGATCTTGTTTTGCCTGTTTCATAAAACTCCTCCATCGCTTTCCACACTTCGATATTCTCTTTTGTATAATCAGCACCGATCTCGGTCCACGGCCACGGGGCGTGGATCAGGTAAAGATCAATGTAGTCAAGGCCGATCTTTTTCATCGTGAAATCGATGCGCCGTACAGCCTGCTCATAATTTTTTATCTCAGCCGGCAGCTTTGAGGTAACGAATATCTCGCTGCGGGGTATGCCCGAGTCCAGGACTGCCTTGCCCACGCTGGCCTCGTTGCCATATGCCTGCGCAGTGTCAATATGACGGTAACCGGCCCTGAGAGCCTCACTGACAGCGTTATAGGCTGCATCTCCGGGAGGTGTCTGCCATGTCCCGAACCCTATCGCGGGGATTTTGACTCCGTTGGCCAGGGTAAAGAAATCGGTTGGGTTCATGATTGATGCTATTTTATTTGTTGAATTTAACGAATAAACCAATAACCAACCCGGGGGAAAATTGTTTGATTGTAAATTGCGTAAATTCACAGACTATAAAAAACCTGTTATCATGCTCAAAGGTATCTCGCCCCTTATCTCTCCTGACCTGCTTGATGCGCTGGCCCGCATGGGCCATGGAGACGAACTTGTTCTGGCTGATGCCCATTTCCCCGGTGAAAGCATCGGGAAAAGAGTCATCCGGGCTGACGGGCTCCGCATATCTGACCTGCTGGGAGCGATAATGCCCCTGCTTGAACTCGACAGTTATGTCCCGCATCCTGTGATGATGATGGAGCCTGTTGCGGGGGATCAGGCCGATCCTGCCGTAGAGTTCGCATATATGTTACAGATTGGGAAGTCAGTTCCCGGTGTTCCTCCGGTGAAGAAGCTTGACCGCTTTGCCTTCTATGAGCGTGCTGCGAAAGCCTTTGCCGTGGTGATGACCGGCGAGACAGCCAAATACGGGAATATTATTCTGGTAAAGGGGGTCACTCCGGTACAGTAAAAAAACCCCGGAGTATCACCCCGGGGTTTTAACAAGGACGTCCGGTACTCTTAACCGGGGCGTCCACCCTAAAAACCACTAACCAAAATCTATTTAAGCAGCCACATCAGCTTGTTTATCTCATCGTACCCCTCATACTGTCTGTCAAGGGCTTCAATCAGGTTTTCACGGTTATAGTTGGTCTCTGATGAAGGATACAGCCATCTCATCGGCAGTCCGTTCCTGTTATTCTCGTTGAGGCTGGTTGCCGGATTGATCGGGAATTCAGGATATGCGGTCCTTCTGTACTCGAAGTAGCTGTACTGTGCATCCTGCATGAAGTTGAGCAGGTAACGCTGCATCCATATCTGTTTCAGCTGATCTGCCACTTCCGTTTTGAAGGCTGCTTCACCGGTCAGATAGCCGTCAATATAGGCCTGGTTGATCGGCATCGTATGTGAATAGGCATTATTTACAGTCAGGAAATGTCCGAGGGCGGCTTTTACCCCCTGTTCGTAATATTCCTGTGCTGTTCCGGTTGTAATCCATCCAAGGATCCTGGCTTCAGCCAGTATCAGTTGCTGCTCGGCATAAGTCATCAGCCGGCGGGGTTCGGTGGCTTCCTCCTGCAGATAACGCTTGTTCAGAAGAGAATATATGCCGGCGCTGTGACCCGCGTTCATGGTAGCATAGTCAATTGAAACATCCACACCTGCATAGGCCTCGGGATCAACTTCAGTAAAGCCGGCAATTATCTGTGCAGCAGCAGGTTCTGCATAATAATACATACGCCTGTCATTCAGGAGCTTAAGATTGTCGACGAGCAGTGAACTCATGACCGTCCTGCTGGTGAAGAGGTCGTTTGTGCCTGACAGGGGATGCTTGTTCTGCGTTGAATAGTTCAGACCAAGGAAACCGGTAGCAGGCTCAAGCAGGTAACCTGCACTTACGATCTCGGCGAAGCGGGTTTTTACACTCAGGGATGCAACGTTTTCCTTCTTGCTCAGTGTCATGAGAACCTTGAGTGCAGTTGCATTGACTGCCCTGCGCCATTTAGCCGGGTCGCCATTGTAAGGAGTGGGATCACCGTTGAAGGTGACACCTTGTGCGAAGTACTGGTCAGCAGCCTTCAGTTCGTCAAGTATACCAAGGAATATCTGTTCCTGGGTATCATACTTCGGCCTGTAAAGCCCTTCTGCTCCCTTGTTTGTTTCGGAGTAGGGCATATCGCCTGTCTCCATGGTGAGACGAAAGAAGCGGTAGGCCCTTACGAAGCTTGCTACCCCTTTATATGAGTTTTCCATCACTGTCCCCTCAGCCTCTTCAAGCATCTGGTCAAGGTTCGGAAGAATCAGCAGTCCGCCAAAATCGGTGGCGCCGAATGTGTTGTACTGTGTTCCCAGCTGGCCCTCATTGGCGTAACCGACATATTTGGGCAGAGCATTGTCTGATATCATCACCTTGCCGTCGCGGCCGCTGAATGCCGTAACATTCAGGATCGCCTTCGTGCAGAGCATGGATGCACTGGAAATTGTTGTTTTGTTCGGGTCGGTATTTATCTCCTCGAACTTGCTGCATCCGGCAGCCATTGTTGCCGCCAGCAACACGAGGACCGTTATTTTATTCATCTTTTTCATCATTTTGCATTTTAAATGATTAGAAACCAATCTTCAGGTTCAGTCCCAGGTATCTTACAGCCGGGTCAATAAAGTTTTCCGAGCCGCCGTCCGGATCAGAATACTTGAACTGTTTTGCCCATAGAAGCACATTCTGGCCGATAGCAGAGACGGAGGCACCTGTTATGCCCAGTCTGTCGCAGAACTCCCGCGGAACGCGGTATGTAAGAGCCACCTCCCTGATCTTGAAGAAGGTTGTGCTGTAAGCATCTATGGGTGAGGGTGATCCTCCCCAGGCGGTTCCCTTGTGCAAGGCTTCGGTATAGGTCTTGTAGGTAGCTGCAACATCATTGGGAGCAAAGACCCTTGTGTCGCTTGTGATGTTTCCGTAGGTGTCATAGGTTACTGTTCCCTCAACGACCTTGACTCCTTCGCCGATATAGTTCTTGGTTCCGGGCTGAGTGGCATCAAGGTAACGTTCCGGCACTACTGATCCCGGGTGTGAGCCGGCTCTCCACATGTACATCTCGGTGGTGGTCTGTGCTATGCCTCCGACCCTGCCGTCGGCAGAGACAGAGAGTGACCAGTCTCTGAACCTTACTGTGTTGCTCAGGCCCCATATCCAGTCCGGATCATAGTTGCCGAATTTGGAGTCATAACCTGAATATAGAGGTAACCCGTTGTTATGGATTATATTTCCCTGCGGATCCTTCTGGTAATCCCTGAGAACATAGTGGTCCGTTCTGGCGCCTACCTGTACCCATGGCTTGTCAGCAGAGTAGAGAGAGTCAAGCTGGAGATAATAGGTAGCATAGGTTGACCAGTTAAGGCCCAGATCCCACTGCCAGTTTTCTGTCTTGACAGGGGTCACGTTAGCCTCAATTTCCACCCCTTTTCTTGCCCACTCCTCGTCGATGTTGAGCAGTCTGTTTGAGAATCCTGTGGCGGGGGTGATGGGGGCAAATTTGATGAAGTCATACATTCTCTTCCTGTACCAGGTAAGATCGACTGATGCCCTGTTTTTGAAAAGATTGACCATTGTTCCGATCTCGAATGTGCCTGCAGATTCAGGCAGAAGGTCTGTACCCCTTATTGTTGTCGGAAGTGATGCTGCGCTGAGAGATCCCCATGCATTGTTTGTAATCGTGTAGACCGAATTTATGTCAAACACTTTTGCCGGGGTCTTGTAAGAGGTCCATGAACTGCGGATCTTCCACAGCGAAAGCCAGCTCATTTCGGGAAGCAGGTTTGAGGCTATGAAGCTTCCGGATACTGATGGATAGAGATATGACCTTGTTGTCTCAGGCAGAGTTGAGCTCCAGTCGTTTCTCAGGGTTGCCTCGGCGTAAACAAGGCTCTTCCATGACAGGGCCAGACGGCCGTACAGGCTGTTTACCTGCTGGCGGCTGATGGATGATCCGACTGCTGCCGGGTTAATTGAAGCTGTGAGCGAGTAGAACCCCGGAATTGTGAGTCCTCCCTGTGTCCTGGCTTCAATACCGTCATCCTGGCGGAAGAATATAGTACCGCCGGCAAGTGCACTGACTGTGAAATCATCGAATGTCTTGTCTGCTGTCAGCATCAGGTCATTGTTGATACTGAATCCCCTGCTGAGGCCCAGGTTATATGAGCCTCTCTGTGACTCACCCCATACCTGGGTTCCTCCAGGAATGACAGTTGAGCTTCCGCCGCCCTGGAATGAACCTTTTGAGACCCTGACTTCCTGGCGGTCACTGTAGATGTCATACCCGCTGCGAAGTATTGCCTTCAGCCATGGCATGATGTCATAACCCAGGTCAAGGCTGACATTGAAGACATCCTTATTGATGCTGTGGATTCTCTCGTACCTGTCAAAATACGGGTTGTTGTTTGTGCTTGTATAGCTGCTGTTCTGTACCTCATCAGGCACAACCCAGTAGTCTGTATAGTCGCGGATGTCAAAATCAGGCGCTGACCAGACAAGTATGTTATACATCGGGTCATACCCGGTATAGCCGCTGAAGCCTACGTTGGGTGAAGTCTGCTTATTATAGGCAATTGAAGAGGCAAGGGAGAACTTGTCTATTCTGATATCACCTCCGATTGTATAGGTCATTTTGTTGAACATGGAGTTCGGGTACTGACCCTTGTTCTGCACGGAGGTTGCTGATGCCCTGAGGCTGCCCAGCTCGCTCTGCTGCACAATGCTTATGTTGTTGTTAAGCACGAATCCCTGCTCGAGATAGTTTTCGAAGTTATCCTTACCGATCGGCAGGTAAGGCATGAGCTTCATTGATTTGGAGACAGGGTCCCACTGTATCACCTCCCTGCCGTCGAGGGGCACTCCCCATGATCCGTCTCCGGAGCGTGCGTAGGTGTTTGTTGATGTATTGACCACACGGCCGTATGTTGACTGCATCTCCGGGATGGCAAGGTATCCGGCGGTAAACATTGTGCTGCTGTTGAGGCTGACTGTGAGCCCGTTTTTGTCCGCTCCCCTTCTTGTAGTCACCATAATTGCACCGCCTGCTCCTCTTGAGCCGTACAGTGCAGTGGCCGTCGCACCTTTAAGCACGCTGATTGTTTCAATATCATCGGAGGGGAGGTCACGCATTGTCATATTTCCGTAGGGCACTCCGTCAATGACAAGCAGCGGTTTTTCACCACGGACGAATATTTCAGGTTCTGCGGAGAATTCTGAGCTGTTCCTTACCAGCAGACCGGCAACCTTTCCGGTAAGTGAGGTACCGATATCAACACCCTTTACCGTTGAGACCACATCGCCCGAGACTTTCTGAACGGCGTATCCGAGGGCCTTTTCTTCGCGCTTGATGCCGAGGGCTGTAACTACAACTGCATCCATCCCGATAAGTTCTTCGTTCAGGATTACATTAAATACAGTCTGAGATCCTACCGGTACCTCTTCGCTTTTCATCCCGATAAACGAAAATACAAGCACGTCAGATGCCTGCACATTGTCAAGGGTGAAGGTTCCGTCCAGTGCTGTCGCCGTTCCTAGTACCCGGCCCTTGACGGCCACCGTGACACCTGGAAGCGGTTCGCCATTCGGGTTTGTAACCTTACCGGCGATTCTGAGCTGTTGTACTGAAGATTCTTCGGTAAGATAGCCCGGGGCAAGAATGATTTTGCGGTCAATAATCGTATGTGTCACATCCGTACCCGCAAAAAGCTTGTCAAGGACAGCATCAATCAGCTGGTTATCGGCTGAAACCGAAACCTTGCGATCCGTGTCCAGAAGTTTTTCGTTGTAGAGAAAGAAAAACTCCGTCTCTGCCTCAATCTTGTCAAGCACTGTCACAAGACGCTCATCGGTCATGTTCAGCGTCAGTCTTGTCTTCTGGGAGTAGGCGTCTGTTGCATAGGCCTGCATGATCCCAAGCAGCAAAAGAGCAATAGCTATACGCATCGTCAGGAGGATTTTTTTCAGGGGCTGGCATGGCGCCTTTCCCCGGAGGTTGGTTTTTTTCATAACTTTGAAAGTTTTCAGGTTAAAAAATATCAATTAAGGATGTTTTTTAAGGAAATCGTTGGCGCGATTTCCTTTTTTTGTTTCAGTTTACGGGCTGTGTGTCGTTTTCATTGGTTTCGGGGTTTAATATGTAATATCATTTGAGGTATATTTTCACAACACTCCTTGTATATGTCGAGTCTTCAGCAAGATACCTTGGTGTTATCTCATACCTGATCGGCGAGGTCATGCTCAGGAACTTCAATACTTCCTCCAGCGGGTCGTCCTCAAATGTTGCACGGAAAGAGTACTTCTCAAGATCATCGTCCATGATCTCAACCCTGACATTGTACCACCGTTCTATCCGCCTGGCAACTTCGGACATCGAATCACTCCTGAAAACGAGTTTACCATCAGTCCAGGAAGAGTACTTTGACGGGTCTGTGGTGCTCCTTGTGACCCTGCCATTCTCATAGACTAGTTTTTCCGACGGGCTCATAATCATCCCTTCCGTATAATGGTCAGAATCCACGAGTACTTTTCCGCTCTCAAGGACGACCTCGACGTAGCCTTCCTCTGCGTAAGCACTGACATTGAAGCTGGTGCCGAGTACCGTAAGATCAAGATCTCCTGCATCAACCCTGAAAGGGTGTTTTTCATCATGGGAGACTTCGAACCATGCCTCACCGGTCAATGCAACAGCTCTGTCAGTGATAAATGGCATTTCATAGGTCAGTGTTGAGCCGCTGTTAAGCATTCCTTCCGTGCCGTCCGGCAAAGTGAAGGAAACACGTGATCCGGCGGGTGCATAGATTGAAGCTTTCGGAGTCGTTTCACTGTTTATTGTCCTGTCCCTCAGGAGCAGGAATCCCGAACCGGCGAGAAGCGGTATCAGAATTACGGCGGCAATCCTGTAATAGATGCTTGTCAACCGTTCAGTCAGGCTTCTGGCCCTGCCGAACTCCTTCAGACTTATCCTGTGATGTATGCTGTCAAGCACCTGGGAGAGTTTGTTGTCTGAAGTTATATCATTGTCTGTAAGACTATTCCAATCATCTTCGAGAAGCTTTCTGAGGAGAGGGTTATCCTTTCCTGCAGCAAACATTTCAATTATTTCATTAACCTCATCCTCTGAGGATTTACCGTTTACAAAGTCCGTAAGCCTGCTTTTTTCCCTGTTATTGATCAAATTCATCGTATTTACTGTTACCGGGTAAATTTCTCCCGCGATACATGTAATACCCGCGGGAATCAAAAATCTCACATTGAAATTGAAAAAAATCAGGGGCCAGTCAGGCCTGAGGAGATCAGAATAGAAAAAGTGAGGTGAAGAGGATAACCGCCAGGCTTTCACCGGTCATCATTTTCCGTATGGTTTTAATTGTTGAGGACACATAATTGTCGACTGTGCCTGGTGAGAGTCCGAGGCCGGCAGCCACCTCTTTCGCTGGCATTCCGTCTATCTTGCACATTATAAATGCCTTTCTCTGCTTTTCCGGGAGGGATGCGATTATCTTTTCCACTTCTGACAGGATCGAATGAAACTCCGAATTATCCTCCGGAGAGGTATCTGACCTGTTCCCGTCCTGCACCGCCTCCTCAATGTATTTCCTCAGATAACTCTTCCTCCGGAATGACCTGCAGATCTCATTGTATGCGATTGTAAAAAGGAATGACCTGAAAGAGAGGTTCGCGTCCAGCTTTTTGTGATTTTCCCACACCTTCATGAAGACTGACTGAACCAGTTCCGCGGCTTCGTCTTCAGACTTCAGGTACTTCATGCTGAAGGCATAAATACGACCCGCATACATGTCATAGATCATGTCAAACGCCTCCAGGTTCCCCCTTATGAGCCTTTCAACCAAATCTTTATCGGTGACAGTCACTGTACCTGTTGTTGCATTGCATCAAATATAATCACATCTTCCGTAAATGATGCATGAAACGGTGTGGCGAATTACGTGGCAGCCGGCACGAAGGACTTAAATACTAAGCCCTGGCAGCAGAATTCAGCGTAAAAAGTTAATTTTATGCGCTACAGTTATAAACTACAAATCCGTTAAGATATGAAAAGAGTTCAGATTTGGGTACGCAGCCTCGTAATGTTCATAGCGGCAATGATATGTATGGCTAACCCTGCCGATGCCCAGCGCCTGAAATCCGGGCCTCAGGATCTCTCATTCTTCTCATCGGTTGATGATGCGGACCAGCCATATTCGGTCTACATACCGGAAAAATTCAACGAACAGAAAGCCTATCCTCTTGTGGTATTCCTGCACGGAGCATGGTCAAACCACCGGCTGGGGATGAGGCGTCTCTTTGGCGTCGGCAACAGCCAGGGCTATGACTTCATTAAGCCGGGTAACGTTCCCTATGAGAACGACGTGGAGGCAAGCCGCTACTGGCCTCCCTTCAGGCCTGTCGATTACATAGCGGCCGCTCCGCTGGCGCGGGGCACCGCCGGATACCAGGGGGTCCCGGAACAGGACGTCTATGATATGATAGATGATCTTAAATCGAGATTCCTGATTGATGAGGACAGGATCTATCTGACCGGTCTCTCGATGGGTGGCGGCGGCACCTTATGGCTGGGCCTGACGCGCCCGGACATGTGGGCGGCAATTGCTCCCGTCTGTCCTGCCCCGCCCGAAGGAACCATGGAACTTGCCGGCAACGCCGCCAACCTGCCGGTGCACCTCTTCATCGGGGACAAGGACTTCCTTTACAAGACCGCTTCTGAATGGAAGGCAAGGCTGGAGACCGCTGCACAGAGACTTGACTACGTGGAGTATCCCGGTGTAGGACACAACAGCTGGGAGTGGGCATACAAGGATGGGTTCATCTTTGACTGGTTCTCTCAGTTCAAACGCGATCTCTTCCCTGAAAAGGTATCTTTTACAACGAAGTGGTTCAAGTACAACAAGGCTTACTGGATCACGGTTGATGATATGATTCCCGGTGAGACGGCAACAATTGAGGCGAAGTTCACAGCCCCAAACGCCGTCACCGTAGTGTCATCAGGCGCACAGGCATTTACCCTGAATCTTGACGGCCACCCGCAGTTCACCTCCGGCAGAAAGATATCTGTCACTGTCAATGGCAAGTCATTCAGTGTAAGAAGCGCTGACGCGGTTTCATTCATGCTGAGTGGCACCGGTTGGGTGTGTAAGCGTTTTACCCCCGGTCTTACCTCCAAGCAGCAGGGCGCTGAGGGTCCGCTCTATGCAGCCGTGACCGGAAGCCACGTCTATGTCTTCGGTACCGCTGACAACCCGCCGGCAGACGTACTAGCTGCCAGGCGCGCCCAGGCCGTGGCCGCAGCCGACTGGAGCGGGATGGGAGGCAGGATAATGGTGTTCCCGAGAGTCATTGCAGACAGGGAGGTCAGGTCAAGCGATTATGTCCGGTCGAACCTTGTCCTTTTCGGCACAAGGGAGACCAACTCGGTCATTGAAAAATTCGCCGACAGGCTTCCCATGCATCTCGATCCCAAGGCAGAAAACTACGGACTGGTCTACATTTTTCCGATGAACAGACATTACATCCTCGTCAACTCCGGGCTTCCCTGGTGGACCCCGCCAAAAAAACAGGCCGGACAGGGAGGATATGCCTTCAGCGGAACAAAGGTCGAAGCATTGAAAAGCATGGGTGATTATCTTCTCTTCAGGGAGAGTCCTGACGATGCTGTTGCCCAGGGACGGTTTGACAACAACTGGGTGCTTCCCGGGGAGGCGATTCAGAAAGTGAAGGCATCAGGGGTTGTGACCATCAGATGAACTGGCCCGGACAAAAAAAACCGTTTTGAACCATTGAAAACATAACCTGAAAATTATGAAAACAGTTACAATACTTTGGCTTATGATTGCACTTGTACTTAATGCAGGATGCGAAAGGAGCAACCTCACTGATGCAAAAGTCAGGCTTAAGGACGGAATGGTCCAGGGTACGGTTGAGGAAGGGATTGCCGTTTTCCGGGGCATTCCTTTTGCCGCACCGCCGACAGGCGATCTTCGATGGAAGGCTCCTCAGCCGGTTGTCCCCTGGGAAGGGGTGCTGGAGGCAGTCCGTTTCGCCCCCTCGCCGGTGCAGGCCAGGGCAGAATGGATGGGTGACATTGAAATGTCAGAGGATTGCCTGTATCTTAACGTATGGACCCCTGCCAGATCAAAGGGGGAGAAACTTCCGGTGATGGTCTGGATTTACGGCGGAGGTTTTTCAAATGGCAGCACTGCAGGTACCAGCGGTATGAATATAGCCGCAAACGGTGTGATCCTGGTCAGTGTAGCCTACCGGCTCGGTGCACTTGGTTTCATGGCTCATCCGGAACTGTCGGCGGAATCAGCAAACGGTGTTTCAGGTAACTACGGCCTTCTGGACCAGATAGCCGGGCTGAAATGGGTGCAACAGAATATCGAAGAGTTCGGTGGCGATCCAACACGGGTGACAATCTTCGGGGAATCTGCAGGGGCAATATCGGTTAGCATGCTTTGTGCCTCCCCCCTGGCCAAAGGACTTTTCTCAGGTGCAATAAGCCAGAGCGGCGGTTCATTCAGTCCTGTAAGTGACAGCAGGGGAATGGGTGAATATATGGCCTCACTGAAAGGAGCAGAGCAGCAGGGGATGACGTTTGCCGAAAGGATGGGAGCAAAGGGGATTATTGAACTGAGGACAATACCCTATGACAGATGGCTCAATGATCCGCTGTCACAGATGGGCGGATTCTGGCCCAATGCTGACGGATACGTGATTGCCGGGGACCAGTACAAACTCTACAGTACAGGTAAATACAATGATGTGAACGTCATAATCGGGACCAACTCCGATGAGGGCTCGATGTTTGTGCAGCCGATGGAACCAGAGCAATATGCCGGCATGATTAAAGGACGCTTCGGGCCAATGGCAGACAGGGCCCTGGAACTCTATCCGGGCAGTGACCAGACTGAAGTTTACCATTCACTGGCTGACATTTTCGAGGCCACGGCCTTTGCATGGCCCTCATGGACCTGGGCTAGGCTGCAGTCAGAGACAGGATCCTCGAGGGTCTACGTGTACTACTTTGACCAGTTCAGGCCTGAACCCTGGTACCCTGGCGGACCTTTGCCAAGAGGCGCTGCCCATGCTATGGAGATAGCCTATGTATTTGGTACGGTCGGCCAGAACCCCGGGATGCAGGCTACTGACGAGGAGAAAGCGCTTTCAGATATTATGATCAGGTACTGGACCAACTTCGCGAAAACCGGAGATCCCAACGGCGGGGGGCTTCCTGAATGGCCTGTATACAGAGACGGGGAGAAAACCGTTATGTACCTGAAGGGGGCTGAACCTGTGACGACAGAGGTGCCTGATGCAGAACGTCTGCAATTCATGGAAGAATATTTCAAATGGCTAAGGGAATGGGAAAAATCAGAACAGTAGTATTTGATATCGGGGGGGTACTTATCGACTGGAACCCAAGGCACCTCTTCCGGAAAGTGTTTGAGAGCGTGGAGGAGATGGAGTGGTTCCTTGCAAATGTATGCACCTATGAATGGAACGTTCAGCAGGACGGAGGCAAACTCTTCAGTGTTGCCACTGCCGAGCTGCAGGAGAAATTTCCCGGGTACCGTGACAAGATAGCTCTTTATTACGGCCGCTGGGAGGAGATGCTCAACGGTGAGATAAGCGGAACGGTGGAGATCTTCCGAAGGCTTAAATCGGCCGGAATGCCCCTTTACGCCCTTTCAAACTGGTCACATGAAGCTTTCCCCGTGGCGTACAACCGCTATGATTTCATGAAACTGTTCGACGGACTGGTTGTATCAGGTTATGAGAAGCTGCTGAAACCGGACCATGAGATTTACCGTGTCCTGATGAAGCGTTACAGCGTCAATCCGGCAGAATCCGTGTATATTGATGACAACAAGCCAAATGCAGATGCTGCGGCAGAGCTTGGATTCAACGCCATACACTTCACTTCCCCTGAACAGCTGAGGGTTGAACTGAATGCGCTTGGACTCAATGTATGATATATGGGTGCAACTGAGGTAAATAAAAATGCCGGTTCAGTCACTTCAAAACGGATCGCCCTGCTCTGGACGCTGATCCTTCTTATAATTTCCGTTACGGCCGCAGGCCAGACCAAAAGCCCGAAGAGAGGAATCTGCGGTGACGCCTCCCCTCAGGACCTGGCAACTCTTGCTCCGTTTATGACATGGTATTACGACTGGGGAGTTGAACCACCTGCGGTATCGCAGGGCCAGTTATCCGGTATTGAGTGGGTTCCCATGGCCTGGAATGCCCCGTCAAACCTCACCGATTTTGAGAACAGGATCCCGGCCGGCAGCCTGTATCTTCTTGGCTTCAACGAGCCAAATTTCCTGTCTCAGGCCAACATGACCCCGGCTGAGGCCGCAGCGGCATGGCCCGGGCTTGAAGCGGTTGCCGCCGGCAAGGGGCTCAAACTTGTCAGCCCGGCTGTAAACTGGTGCGGTGACTGCGTCGAAGGGGTCACAAATGACCCGGTTGACTGGCTCGATAAGTTCTTTGCTGCCTGTCCCGGATGCAAGGTTGATTACATCGCAATTCACAGCTATGCACCGGGTTCGGAAGCCCTTCGGAACTATCTCACCAAATTCAAGAAGTACAATAAACCGCTCTGGATCACCGAATTTGCCCCCTGGGATCCGCCCAAGCCTGATTTTGAGGGCGTTGTCAGATACATGAAGGAGGCCATCCCGATACTTGAAAATGATCCTGATGTCTTCAGGTATTCATGGTTTGCCACCCGTGTCGGCATCAATCCCGATATCAGCCTCCTGGGAGCTGACGGGGTGCTTACGAAACTGGGGCAGTTGTATGCCTCCATGGGCTTTCCGGGACTCACGGCAGATCTGCCGCCTGTCGTTATGGCGGGCCCTGACCGGTTTATCAGCCAGCCGGCCTCATCCGTACCACTGAGCGGATCAGTTTACGATGCAAATAATGATGCCGCAGTCATTTCATGGACACAGGAGAGTGGTCCGGCAGCAGCCGTTTTTGACAATGCCTCAGTTGGCGGTCCCGTTGCCTCCGGCCTGGTACCGGGAGTCTATGTCTTTCGTATGACTGCCACTGCCGGTGGCAAAAGCGACTTTGACGAGGTGTCAGTCACTGTCACCACACCAAATATTGCGCTCGGAAAACCGGTTTCGGCTTCATCAGTGCAGGGGACAGCCACTCCGGCCACGGCTGTGAACGACGGCAGCATGACAACAAGATGGTCATCGGCATATACTGATGTCGAGTGGATACGGATTGATTTGCAGGCTGTTTATGACCTTACCGGAGCCAGGATTTCCTGGGAGGCGGCAGCTGCAAAAAATTTCAAGATCCAGGTTTCAACCGATGATGCATCATGGACTACTGTATATACTACCGTCAACGGTGACGGCGGGACTGACGGCTTCATCTTTACCTCCTCCGCGAGGTACATCAGGATGTACGCAGGTGACAGACTGACGGAATATGGTTACTCAATCTTTGAGTTTGAGGTTTTCGGCACGCTTCAGACCGGTATTGAGGATATCTCTGACACCGGTTCGATATCGGTTTACCCCAACCCGTCGTCAGGAGGAACTGTCACCCTGGACTTCAGGGGATCGCATGCGGATGAAGAAGTTAGTATAACAGTCACCGACATGTCCGGGGAAATCCTTGGCACCCGAATGATCAGAGTTTCCTCAGAGGGGAAGGCGGTGTTTTTACTTCCGGGAGGAGCCGGTCTCAAACCCGGCATTTACATTGTAACAGTTGCCGGAGAACGAATGTCCAGTCATAACAAGCTGGTGATCAGGTAACTAATATATCATAGAAATGGAAAAACCTTTGCTCACCGATCCGTCCGTTTTTCCGTCACCGGAGGTTCTTCAGGAAGTTCTCGCTGACAGTTACCAGGTCTGTGAAAAGACGCTGGCCGTTATAACCGCAGAGCCATACCGACTGGTGCCCGAATGGAGATATTACAATGACGGCAAGGCATGGCTTTGCAAGATGGGATACAAGAAGAAGACAGTATTTTGGCTCTCTGTCTGGGATGGCTATTTCAAAGCCGGATTCTATTTTGTTGAAAGGCACCTCCCGGGAATCGGTGAGCTTGAAATTGACCCGGCCATAAAAGAAGCCCTCTCTGTGGCTAAACCCTTCGGGACACTTTACCCTGTAACTCTTGAGATGAGAAAGGAAGAGCAGATCAGAGACCTGCTCAGCCTGATTGAGTATAAGAAAGGACTGAAGGGATAATCAGTCCGCAGTCACCAGTTGCCATTCAGTCAGCAATCGATCAACGTATTTCAGTCACTGACAATCAGCAGTCCCTTGTCATTAATATAATGATTTACAGCGAATTGCCTATTGCCTATTGCCTATTGCCTATTGCCTGAGATTACCTGCTGACAGGCACCGGTTTCCCGAAGCCGACCTTCTCCAGCTGCTGCATCTGTGTGGAGGCGTCACCCACTATCACCCAATACATCCGGTCAGGATCGAAGTACTTCTGAGTGATGGCCTTATGGTCTTCAACAGTCATGTTCCTGATGACCGCCTCCTCCTTTTTGACCCAGTCATCACTGAAACCGTACTTGCCGATGTACAACAGCATGTCTGCCATTGCTTCATTGGTTTCAAACCGAAGGGCATTTGACCTTATCATGCTGTTCCTGATGAACTGCAGTTCCTCCCCGGAAATACCCCCGAGGTACTTCCTCAGCTCACCGGTGATTATTTCCATCGTTTCAAGGGTGGCATCAGACCTGACACTTGTTGAAATGACGAACGGCGCCGGGTTTTTCATTTCGCGGAACATGCTTCGTGCCCCGTAGGTGAATCCCTTCTGTTCGCGCAGTATCTGGTTGAGGATACTTGTGAATGCACCACCCATCCGGTAATTGGCAAAATCAGCCTTCACATAATCGGGATTGTCCCTGGTCATAGCCAGGTAACCGGCATATACAACCGACTGGCGGGAGCCCGGGATATCAATGAAAAATATCTGTGACTTGTCAGGCGCGGCAGGCAGTTCATAGCTCTTCAAGGCAACTTCTCCCCCCTGCCACTCATCCTCAAGCGGCCGGAGTGCTTCCATAACCTCATCCTTTGAGACGTTACCAGCCACATACACCGATGTCACCGTCGGTGAAAAGTTCCTTTCGTAGAAATCCCTGAGGATATCAGGAGTGATCTGTTCGATTGATTCCTTTGTGCCCCTGATATCATACCCGAAGATATGTCCGGGTCCGTAAACCAGTTTCATGAACCGGTCAGAGGCGACACTGGCAGGCCTGGCTTCGGACTGGATCAGAGCATTCCTGGTGCGCGACTGTGCCATTCTGAACTCAGCCGAATCCCACCGGGGTTCCAGGAGAATCTCTTTCATCAGTGAGACTGTTTTTCCGAAGTTGCGTGACAGAGTGCTGCCGCTGAAGACGATTTCTTCATATGATGCGCGCATATAGACTGATGAGCCGAGAAGCTGTATCTCCTCCTCAAGTTCCTCGGGTGTCTTGTTCCTGGTTCCCTGCGGAAGCACGGCGGCAACCATCGATGCAACTCCCGGAAGGGCTACGTCATCAGCCAGCGCTCCGCCGGCAATTACAACAGACATGCTTACAAGCGGCAGTTCCCTGTTTTCGGTGCCATACACCCTGATCCCGTTCTTCAGTGTGGCTCTCCATACCTCAGGTACGCGTACCTCCGGTTCGGGTCCGGCAGGGGGTTCCTTTGTACGGTCAATGGCCGAGGGTGTCTTTTCAACGGAGGTTTCAAGGATATCATCGATTGCCACCTGACTGGCCTTGGTGATATCTTCCTCATTTACAACGGCCTTTACGGAATTTTCCGCCATCATTTCCGGCTGCCCTTTGGGAACGAAGCTTGTTACAATGTGCGGCCTTCCCTTGATGTACTTCTCGTAAACCCTCATGATGTCCTCGCGTGTGACGGCCTTGATGTTTTCAATATCCTTACCGACATATCCCGGGTCATTCAGGAAGGTATTGTATGAGGCCATCTGTATTGACTTGTTCAACACGCTGTTAAGGCCCTGGTAAAACTCCTTTTCCATGGTAGCCTTGATACGGTCAACCTCCCTGTCGGTGAACCCTTCAGTCTCGAAACGTGCAAATGCTTCATGGATGGCTTCTTCTATCTCCTTCAGTGTTTTTCCCTCATTGGCTGTGGCTGAGATTGCAAACTCACCGGCCAGTTCCTCGGCTCCGTTATAGGCTGAGACCCGTGAGGTGAGCTGTTTCTCTTTCACCAGGACCTTGTACATGGGGGCCTTTTTCCCGCTGGCAAGTATCTCTGCCAGGAAGTTAAGGGCATATGCATCTTTTGTATAATTCTCAGCCACCGGCCATACGAGATTGATCTCAGGCACATTGGCAAAATTATCCTCGTGGTATAGTCTTTTTGACTCCGTGAGAGTAACGGGCATGGCCGTCCTGGCCGGCACCTGGCCGCGGGACTTAACCTCACCGAAATACTTGTCGAGCAGCAGCTTCACGGAATCTGCGTCAAAATCTCCGGCCAGTACAAGGGTTGCGTTGTTGGGGCCGTAGAAGTTTTCGTAAAAACCCCTGACATCATCAACTGTGGCGTTGGCAAGATCCTCCATCTCACCAATAACCTCCCAGCTGTAAGGGTGAGATTCCGGATAGAGGTTTTTGGATATCACGTAGTTTGTGAAACCGTAAGGGGAGTTGTCTTCTCCCTGCCTTTTCTCATTCTGTACAACATTCTGCTGGATAGCCAGGTTTCGTGGCGTCACCGAATTGATGAAAAAACCCATCCTGTCTGACTCGAGCCAGAGGATTTTCTCAAGTGCATTTTTCGGGAAGCTTTCAAAATAGGCAGTCACATCACGGCTTGTAAATCCGTTGTTTGATCCTCCGGCATTTTCTATCACCCTGTCGAACACCCCGTTAGGAACGTTTTCCGAGCCGCTGAACAGCAGGTGTTCAAAGAGATGTGCGAAGCCCGTCCGGCCCGGAGTCTCCCTGCTGGAGCCCACATGGTACATTATTGCATATGACATAACCGGGTCTGAGTGATCCTGGTGCAGAACCACCTGCAAGCCATTCGGCATGGTGAATTTTTCATAGCTGAGGCTCAGGCTATCCTTTTCGGGGGTCTTGCCGCACGATGCAATCAGCACCGCAGCTGCTGCCGTAAACAGCAGAGGGAGAAGGGTTTTGAAATGGTTCATTATCAGAGGTATTTGGGGTTAAACAGATTCTTTGTTACTCGTCGCGCAGAAGGATAGCCTTAAGCCCCAGGTAGAGACTCGGAAGCTCTGAATCAAACGCATCAGGGTAGGCGTCGATTGCAGCGCCCAGTGCGGTGGCATATTCTATTGTGCTGGCATATACCCGCTTATCAGGAAGCCGTTGTGCCAGGATCCTGACAAAGGTGTCGTTAAGTGCGAAGCCTCCCGTTACATACAGGATTTCCGTTGTATCGGTTTCGTTTACGATATCCCTGAATGAGCTGAGACACTCGTCAACCAGGTCATACATCATCTGGTGATAGGCGTCGGCATATGTCAGGAAATGAGACAGATCGGCTGAGGTATCAGCATATCCCTCCGGGATGCCGTGACGGAAGAAAACCCGGCCCCGCCTGTTTGCCCTGATCTTTTCTATCTTCTTGTTCTTGATTTTTATCGTCTTGTAGAGCTCCCCGGTAACCCCGAAGTGGTCATCGAGCATTGTCACATTCCTGTCATGAATCTCCCCGAGATGAAACCTGGAATACTTTACCTGCTGACCGCCTACAGCCCTGATCCCCCTCATCTCCCCGTTTTCCGGCTCTCTTTCAAAGGGGCCGGAATCAAACGGGTTCATGAAGGTACACCATGTTCCGGTTGAAACCAGTATAAACGGCTTGTCAGACCCCCTGAGGTAAGGAATCAGCGAGGCTGCTGTGCTGTCAATGCTGCTGCATCTGACCGGTCCGTTATCTGCCCCATTGGCTTTCATCAGTTCTGATACGGCTTTCTCCATCACAGGCAGACATCTTTCTGCCCCGGCGATGCTCACTGCCATTATCCTGTAAAGACCGCCTCCCGTTACCCCGTTCAGGCTTGCCCTGACCCAGCCCTCAAGTGCCGGGAGGTCGTCACATGCATGACCCTCGCTGTCAATGGTTTCAGGGATAATCTTTTCCGTGGTGACAAGGGGATGAAGGGCTCTGTCAAAAAGGTCAAATCTCTTCCATGTCCTGCCGATATCGAAAACGGCAATCACATCAGTATACTGTAAATCCATCCGTGAAGCAAAATTTTAATTCAAATATAAACATTGCCTGATTCCGTCCGCCACTCTCCCGCCTGATTTGGCAGTTTGTGTGATTGTTCAACATTTCATACCTTCATCCTTTCAAACTTCATTCACAATGAACTGGATTGACTTCGTAATAGTTGCCCTTCTCTTTTACGGGCTGGTACAGGGTTTTATTGACGGCCTGATAATAGAGGTGGCAGAGCTTGCCGCACTTGTTCTTGGCATCTGGGGCGCCATCCACTTCTCGTGGTGGACGGCAGAGAAGCTGGCAGCATGGTTTGACATGACCTCGCAATGGACCGGCATTATCTCTTTTGCAGTCACTTTCACTGCCATAATGATTGTTGTCTACCTGATCGGCAAGCTGCTCGACTCTATTCTGAAGGCAATGGCCCTTGGCTTCGTCATAAAATCGCTCGGAGCAATATTCGGAGTGCTGAAGATAGCCCTGGTGCTCAGTGTCCTCTTCGTCTTCCTGAATACAGTTGACGAAAAGAAACACTTCCTGCCATCGGCTACGATAAACAACTCATTCCTCTATAATCCCATTGCAGACCTGGTTCCGTCAATCTTCCCGATAGTTGAGGGCGGTGACCTCATTGACAGCTTCAACCGCCACAAAAAGGAGTCGCCCGGTGTGACCATCTGAGCGGTTTTGATATCTTTGCGACACCTAAAATTTCAGATGCTGATGATGAATTTTGTTGAAGAGCTGAGGTGGAGGGGTATGATACATGACATCATGCCCGGCACAGAGGAGTTTCTGATGAAGGGGAAGAGCTCGGCTTATGTCGGTTTTGACCCGACGGCTGACTCACTGCATATCGGGCACCTGGTGGGAGTGATGATGCTGAAGCATTTTCAGAATGCAGGGCATACCCCAATTGTGCTTATCGGCGGTGCCACCGGTATGATAGGCGATCCTTCCGGCAAGTCCGAAGAGCGCAATCTCCTTGACGAGGAGACCCTTCGCCACAACCAGGATTGCCTGAAGAAACAGTTTGAGAAGTTTCTTGATTTCTATTCCGCCGCATCCAACAGGGCGGTGATGGTCAACAACTACGACTGGATGAAGGAATACTCCTTCCTCGGGTTCATCCGCGATATAGGCAAACACATCACTGTCAACTACATGATGGCCAAGGACTCTGTAAAGAAGAGGCTTGATTCCGAGACCGGGCAGGGGATGTCCTTCACGGAATTTTCCTATCAGCTGGTGCAGGGCACAGACTATCTGTTCCTCTATACAAACCACGGCTGTCAGCTGCAGATGGGCGGCTCGGACCAGTGGGGCAACATCGTCACAGGTACCGAGCTCATCAGGCGCAAGGCCGGCGGCGAGGCATATGCAATGACCTGTCCGCTGATCACCAAGAGTGACGGCCAGAAGTTCGGGAAGACCGAGACCGGCAACGTATGGCTCGATCCCGCGAGAACCACACCATACCAGTTCTACCAGTTCTGGCTCAACGTGGCCGATGCAGATGCCGAAAAATTCATAAAGATCTTTACCATGCTCCCGCAGAGCGAAATAGCCGCGCTTGTCAGTGCACACCAGGCAGAGCCGCACCTGCGGATTCTTCAGAGGCGGCTGGCCGAAGAGGTGACGGTAATGGCGCATTCGCGCGAAGACTACGATGCTGCGGTGGAGGCTTCACAGATACTCTTTGGCAAGGGCACCACCGAACAGCTAAGACGGATGGACGAAAAGACCTTCCTCTCGGTATTCGAGGGAGTGCCGATGTTTGACGTCAGCGCCGGACTGATCGAAGCCGGAGTCACATTCTCCGATCTCTGCGCCGTGCATACGAAAATTGCCGAATCCAAGGGGGAGTTCAGGCGCCTGATACAGGGCGGCGGAGTGAGCCTCAACAAGGAGAAGGTTGATAATCCCGAGGCAGTGATAAACCCGCAATACCTGCTAAACAGCAAATACCTTCTGATTCAGAAGGGTAAGAAGAACTATTACCTGGTCAGGGTTTCTTAGAACCCCGGCCGGTTCCTAATAAAATCAGGATCCTATAAAATCAGGTGCCGATGAAAAATGAAATAAGAGCTGAATTCAGGACCGACTCCTTCGATCTTATAAATTTTTTCATCAGGCATTTCAGGAAGTTCGTCATTGCAGGCATTGCAGCAGCAGTGCTCTCTGCCGGTATCTCGCTGCTGCTAAAGCCACTGTATGAATCAACCGTGGTCCTCTATCCTTCTGCAAATATTGCCGAAGCCGGATCGCTTCTCGGCGAGGTTGCTTCGCGAACGGAGCTGTTCGGCGACGATGACGCCACCGAGAAGCTGGTGCAGGTCATCAACAGTGAACAGGTCAGGAGTTATCTGAAGGAAAAATATGATCTTGTAAGTCATTACGGTATAAAGCCCGGAGAGAAGTACCCGAATACGGTGCTTTCAGAGAAGATGGACAAATACCTTCGCTGTGCGAAAACATCATTCGGGTCTGTGGAGATTCGTGTCCGTGACCGCGACAGGGAGGTGGCATGCGCAATGGCCAATGACATGGCCCTGAGGGCTGACACAGTCTTCAATAATCTTCAGCGCAGTGCGGCTGCCGTCATGCTTGACGAGATAAACAGGGCCTATGAGAGCCAGTTCCGCCTGGTGAGGCAGTATGAAGACAGCCTTCTGAGTCTCTCCGGTGCGGCGGCCCTGAGAATCTACTCCACCCTTGAAACGGAGAATGAATACCTGGGCATGATCCGCGGAAGGTATCTCGAGGCGCAGGCCCTCAGCCGCCGTACGTTGCCCTATACCCTCATAGTGGACAGGGCGGTGGTGGCGGAAAAGAAAACCTGGCCGCGGCGCACCGTTATTGTCACGGTATCAGTACTCTCGGTGCTGCTGCTGCTGACACTGGTGCTGTTCGTTGCCGAGGGGGTGAAGCTGCATCGTGCTGATGACAGGCATTGAACTGCTCATACTGATAATTCCGGCAGCGCTGGCTGTGCTTCTGCTGGCAATGCTTTCCATTGAGCACCTGCTGCTGCTGACGCTCTTCCTTGCACCTTTGTCGCTGCAGCTCAGTTACATAACGGGCAGCACCGGAATTGACCTCTCGGTGCCAACCGAACCCGTCCTGGCGCTTGTCCTTCTGATAACCCTGTTCCGGCTTATTGTGACAAGGGGATTTCCACGGGAACTGCTCAGGCACCCGATGACTGTTCTTATTGGGATCTATCTGCTGTGGACGTTCTTCACGGCTGTCACCTCCACCATGCCGGCTGTCTCGTTCAAAACCCTTGCCTACAGGCTCTGGTTCACTGCCGGGTTTTATCTTGTCACGGCCAGCCTGGCGTATTCGGAAAGGTTCAGGTACAGATATGTCCTTGCACTCTCGGCAGGTCTCGCAGTGGTGGTGATCTACTTCATCGTCAGGGTGCAGGGCGCAGGTCTTCTCAACCAGCAGTTTGCCCATTCCGCATGCTATCCGTTCTACAGGGATCATACATCCTTCGGGGCATCAATGGCTTTTCTCATCCCGCCCCTGGCTGCGATGCATTCAGGAAAGGGCAGCACATTTCGCAAAGCGATGCTCAGCCTCATTCTTCTCATCTTTGCCGCCGGCTTTATCCTCTCATACAGCCGTGCCGCCTGGGTGAGCCTTATGGCAGCCTCGGTGGCCGGGCTGGTGCTCTGGATAAGGATGCCTGTCAGGATGCTTACGGGCTCCGCCCTTATCATGACAATTGCAGTTGCCCTATCCGCCAATCTGATCTGGCAGCGGATGGACAGCACCACGGAGGATTCATCTGCTGACCTGGAGCAGCACTTAAGATCATCAGCCAACATTTCAACCGACCAGTCGAACCTTGAACGCATCAACAGGTGGAAGTGCGCATTGAGGATGTTCGTTGAAAAGCCGCACCTCGGGTGGGGCCCCGGCACGTACCAGTTTCAGTATGCACCCTTCCAGAAGGCCTCGGAAAGGACCGCCATAAGCACTGACTTCGGCGATGCCGGAAATGCGCACAGCGAATACCTCGGAGCGCTCAGCGAGACCGGCTGGCCGGGAGCGTTGATTTTCCTGTCAATTACCATTACCGCCGTTATCACCGGGATAAGATGCTGGTACCGTGAGAAGAGGGGGCCTTCGGGATACTTTGTGCTGGCGGTTGTTACCGGCCTGCTGACTTATGCCGTTCACGCTGTAATGAACAGTTTTCTGGATTCTGACAAGATAGCTGCCCTGTGGTGGGGATTTATCGCACTTATAACGGCCACGGACCTGGTACAGAAAAGAGACGCCGGGATCTCCGCAGACCCCTCTCATGCCCGTCCTAATGGTGAGGACGGATCTCTATAGCGAGTATTGACACATCGTCAAACAGCCGCTGGTTTCCGGCACTGATGTCAAGGTCACTGATCAGGTCATCAATATTATCCGAAAGCGGTTTTGAATTCGGGAAATGCTTCACGAGCGGTGATATGCCCAGATCCCTGCCGCTTTCATCCTTCAGTTCAGAGAGACCGTCAGTATAACAGATTATCTTGGAAGGGCCGTCAAGGGTTAGATGATCGGTTCGCACGCACGGCATCTCATCAAGCATACCGACACCAACGCACGACTGTTTCAGCACTGACGCATCTCCTGTGCCTGTGTTAATTATTACAGGGGGATTGTGTGCCGCATTTACATATTCAAGCACCTGTGTCCTCTGATCATAACGGGCCAGGAAGAGTGTAATGAACCTTTCGCCGGATGAGTTAGAAACAACCAGGTCATTGAGCTTCCTGACAAGTTCCTCAAGACTGGCTTCGGCGGTGAAGAGTGCTCTCAGGCTGGCCTGAAAGTTGGACATCAGCAATGCCGCTGACATCCCCTTCCCTGAGACGTCGGCAATGCAGAAGCCGACTACGTTCTCCGAGAGCGGCATGAAATCATAATAGTCGCCCCCCACCTCGTAATGCGGATAATAGAATCCCCTTGCCCTGATCCCGTCTCCTGACGGCAGCCTGGTGTTGTCAGGGATCAGCATCATCTGCATACGTGCGGCAAGCTCCAGCTCACGTCGCAGCGCTTCCTGCCTGAGACTCTCCCTGAAAAGCCGCTGGTTCTCGATTGCAACTACGATGATGCCGGAGATTGTCTGTATGAAATGGAGGTGCCTGATGAGGGGGCTCATCCCTTCGCCCTCCTCGTCAATATCGCCGATGAGCACATATGCCGAGGGCTCATTGTTGTGGAGCACGGGGAGTATGAAATCCACGGAACGAAATGTCTTCTGACGGACCTCTGTCTGTATCTCCCTGAAACAGAGAAGATCCTTCTCAACGTTGATGGAAGTGCTCAGTGATTGCGGGAATCCTGAATTGAGCAGCGGCTCCCACTGTTCACCGTACTTGAAAAGCAGTATCTTCCCGATCCCCAGGTCATCGCGGAGGATCGATTCGTACTTCCTGACAAGTTCCGAAGTAGGCAGGTTGGCGTTGATGGAGAGGGTAATGTCAAGCAGGGCGTCGAGCTTGTACTTCGACATCTTCAGTCTGTCCTTCGGAAGCCGGCCCTCTGTCATTCCCACGTCAGCCCTTTACTCTCTCGATGTATGACCTGTCACGCGTGTCAATGCGTATTTTGTCACCTGTGTTGACGAAGAGCGGAACCATGATTGTTGATCCGGTCTCAATTGTCGCAGGCTTGAGGGTGTTTGTTGCCGTATCACCGCGAAGGCCCGGTTCGGAATAGGTAACCTCCATGACAACGTTCACGGGAAGATCAACCAGCAGAACGTTTTCCGTGTCTGCGTGCACGACAACTTCCACAACATCACCCTCCTTGAGGAGGTCACTGTTATCCAGCAATGATTCTGGTACAGTGATCTGTTCGAATGTCTCGACGTGCATCAGGTGATAACCCATGTCATCCTTATAGAGGTACTGATGGGGCCTGCGTTCAACGCGTGCCACATTTACCTTCACCCCTGAGTTGAAAGTATTCTCGAGGACCTTGCCGGATGTAACGTTCTTGAGCCTGGTGCGCACGAAGGCCGGTCCCTTTCCCGGTTTTACATGCTGAAACTGTACGATGGTATAAAGGTCATTGTTGTATTCTATTACCATCCCGTTTCTGAAATCTGCCGTTGTAGCCATAAAAAAACTTCTGTTCCTTGTTTATTGTTCCAAATATTTAATGGGCGTTCTAAGCCCTTCATAACTTGTCATATCCACATGAAATGACCCCACAAAGATATCAAATCGGACTTTAACCGGTAAAAAATTTTCATCTGCAGTGAACCACATCGCCATATCTTCCTCGGTTTTGAAGACCCTGCCCACCTCTGTCACGGGGTGGAAGCGGTAGCACTCGATCTTGCTGCCCTTGATCCTTATTGTCTCCTTTCCCTTGTATCTCAGGATTATAGGATAGAGTTCGTCAGCAAACCATGTCATCATTTTATAAGTTTCCCCGGGGACCAGTTCCTGCCCTGAAGCGAGATAATATTTTCTGAACCAGTAGAAGCAGGAGACTATGTCAAGCAGTCCTTTCGGACCGGTATGTCCGCCAGTCAGGTCGCTGAAGACGAGCGTTGAATCGGGCCTGGCTCTCTGATCAAAGCCCACTTCGTTGTACTTGCGGTACCTCCCCTCCTGGATATTTCTGATTGAAAAGAGGGGCAGATCAGTGGCCGGGTCTATGTAACTCTCGTATTTGTCCCTCACCTTGTAGAGTGCATCGGCTATGCCTGTGGTCTGACCTGACACAACGGCATGCCATATCTTTTCGCCCTTGTAAATACCTTCATTTATGCTGAGGGTGACCACGCCGCTTCCAACCATTCCGTACCGTATCTGGTAGGTGATTTTTTCGCCGGGGAGATATGGCTGTTGCTGTGCTGCCAGCCATTGCAGTCCTGCGGTGATGATTACGAGAACCGTTATAAAGGTTTTTCTCATGACTCATTCAGGTTTGTCAGGGAAGAAGCTTTCCGGGGATTGTGGCGATGAACTCCTTGAGATAATAGGGCTCGAAATATGCCAGATCCTCAAAATGCTTATTCCTCAGTGCATTTACTGCCGGCATATGCAAATATGATGCCGAGAGCCTGAATCCCTTTTCAAACAGGGCATTGGGATGCCTTATGGTCTCACTGCACTTTTCCGAACCGTTGCCGAAGAAGATTATTCTGTAATCAGGGAGAATATCATTGAATGAGTTTTCATCAATTATGTCTGCGGCAGTCTCCCTGTATATGCTTCCGTCATGCCTGAAGAGGGCGTTGTAAACCTCCATGCGGCGTGCGTCTATCATCGGACAGAGCAGCGATGAGGGGGTGATTTCTCCCGGGTGTGAGCTGATGTATCCGCTGCACATCGCAGCAAGGGTGTTGATGCCTATGAGCGGAATGCCGGCAGCATAGGCGAGCCCCTTGGCTGCAGAGACGCCGATTCTCAGACCGGTGTATGAGCCCGGGCCCTTGCTCACCGCAACCGCATCCAGGTCTGAGACTTTTAGACCTTTGTCCTCAAGGAGCTGCCCGATAATGACTGTAAGTGATGAGGCGTGAGATCTGCCTGGCGGGGCTTCCGCCACCGCGAGCACATTGCTGACATCACACAGTGCTGCAGAACAGATGTCAGTGGCTGTTTCAATGCAGAGGATCATTCGCGGCGACTGTGTGCTGTTTCTTACTTCTTCTTCTCGGTGCTGAACAGATCCTCTTTTGCCACAACCTCAATGAGTGTGGAGTCGGAAAGTTTCTTGGAGATGGCGCTGAATGGCTGCACAATCACCTCGTCACCTTCGCTGAGGCCTTCGAGAATCTCAATGTTCACATTGTCCTGTATACCTGTTTTGACGTCACGTGCAAGTGCATGTGTGCCGTCTGAGAGGAATACGAGGGTCCGTATCTTATCCTTGGCTGCAGGATCGGTACTCAGTGTGTCAGTACGGGTGGTGACAGCCTGGATCGGAACAGTCAGGACATTGCTCTTGCTGCTGGTGTAGATATCAACAGAGGCTGACATCCCCGGGCGGAACGGGCTGGGATTCCTTTCGCTTATGAGGTCTTCATATGATTCCTTAAGGATGAGGATCCTTACCTTGAAATTGGTCACCTGGTCAGAGGTGCTTCCCAGTGTGTTGGCTGAATTGGCAATCTCCGTCACAACCCCCTTGAAATCGCGGTCCAGGTAGGCATCCACCTCAACTATTGCAGTATCGTTGAGTTTTACCCTTATAATGTCATTTTCATTTACTTCAACCATCACCTCCATACGGTTCAGATCGGCCACCCGGAGCACCTCGGTGCCGGTCATCATGTTCGCTCCTACAACCCTTTCTCCGAGCTCCACCAGGAGGCTGGAGATGGTTCCGGTCATTGGCGAATAGACGGTGGTTTTCACCAGGTTTTCGTTTGCCTCCTTGAGTGATGCCTCGGAGCTCTTCACAGAGTATTCCGCGCTCTGCTTCTCGGCCAGGGCCATTTTGTACTGTGACTCGGCCTGCTCGAAGTCGGCCTGCGAGATTGTGTTCTCCTCAAACAGTTTCTTGCTCCTGTTGTAGGCCAGTTCAGCCTGGATAAGCTGAGCCTCCACCTGTGACAGGCGGGCCTTGGTGGAGTTCAGGGTAGCTGCTGCACGTTCCCGGGCCGAGACATAAATCTCGGGCTTTATCTTGAAGAGGAGTGTCCCTTTCTGAACAAAATCACCCTCCTTTACATTAAGCTCCACAATCTCACCTGAGACATCGGGACTGATCTTTACCTCGGTCTCGGGCTGTATCTTTCCGTTTGCGGTGACAGCCTCGATGATCGGGTTGACAGCCACCTTTTCGGTGGCAACCTTGACGGTGAGCTCTTTGCCGAACCAGCCGGCCTTCTTGCCGACAAGGGCAAGGATAATGAGGAGTATTACAACGGGAAGGAGGATCCTGAGAATCTTATTGTCTTTCATCGGATGAATATTTTTCAGGTATTATTTTGCAAGAATGGTGATATGTTCGAGTGTAAGGGGTATCCCCTTGTAGAAATCCAGGACTTTTGTTTTGAATACGTATTCATATTTGGCCTGGGCCATTTCGCTCTGCGCATTGAGCAGCTGTGTTTTTGACTGGTTGTATTCAACGGCGGTGACCATCCCAACGCCCAGTTTCTGCTCTGCATAGCGGAAGGCCTCCTCCATTGATGTCACTGCCTTCTGGCTGACATGATACTTTTTCAGGGCTCCGCTTGCGTCAGTGGCGGCCTGCTGAATACTCTTGTAAAGCTGTTTCCTCGTATTTTCCAGTGCGTACTGTGAGTTCGCAATGTTCAGTTTTGAGTTTTTGATTCCGGTATTTACCTGCCAGCCGTTGAAGATCGGAACGTTCAGAGAGAATCCAAGACCATAGTTGAGGTTGTCATTCAGCTGTTCACCGAAGGGGTAAGCCTCATTGACACGCTTGTCAGAGTAACCTGTCGACATCGAGGCGCCGAGGCTGAGCCTGGGGCTCCTGTTTCCGCGGGCTATTGCCAGGTCGTATTCGGCGCTCTTAAGCTGGTATTCGGCGCTGAGTATCTCGGGGCGGGTCTTCTCCGCTATTGAGAAGATTGCTGCCGGGTTGCCGTCCACTGCTTCATCTTTTACAGATATGGCAGGTATGGCTACATTGAATCCGTCAGTGCTCTGCAGCTCGAGCATCTGTGCCAGGTTGAGCAACGAGAGGGTCAGCTGGTTCTGAAGATTCACAAGCTGCAACTCCTCACGGGCTGCCTGGGCTTCGATATCGAGCAGGTTGCCCCGGGCGAGACTGCCGGCGTCAACCATCTTGCCTGTACGGTCAATCTGCTGCCTCGTAAGTTCAACCTGTGCCTCGGTGGCCGAGACAAGCTCCTGGTTAAGAAGTATCTGGAGATAGGCCAGCGCTACATTCAGCGAGATGTTATCGCGGAATTGCTCCAGATCCTGCTCGCTGGCAAGTACCTGGTACTTGTTCTTCTGTATCGTGTTGTAGTTCACAAGCCCGCTGAACAGCGTCACATTGCTTCCGGCGTAGAAGTTGTTTGACTGTACGGTCTCGTTCTCTGTGAACTCATAGGTCGTCTCGTCAAGAGCACGCCCGAAGGCATAGTTGTGCGATGCGCTTCCGTTCAGGGTAGGAAGCAGCTTCAGTTTCGACTGTTCCAGGGCAGTGACCTGGTACTCAGTCATAATCTCCTGCTGCTTTATCTGGATGTTGTTCTGAAGGGCATGTGCGATGCACTCCTCCAGTGTCCATGCCTTTTGCTGAGAGAACAGTGCAAGCGGACTCATCAAAAGGATAAAACCCAGAGAGAGAATCTTTCTTTTCATGATATCAATGACAGCGTTAATTGAATGTACGAAGATAGGAAATTGATCAGTATATTAAAGACAGCAAAGATATTATGATGTTGCATAGGGTGATAACGGCATCCCTCATTTTTTATATATCTTTGCCCTGCCTGACAATAAAGTATTAATCAAACACATAAAATAATGAGTAATAAGGGATTAAATCTGGAGCCCGGTGTAATCAGCGGTGAGGATGTAAAAAAACTGTTTGACTATGCCAATAAGAACGATTTTGCGATTCCGGCGGTGAATGTCGTTGGGACCGACTCCGTGAACGCAGTTCTTGAGACAGCCAGGGAGGTGAAGTCTCCGGTCATCATCCAGTTTTCAAACGGCGGCGCCCATTTTTTTGCCGGCCAGGGACTGACGAAGGAGGGGCATACCGGCGCCATCGCCGGAGGTATTTCAGGTGCACTGCACGTGCATAACGTTGCCGAGTACTACGGTATACCGGTCATCCTGCACACTGACCATGCGGCCCGCAAGCTGCTGCCATGGATTGACGCGCTGCTCGAGGCAGGTGAGGAGTTCTACGAGACCAACGGCAAGCCGCTGTTCAGCTCTCACATGCTTGACCTTTCAGAAGAATCTCTGAAGGAGAACATCGCGACCTGCAAGAAGTATCTCGAAAGGATGGATAAAATGGGTATGACCCTGGAGATTGAACTCGGGGTCACCGGTGGCGAAGAAGACGGTGTTGACAATACCGGCGTTGACAGCTCGAGGCTGTACACACAGCCTGAAGATGTGGCCTATGCCTATGAGGAGCTGCTTAAGGTTTCTCCGAACTTCACTATTGCAGCATCGTTCGGTAACGTACACGGGGTATATAAACCGGGTAACGTCACCCTCAGGCCGGAGATCCTCAGGAACTCGCAGGAATATATTCAGAAGAAGTACAAAACCGGTCCCAATCCCGTGAATTTCGTCTTCCACGGCGGCTCAGGCTCCGAGAAGCACCTTATCACCGAGGCGATCAAATACGGCGCTATCAAGATGAACATCGACACTGACATGCAGTGGGCATTCTGGGCCGGCGTAAAGGATTACTACGAGGCTAAGAAAGGCTATCTGCAGGGACAGATAGGCAACCCCGAGGGCGAAGACAAGCCCAACAAGAAGTACTATGATCCGAGGGTATGGCTCCGCAAGGGTCAGGAGACCTTCATTGCAAGGCTTAAGGAGGCGTTTGCCGATCTTAACGCGTTGAACAGGATGTAAGACTTATTAATAAGCTAAAACGCAGCAGGCCAGCATCTTGATGCCGGCCTGTTTTTTTGTTGTTGATAAGTCATGGTTTCCGCTGGCCCATTGGATGGACGTGCCGTATACTTTAGCATAAAATTCACAGCGGCATTGAGACGCGGACCGGTAAGTGAGGACAGGATAAAGAGGACTACAACTCTGACTCTCAGGTTGAATGAGAGGGAGGCGAAGGCACTTACTGTCTACTGCAAGCGGTTCAGGGTTCGAAGCAAATCGGATTTCATGCGGCGGACAATCATGCAGGCAATCGTTGGCAGGTTTGAGGCCGAGCATCCTTCATTATGGGAACAGGGAGAGCTGACCCTTTTTTCACATGAGCCGAAAAATAACTGAAAAGAGACAGAGGCGATTCATATTTTATTATTTTTGTAATCCGCGATGGGGGGAAGGAATGGAACCGTCGGATATATAATGGGATTGGAAATCATTAAAATAGAGCCTACCAGGGTGACTCCTCAGGTTTTGTTCCTGGAGGGTCACCTGGAGATAAGGGGCAGGTCGATTTCGGAGAACTCGACAGACTTTTTCAGGCCTCTGGAAGACTGGGTTGCAGCTTATGTTGATCAGACAGAGGTGCGGACCAGGGTTGTGCTTGCATTTGATTTCATCAATACGGCATCGACGAAGTGGGTTTATGCCATTGTGAAGCGCCTGGCGCAGTACCGTAATGTTCACGAGATGATATCAATTGAGTGGTATTACGAGAAGGGTGATGAGGATCAGTATGAGCTGGGGCAGATAATTCATTCCTTCATTGACTGTCCGTTCATCTTTTACGAGACTGAGCAGACCTGAAAATCTTAAAAATTGTTTTATTTTTGCACCGCCTTATCAGGCGCCGATTGACCCATGGTGTAATTGGTAACACGTCTGATTTTGGTTCAGAAGAGTCGGGGTTCGAGCCCCTGTGGGTCAACAGGAGCCGGCAGAAATGCCGGCTTCGCTGTTTCTAGCGATGAAAGTATTCTTTCTGATAGACCCTCACATAATCGATATCATGAAATTGCGGAAAAACCGTTGTTGAGTCGGGGTTTCCCGGCCAGCTGCCACCGATGGCAGTATTCAAGATGATGTAATGCGGTTTATGAGGAATGCCTTTCGCAGTGGCATGAATCCGGTTGCCGTCAATAAACCAGCGGATTGAATCAGGTTCCCATTCAAGAGCGTAGACGTGAAAATCCTTTGTATAGTCCACATCGCTTCTCCAGGTACCGGAGGTGGACCTTCTGGTGCCGTCATAGTCGCAGTAATGCATTGTTCCGTAAAGAACGCCGGGCTCATGGCCGAGAAACTCCATTATGTCAATTTCGGTATACCATGGCCTCTCTTCGGGTATGAGCCGCTCTTTCCCGGCGGCAACGGCATCTTCCATCGTTTTCTCCATGAGCCAGTTGCGATCCTGCGGGTATAGCCAGTGAGCCGGCCATAGTCCCTGACCGCCCGGCAGCCTGGCACGTATCTCGAAACGGCCGTAAACAGGTGCAAACTTACCCTCAGTGTCCAGCCTGCCGCTTGTGTACTCTTTTGAGCCATATTTCCGGACACGGCTTCTGATCCGGAGAAACCCGTTCTCAATGTAAACCTCATCCGGGACGTAATACTGCAGCTCCCCGTGCTTGCTGGTCTCGCGGATCAGCACTGTCCATTTCGAGGTATCCAGGCTTTTCCCGTTGAATTCATCCTGCCATGCAAGCTGCCAGTCATTCCCGGGATTTGTCTGTTTCTGACCGTTGATTGCAACGGTACAAACGAAAAAGGCTGAAACCAGCAGGATCAGGATTTTTGTTTTCATATGGCTATTTGTGAACATTGTATTCGACATGCCCGATTTTTCCCCTGAAGTATTCATAGTCACCTTCGGGGAGATGCCATACCGCCTTCATTTTTTCAGGTACTGAAATCTCTCCCTGTGTTTTGTAGCTTTCAATCACGGCAGAAAACCTGACTTTTTTGTGTGCCCCCTTTCCTTCCGAATAATAGCGGTCCCCGGTTTCCACGCTGGAAAGCAGCCCCTCATCATTGAAACGGAAGAGTGCCTCCACCTGCATTTCGTGCTCGGCAAGGGTACCCCTCACGGTTTTCGGGTCAACCTCTTCCCATTTTACGCTTTTTGACATGAGATAACCGGGGATCAGCAGAAATTCGCAGAATGTGGTTATCAGAACTGATTGTGCCGTAGCCCTGCTATTGTCAAAGATTATCCTGAAAAGGCCGAGAAGTTTTCCCTTCATTTCGCCGTAACCATTACGGTATAAGTCTCTTCCGGCCACGGGCATTTTGATGAATTTCATATATGCCACCCTTCCTATCGGATCAACCGAGTTGAACTGAACTGTCTTCAGCAGGCCCCATTCCTTATCGGGAGAAAGTTTAATCGCACTCTCAGACCAGGAAATATCAGCATTGCAGGGCACTGGCCTGTTCATATATCCGCATACCCTCAAGTATCTCCTGAGAGGTCCGGGCAATCCGCTGACAAGAGCGTCGGTGAACAACTGCCGATCATCTGCTTTGTTGCCAGCCAGCAATCCTGCCCTGTCTTTCAGAAAAATTTTCTTCATTGTATTCGATCCTGTTGTTGGTATAGGGTATGATTGGGTCCCGTGCCTCCGGGTAAAAAAATTAAGGTAAAATTACCAATATCATTGAAATCTGCAATTTGACACAAATTCCGTACCCTGAATTTTTGCGAACCAATTGCACAATTATTTGTTTATTGTTTGTTAAACCGAACTCAAAAACAAAACCGTAAACAATGGCATATTACTTCTCCAAAACGCTCAGCACGTCATTTGACGATGCAGTTGAAAAGGTAACCGCAGCTCTGTTCGCAGAGGGATTTGGCGTGATATCGGAAGTTGATCTGCATGAGAAAATCAAATACAAGCTGGGTGTCGACTTCAAGAGGTATCGCATATTGGGGGCGTGCAACCCTGCATACTCATACAAGGCACTTCAGGCAGAGGACAAGGTTGGGGTGATGCTTCCCTGCAATGTACTTGTAATTGAACAGGGTGATAATGAGATCGAGATTGCAGCTGTCAACCCTTCAGATGCCATGATGGCAGTGCACAACGATGTTGTGGCAGAGGTGGCTGTCAAAGTGGGCGAACATCTTCAGAAAGCCCTGGACAGGCTTTAAGACGACTGGCTGCGTCAGATTGATTTTCCCTGACCCGTTGAGGTTTCCGGTGCTGTTTCGAGGTGCTTCGCGTATCTTATCTCATCGAATATCTGCCCCTTTTTTATAACGGCATTCCTGAGAACGGCTTCCCTCTCAAACCCGCACTTTTCAAGCACCCTCTGTGAGGCAGTGTTGAAAGAAAACACACCCGAATAAATTTTGATGACTCCCAGCTCGCGGAATCCGTAATCACAGATCAGATTCACAGCCCGCGGGGTTATACCCTTGTGCCAGTACGGCTCACCGATGAAATACCCCAATTCGGCCGTTTTACGGTAGACATCATCATTCCTGTGCAGCCCGATGTTCCCGACATATTCGCCGTTGAAGTCAATGGCAAATACCTGGTATGGCTTCATCCTGAGACACATTGCAATGAATTTTTCAGCATGCTCAACTGAGTAGGGAAAAGGAAATGCATCCCGGAGATTTTCGGCCACTTTCTCGTTATTGGCTATTTCGGCCATCCTGAATTTGTCGCTGCGCCGGAATTTGCGGATTGTCACTACTCCGTCTGTGAATGTCAGCGGGGAGGTCTTCATGATTTACAGGAATTTAATTCGGAGCATAAAGGTATTAATTTGAGTAATATTGTGCGATGAAAAGGGCACTTCCGCTGATATTGGTTCTCTTAAGTGCTGCCGCGATAACCCGGTCGCAGCCCTCGTTCCCTGATAACGGTCAGCTGTACGTTGATACGGTGGTGCCCGCTGTTTATATCGAAATACACCCTGACACCCTGGCCTGGATTTATGCCAATCCAAACAGTGACAAGGAGTTTCGGGCAGTATTCGTCTTTGATAACGGGACGGTGCGTGATACTGTTGAACAGGTCGGCTTCAGGCTCCGTGGCAACACCTCGCGCAACTCGAAAAAAAAATCATTCAAAGTTTCCTTTAACACCTTCACCCCTGGAGGTAAATATTATGGTGTTGAGAAGATGAACCTTAACGGCGAGCACAATGATCCGTCGGTTATGCGCTCAAAACTGATGTGGGACATACTGCGCCGGTGGAATATCCCGGCTCCGCGGGCGAACCACGTCAGGGTCCATATCAACGGCACTTACTTCGGACTATACATCAACGTTGAACATATAGACGAGGAGTTTGCTCTCTCGCGGTTCGGCAACAAGGACGGTAATCTTTATAAGTGCCTTTACCCTGCAGACCTTGCCTACAGGGGCACTGACCCTGACAGCTACAAGCTCTGGAACGGCACCAGGTGGACCTACGAGCTGAAAACAAACATTGAGGAGAACGACTTCTCCGATCTCGGGCAACTGATTGGCATATTGCATAATACCCAGGACCAGGATCTGGTATGTGCACTTGACCGGGTATTCAACGTGCAGGATTACCTTAAGATCATGGCAGCACAGATATTCTGCGGCGACTGGGACGGATATCTCTACAACAAAAACAACTTCTACCTCTACCACAACACCATAACCGGCAGGCTGGAGTACATCCCGTATGATGTTGACAATTCATTCGGAATTGACTGGTTCGGGATCAACTGGGCAGAAAGAAACATCTACGGATGGCAGCCGGGAGGGGACCAGGTGAGGCCACTGTATGACCGCATAATCAACAATCCGGTGTTTCGTGACCAGTTCAGCTTTTACGCCGGCCAGCTGATAGAAAGCACTCTGGACATCGATTCGCTGGTGGCGGCAGTTGAGGAGAGGAAGGAGATGATCTATCCCTGGATAGTCAGCGATCCTTTTTACCCGCTGGACTACGGCTATGACCAGGCCGATTTCCTTAACTCTTTCACTTCCGCCACCGGGGCTCATGTCAAATGGGGGCTTTACCCGTACCTCGAGGCACGGAAAGCGTCAATGGCGGAGCAGCTCGAGGAGGGTGACGCAGCGCCTGTCATCAAATATTATGCAAGTGAACGGAGGACAGGGGAGCCCTTACGTGTCAGCTGCACCGTGGAGGCAGAACTCAGGCCTGTAAATGTCAGACTGCTCTGGTCAGCGGGGGGAGGGGATACCCGGGAGGCGGAGATGACAGATGATGGAACCGGCCGGTTCACAGTCGCTCTTACCGGAATCCCCGATGAGGATCCGGTCAGCTTCCGGGTGCAGGCATCAGCAGCATCCGGTGCAACAGCGCTCCTGCCATGCAACCCCATGGTGATAGCCCCTGTAACCGGCCAGACACCACTTCTTTTCATCAATGAATTCTTGGCAGACAACGAAGAGACAATCAAGGATGAGCATGGGTTCTTCAGTGACTGGATAGAAATATACAACGGCGGTGACGAGCCGGTGAACATCGGAGACCTGTTTCTGACCGACAATTTCAATGATCCGCTGAAGTGGAAGATGCCCGGAACGATTCTTCCCGCCGGCGGGTTTATCCTTCTCTGGGCTGACGGCACACCCGGGCTCGGGGTGCGGCATGCCCCCTTCAAACTTGACAAGGAGGGAGAAGAGATCGGTATATTTAACCGTTATAAGCTTGTTGTAGACACTGTTACCTTTGGTTTGCAGTACGAGGATGTCAGCATGGGCAGGAAGAGTGACGGTGCAGATGACATAATTTTCCTTGCTGCGGCAACCCCCGGAAGATCCAACAACCTCACCTCTGCTGGTTCCGCTCCCGAAGTCGGGGCGCTGATAATTTATCCCAATCCTGTCACCGGTGAAACCTTATGGCTAAGCGAGGCAACAGACTGCAGGGTGTACAGCACGTCGGGAGTGCTGTTGTTCTCGGGAACCTATGTGACTGAGATCGATGTGAGTGCATTCCCGGCAGGTATGTATATACTTGTCACAGGCAACGGAAGGGCCGTGAGGTTCATCAGGTCCGGAAACTGAAAAATTCCCGGATAACTTTATTTTCTGCTGATTCGGCTGCGTCCTGAGATTATGAGGCCGTCAGCGGTCAGGCCCTCGATGATGAGAGTGTAGTCAGTAGGATTATCTGCAGCATAGAAATCAAAATAAGCCTCCCCTTCAGTGGATACTTTTACGTCGGGGTTCCAGTAGATTGTAGTTCGCAGGTCAGGAGGCCCGATCTCCCTGCTTTCGGCGGTCTCATAGCGCGGGGAGTAGAATTCAGCCGGCTCCAGGTAGCCAAGCGGCATGATTTTTTTGATATTGAACTTTGGAAGCTCCTTGTAGGGGGTCATCCCCTTTTTTGTCGTGATCACAATTGCGCCTCCCGCCCCGGCCCCGCCCAGCAGAGTGGCTTGGGCACCTTTCAGAACCGCCACTCTTTCGACGCTGTAGGGGTCAATGTCATCTATATGATAATCATTTATTATCATGTCATCCAGTACGAGAACCGCAGTAAGCTGCTCATTCAGGTTGAAGCGCATGCGGTCGATTATCACCTTTCCCCCCTCAACCCTGGTGAAGGGTATCTGGTTGATGACATCAGTCATCGTTGCGGGATGCAGCTCTTCGATCTTTTCGTAGTCCAGCATGCTGAGCGACTGCTGGTTTACTTTGGGCATGTAGAATGAATAGCTGTACTTCTCTTTTTCGGGCGCCTTTGCAGTTATAACCACCTCCTCGATATAAACAGTGCGCATCCCGTTCTCCATCGTATAGCGGGTGTCTGCCCGTGTGAGGTAATTGCTCAGCCGGGCATCATCTTCCGTTTCACCGCTGAAAGCCATCGGTGTTCCTGGAATGCTTTCTGCAGCAGGAAATATTTCATTTTCAAGTATCAGGTCAACTGTCGGTTTTCCGGTCCTGTTCAGAGCCTGGATAATGAATTCGGTGCTGTCCGGAAACTCTATTCCGCTGAACGCAAAGCGACCCAGGCTGTCTGTCCTTGTCATCTCGATATAGCCCGTACCCCACGAAAATGCATTGACCTCAGTATTTTTAACCGGCTTGCCGAGGATGAGGGATCTGACGCTGCCCGTGATCTCCATGCCGGTCTTAGGCGGGTATTTCATGGTGCTGTACTTCCCGGTGAGCACTGCAGGAAGATCATATCTTCGCCAGCCGTTTGTCATCATAAGCAGTTCGAGGCCGGCGGATGCAAGCGGATTGTTCTTACGGAAATAGAATCCCGGGTTGTTTATATAACCCTTTAATTCAGAAGTAAGCAGGAGGGTTGTGAGGATCGTGACCGAAGAGTCAGGAAGCAGGTCACTGTCGTCGGTTACCGAGACCGAGAAGCTGCCTGTCCTGGGTTTTCCGTCAGGTCCGGAGATGTGAACCGATGCCCTGACAGGGCTTCGCTTTGCGTAATTCTGAGCATCCGCAACAATCATGGTCCGGGCCTGATCATTCCCGGTGCAGAAAACGAGGCGTTCGCTGAGAGGGTTCATTTCAGAATCAAAAAGGATGATTTGCAGGACGCCTGAGGGGAATGATTCCGTATCGAAGGAGACCGCACTGAAATCTGGATTCCAGGGTTTCGCGTAATGAATTATGCCCCTTGTATGGAGCAGAAGGAAGAGCTCCTGTTTCTGCCCGATGTCCGCGGATTTCAGCACACTGACAAGGAGGGTGTCTCCGGACTGTCCGGTGCTGAGGGTATAAATTCCGCTGCGGGCGGGAGGCAGCCGGAATCGCTTCTCAGTTCCCCTGCTGTTCGTACAGACGGCATAGTATGTACTGTCATGGCGGGCGGTGATGTAAAACTGACCCATCCCGTCATGGATTGTGCGGGAGGCGGCCATTTCCCGACCGGTGGAGTCAATGACTTTCATGGTGACCGCTTCCGGCTTTCCCCTGGATGAGAGTGCCTTAAAGGCGACGCGGCATTCAGTGCCTGCAGGGATGTAGCCCCCTTCCGGGAAGAAGGCGACTTCGTAGTCATCTTCCGGGACCGGCAGGCTTATGTATTCCCTGCTCTTTGATGTCTCGATGTAAAGCACGCCCCGGTCCGTGCCGGCAGGAAGCTTCATGCTGAACCGTGCAACCGAGTCCCCGTCGGTCTTAACCATATCAGCCGGCTGTCTGTTTACTCTCATCCGAAGTTTCTCCGGCAGGATCTTATGCCCGGTCTTTATGTCTGTGAAGTATACCCCTGCAGTAAATCTCTCCTCTTTTTCCTGCTTCAGTGTAACCACGGTATTTACTGATGCGGACCGGGGACCCTCTACCCGGATTTTTTTCATGAAATAATAATCGGCCCCCGGGTTGAGCATGTTTTCGGTCCATGCCCGCAGAGTATAGTCTCCTTCGGGCAACGCCTGGTCGAGGTTGATGTGTCCGTGGAAAGCTCCGGAGTCAGGCCTGATTTTGATCCGGTTGACGACCGAGTCAAGAGGGTTTATCAGTTCGGCGATTACGTACTGGTTTGCCTTGGGGATGTGCAGTACGGCATCTGCGACGTGGGCCCTGAGCCAGATTTGTTCTCCGGCAAGGTACACCGGCTTGTCACATTGAATGTGGATCTTTTCCTGCGGGAAAGCGAGGATCTGTTCGAATACCTTTCCCGTTAGGGAATCGTGAGTTGGTCCGTTTATCTCCTGTGCGGCAATTTCAGAAAAAGCAAGCACAAGTGATGCAACGGCAGTAATAATGGTTCGCATGTTCCTGTTTTTCCGCCTGGCTACCATTCGTCATAATCCGGAGGAAATGCTGAGCCCTTCCAGACATATTTCTTGCAGCATTTGCCGGCCTGGTACCTGGTGTACTTATCCTGATCCATGGAGAAGAGACTTCCTTCGTGGTCATAGACTGGCGGAAATGATGACATAATGGGATTTATCCATTCGTAATAGTATTTGCCTTCATACCTGTACCTTATCCAGGCGCCGATGTCGGTTGCATAGACGGATGAGGAACTCTCCCCGGCCTCAGCTTCACGGATTATCTCCTTAAGCCATACGGGGACATCTCCGGAGGGGACGAGGTATTGTTTCTCGCAAGCGGCGAGCATTATCACCGGCAGAAGGTACAGGAGGACTCTTTTCATATGGCAGAGAGGATAAACTGATGCTATTTCCCTCAAAAATCGCGCCATCCGGATACTTTCTGCATATCAAATGCATCAGACCCTCAGACTTCCTTATCCATGTAGGGATACCTGAAATCCGTCGCAGGCAGGAACGTCTCCTTGATTGTCCTTGGCGAGACCCACCTGATCAGGTTCAGACGGCCACCGGCCTTGTCATTGGTGCCAGATGCCCTTGCCCCGCCGAAGGGCTGCAACCCCACCATGGCGCCCGTTGGCTTGTCGTTGATATAAAAGTTGCCCGCCGCAAAACGCAATACCTGGCATGCCCTGACCATCGCCGGACGGTCAGCAGAGAAGATGGCGCCCGTCAAGCCGTACGGAGATGTCTCATTGACCAGCTGCAGAGTCTCATCATACTTTTCATCCTCATATACATAGAGCGTCACCACCGGCCCGAATATCTCCTCCTTCATTGTAATGAAATGCGGATCCTTTGTCAGAATGATTGTCGGCTCCACAAAGTAACCCTTGCTCTTGTCTCCCTTGCCGCCGTGGATTATCTCACAGTCGGGCGACTTGATGGCAAGGTCAATATACCGCATTATATTGTCAAACGATTTCTCATCAATAACCGCATTCATGAAGTTCCTGAAATCGGCCGGATCACCCACCCTGATCTCCGAGGCCTGTCGCCGGATGTGTGCAGATATATCGGGCCAGAGCGACCGTGGAATATAAACCCTTGAAGAGGCGGAACACTTCTGTCCCTGGTACTCGAACGAGCCCCTGATTATTGCTGTTGCAGCTTCCAGCGGGTTGGCAGAGCTGTGTATCATGATGAAGTCCTTGCCGCCGGTCTCGCCAACTATCCTGGGATAGGATTTGTATTTGTCAAGATTCAGGGCTGCGGTCTTCCAGAGCCCGTTGAATGTGCTGTTGGATCCGGTGAAATGTATGCCGCCAAGGTCGTGATGGTTCATCACAACAGAGCTTATGACCGATCCCTGTCCCGGGAGGAAGTTGATAACTCCGGCTGGCATCCCGGCCTCCATGAACACCTTCATCAGGATCCAGCTCGAGAGGAGGGATGTTGTCGCAGGCTTCCAGACAGTTGTGTTGCCCATCAGCGCCACCGCCATGTTGAGGTTGGATGCAATTGCCGTGAAGTTAAAGGGGGTAATCGTATATACAAAACCCTCCAGTGGCCGGTATTCAACCCTGTTCAGCTGATCAGCAGCAGAGCGCGGCTGCTCCTGGTAGATCTGTCCGGCGAAGTAAGCATTGAACCTCAGGAAGTCAATCGTCTCGCAGGCTGCCTCCACTTCTGCCTGATGCACGGTCTTGCTCTGCCCGAGCATTGTGGCCGCAACAATAGTATAACGGTATTTTCGCGACAGGAGCTCCGCCACCTTCAGCATTATGGAGGCTCTTTCAACCCACGAAAGAGTCATCCATTGTTCCTTTGCGCCGGAGGCAGCTTCAATGGCCCCGGCAACTTCCTTCTCCCCGGCCATGTGATAAGTCGCAAGCACGTGACCGTGGTCATGAGGCATCACCACTTTGCCTGTCCGGCCGGTTTTTACAGCACGGCCGTTTATTATAAGCGGAATCTCCGTCGTTTCGGCAGAGAGCCTTTTCAGCTCCTTCTCGAGCTCAGCCCTCTCGGGTGTGCCGGGGGCATATGTCAGTACAGGCTCATTATCAGGCCTGTGAATAGAATAGATGGCATTATTCATATTGAAAACACATTTAGTTACATCTGTATAAGCCGGCTTAATCAGGCTGACGGGCAGATCTGACAATCTGACGCGCAATGCCCTTCGGCACATTTGTAACAATAAACGGGTACTGATTGTTCCCGCCTTCAGAAGGAATGCAGTGACGCAGATTACTTCTGTATCTCCTTCGTCAGCAGATCAGTCGCAATTGCTATCATCTCCGGCTTACCCAGCAGATAAGCGATGTCATTGCTGTGAATTGTCGTGGACGGTTCGGGATTGGGCAAAACTGTTTCTCCGTGTTTTATTGCCACCACGGTAACCCCGCAGGTCTTGCGCATGGCCGTCTCAGCAATTGTTTTGCCGGCGAAGACCGATTTCTCCCCGACTCTTACAGCAGCAATCTCAATATCCGGAATATCCTTTAGCAGCGAATAGCCCCCAACCCGGCCCCTGTCCCTGAAGGTGCCGTAGTTGTCCTCCCTCGTCCGGGCAATGGCACGTTCGATATCCATCCTGGGGATGAGATACTTGCCGAGGATTCTCTCGAAGAAGTCGATGGCGGTTTCAAACTCCTCGGGGATTACCTGGTTTGCGCCAAGCCTGTAAAGCTCCTCGATGTCAGTCACATGCCTGGTCCGGACGATGATGTGGGCATGTTTGTTCATCATCCTTGTATGCTCCACGATTGCAAGGGCGGTGATGAGGTTCCCAACCGAGATAACCACCAGTTCGGCCGTGTGTACAAATGCTTCGCGCAGCACCGGCTCGAAGGTGGCATCACCGAAAACTGTCAGGTTCCCTTTCTCCATCTCGCGCCTCGCCAGGTCAGGGTCAAACACAATCGATGTGAAGGGCAGCTCCATGGTTCTGATCATTGATGCCAGGTTAATGGCCCTGGAGTCTTTTCCGATCAGTACCGTATGCTTGCTGATCTCGGGTATCTCCACCTGCCGGAGAGGAAACAGTCCGTTTACAAGCATGGGCGGAAGGGGAAGCCTTAGAATGAGGTTCGCCAGCGGTTTGGAGAACTGCATCATCAGCGGCGAAATCGCCATGGAGGTTATCGCCACGGCGAGGAAGAGCTGGTAATGCTGCGGTGTAATGATCTGGTTAGTCAGCCCCAGCCTGGCGAGGATAAATGAGAACTCCCCCACCTGCGCCAGGGAGAGCCCCACAACAACCGTCCCGAAGAAGGTAAGGCCGAGGGAGAAGGCTGTCAGCCCGGCAACGAAAGCCTTGATTAGTATAACCAGAACCACTGTCCCGATAACCAGCCACGGGTGTTCAGCCACGAATCCCAGATCGAGGAGCATCCCGATGGAGACGAAGAAGAAACTTGTGAATACATCCTTGAAGGGGATGAGGTTCCCGAAGGCACTGTGGCTGTATTCGGTGTCCGAAATCATCAGTCCAGCCAGGAAGGCCCCGAATGCCAGTGACATTCCCAGTTCATGAGTCAGCATCGCCACTGCGAGACAGATCAGCAGAAGGCTCATCAGGAAGAGCTCATGGCTGCGGGTCATGGCAACCAGGTGCAGGAGCCTGGGCATCAGCCACCTGGTGCCAACCCAGATGAAGAGCATAATCCCGGCGGTCTTCAGCATAAGGATGAACAGGTCATGTCCCACATCAGAGGTTGCTCCGCCAAGCATAGGGGTGAAGAGCAGGAGGGGGATGAGGATTATATCCTGGAATATCAGGATTCCGACAATTGTCTTACCGTATCGTGTGGTCAGCTCCGACCGCTCCTGCAGAAGCTTGAGAACCACCGCGGTGCTGCTCAGGGCTGTCAGAAAACCTACGAAAAGCGATTCGGTCCATTCGTAGTGGAAGACCCTTGCCATGAGCATTGTGACACCTGCCGTCAGCAGGAGCTGCATGAAGCCTCCCAGGAAAACCAGCTTGCGGATATTCAGAAGATGGTGAAGGGAAAACTCGAGGCCGATAGTGAACATCAGCAGTATCACCCCGATCTCGGCCATCACCTCCACGTTTTCCGGGGAGCTGATCA
>JAEYZD010000038.1 GCA_023430725.1 Bacteroidota bacterium | reverse complement strand
GGAGTATACCGTCAGGATTCCGGAGAAGGATGCAAGGATACAAGCAGGCCTGTAGCAGTCTTCCATGTCAGAGCCAAGGGATGAGATAAGCGTCTACGGTGCGAGGGTCCATAACCTCCGCAACATCAGCCTTACGCTTCCGCGAAACAAACTGGTGGTTGTCACCGGGCTCAGCGGCAGCGGAAAGTCGTCTCTGGCTTTTGATACAATCTATGCCGAAGGACAGCGGCGGTACATGGAGACGCTTTCGGCCTATGCGCGGCAGTTTCTGGGGGGGATGGAGAGGCCTGACGTTGACCGTATTACCGGTCTCAGTCCCGTCATCTCAATAGAACAAAAGACAACAAACAAGAACCCCCGCTCAACGGTTGGAACGATCACCGAAATTTATGATTTTCTGCGCCTGCTCTATGCACGCGCTGCCGATGCCTACTCCTGGGAGTCGGGCGAGAAGATGGTCAAATACACTGATGACCAGATACTTGATCTATTAGCTGAAAGATATGACCAGCACAAGGTTTATATACTTGCACCTCTTGTAAAGGGCAGAAAGGGTCACTACAAGGAGCTCTTCGAGCAGCTGAGGAGGAAGGGATTCCTCCATGCCCGCATCAACGGCGAGATCAGGGAGATCACTCCCGGGCTGAAGCTCGACAGGTACAAGGTGCACTTCATTGAGCTGGTGATAGACAAGTTCCAGGTGGGACATGTGACGGAGAAGAGGCTTCATGATGCGGTGCTGCTGGCTCTGGACCAGGGCGACGGCATCATGGCGCTGCTTGACGCATCAGACAGCGGTTTGCGCTATTACAGCCGGCACCTGATGTGCCCCGTCACCGGCATTTCATACAATGAGCCGGCGCCGCACACCTTCTCGTTCAACTCGCCTCAGGGAGCGTGTCCCAAGTGCAACGGGCTGGGGGAGATCTCTGAGGTGGATATAAGCCGGATGATGCCTGATCCCACCCTCAGCATCCGCAAGGGAGGGATAGAGCCTCTGGGCAAGTACCGCAACATATGGATCTTCTGGATGATAGAGGCCCTTGGTGAGAAGTACAGCTTTACGGTTGACACCCCCGTAGGTGAAATCCCGGAGGAGGCGCTCAACAAGATCTTCTTCGGCTCTGACGAGGTTCTGAAACTCTCAAATACGCCGCTGGGAGTGACATCCAACTACTTCATGACCTTCGAGGGTGTTGTCAACTATGTGGGAAACCAGGAGACAATGAGCGGTCGCCCTGCGAACGGGAAAAACAGGGAACAGTATATCCAGTACCATGTCTGTCCTGAGTGCAACGGGATGAGACTAAAGAAGGAGGCCTTATGGTTCCGCATCGGCGGGAAGAACATAGGTGAGCTTGCCTCGATGGATCTCACCGAGCTCCGCTCTTACCTGGAGAATGTCACGGGTGACATGTCTGAGCGGCAGAAGAAGATTGCTTCAGAGATACTGAAGGAGATACGCTCGCGACTGGGATTCCTCCTTGACGTCGGGCTCGATTACCTGGCGCTGAACCGCGGCGCACGAACCCTTTCCGGCGGCGAGAGCCAGAGGATCAGGCTGGCGACACAGATAGGATCGAAGCTTGTCAACGTGCTGTATATCCTTGATGAGCCGAGCATCGGGCTGCACCAGCGCGACAACCGAAGGCTGATAGAGGCTCTGCGCAGCCTCCGCGATGCTGGTAACTCGGTCATAGTTGTGGAGCACGACCGCGATATGATTCTCAGTGCAGATCATATTATTGACATCGGTCCGGGTGCCGGTGTGCACGGTGGACTGATCGTCGCCGAAGGGACCCCGGAACAGATACTTAAGGCTGACACCCTCACTGCAGCTTACCTCAACGGTGCAAAAACAATTGATGTTCCGAAGCAGCGGAGGGTGGGAAACGGCAAATTCCTTGCAATAAGCGGGGCCACAGGCAATAACCTGAAGGGGGTCACCATGAAGGTGCCGCTTGGGACATTCATCTGTATCACCGGCGTTTCCGGCAGCGGTAAATCGTCGCTCATCAATCAGACCCTCCACCCGGCACTGGCAAAAAAGCTGCACGGTGCAGGCAGGACGCCGCTGCAGTATGAATCCATCGAAGGACTGGAGAACATCGACAAGGTGATAGAGGTTGACCAGGCGCCCATAGGCCGCACTCCCAGGTCGAACCCGGCAACATATACAGGTGTCTTCACCGAGATCCGGAATCTCTTCGCGATGACGCCCGACGCGAAAGTCAGGGGATTCGGCCCCGGCCGGTTCTCGTTCAATATCAAGGGCGGCAGGTGCGAGGGTTGCGAAGGAGCAGGGGTGAAGACAATTGAGATGAATTTCCTGCCTGATGTATACGTGATGTGCCCCGACTGCGGAGGAAAGCGCTACAACAGGGAAACGCTCGAGGTTAAATTCAAGGGAAGGTCAATCAATGATGTCCTCGGGATGACAATCAATGATTCAGTGGAGTTTTTTAAGGGTATCCCTTCGATATATCATAAAATTAAAACGCTGCAGGATGTAGGCCTTGGGTACGTCAGACTGGGGCAGCCGTCGACGACGCTTTCGGGGGGTGAGTCGCAGCGAGTGAAGCTTGCAACGGAGCTCTCGAGGCGCGACACAGGGCGCACACTCTATATCCTTGATGAGCCAACAACAGGGCTCCATTTTGACGACGTGAGGGTTTTGCTGGATGTGCTTCAGAGGCTGGTTGAACGGGGTAATACGGTGATGGTCATTGAGCACAACATGGATGTTATAAAAGTGGCGGACTATATCGTGGACCTTGGCAGGGAGGGTGGACGCGGAGGTGGCGGGATCATGTTCTCGGGCACACCTGAAGATTTAGTGAAGCTTAAGGATAATTATACCGGGCAGTTCCTGGCGCCCGTGCTGGAACATTAGAAAATATTATATTTAACGCATAAATAACGACTTATGGACGAAGCTAAGGAGAAGGATCTGATTAAGGATGCCTTTGAACCAAGGACCTGGAATGAGATCCATACAATGGACTCATGGAGGGTTTTCAAGATCATTGCCGAGCTGGTTGAAGGATTTGAGAAATTATCGAGGATAGGACCCAGTGTGGCCGTCTTCGGCTCTGCCAGGACCCATTTCAACAACAAGTATTACAAGCTTGCAGAGGAGATAGCCTTTCAGCTTACGCAGAAGGGGTACGGCGTCATCACCGGCGGCGGCCCGGGCATCATGGAGGCCGCAAACAAGGGTGCGAAGAGGGGCAACGGTAAGTCGATCGGTATCAACATCGACCTGCCGTTTGAGCAGAAGGCAAATCCCTATATTGACCGCGACAAGCTTATCACATACGACTATTTCTTCGTCCGCAAGGTGATGTTCATGAAGTATGCCCAGGGATTCATAGTTCTGCCCGGCGGCTTCGGGACGTTTGATGAGCTGTTCGAGGCTATCACGCTGATTCAGACCAAGAAGATAGGGCGTTTCCCGATAGTGCTGGTTGGAACGAAGTACTGGTCAGGGCTGTTCGACTGGGTCACTGAGGTGATGCTTAACGAGGAGCACAATATTTCTCCTGAGGATCTCAATATCTTCCGGATTGTGGATGAGGCCGAGGAGGCTGTTGCCTACATTGACCAGTTCTACTCGAGGTATCTCCTGAGTCCGAACTTCTGATTTCTTTCCGGGCTGTTTGCCGGGGACAGGTTTGCTGATTCACCAGCTCAGTACTGCCGGGGCGGGATTACTGATTACCTGCCGCGCTCCTTGACGTGGTGGTCCATCTCGCGCTCATGGTCGCGCTTTCTGAGGCTGTCACGCTTGTCATACTGCTTCTTGCCCTTTGCAAGGGCTACCTCGGCCTTCGCCAGTCCACGCTGGTTGATGAACACCTTCGTGACGATGATTGTCAGGCCCGTCTCATTGACCTTTCTCTCCCATTTGCGGAGCTCCTTTCGCGTCAGCAGAAGCTTCCTTTCACCCAGGGGATCATGATTGTTGAGATTACCCCAGTAGTATTCCGAAATATGCATCCCCGTGACAAAGAGTTCGCCGTTGCGGAAGGCACAGAATGAATCTGTCAGCGTGGCTTTCCCGGCACGGATCGACTTTATCTCGGTGCCGGTGAGCTTGATTCCGGCAATGAGCTTCTCGAGAAACTCATAATCATGTGAAGCCCTGCGGTTCCTGATGACGATATTGCTGTTATCGGTTCTCATCAGGTGTGTCAGGCAAAGATTGAAAAATAGAGCGTCTGGGCCAGCCTGGAGAGTAACACCTGAAGGAGCAGTAATATTATCAGCAATGCGACTACCGTTGCGATTATCATCGGCACCTTCTTGTGATCAGGCGGGTTGACCATTACCTCCATCCCGATCCAGAAGATGTAGAGTCCGTAGAGTCCCAGTACGTTTATGAAAAGGAGCGACTCGAAGAGGCGGCTGACTGTAAGCGACAGGAAGATGGGGGCCATGGAGTAGGCTACCAGCTTGAATGCCACCAGGAAATCATGGCCGAGATCCATTGCCCTCATGATCTCCCTCACGGCGAATGCGGATCCGTAGACGCCGAGATAGAGGAAGAGAAATGTTGTGATAGCCGTCAGCACCGAATACATCGGTTTCAGGGTGGTGTTGATGAAGAACATCGAACCCAGGAAAGCACTGACGGAGACGAGAATGATCAGCGGCAGAAAAAAGCTGCCCCTGACGAACCTCATCGGCCTCGCTTCGCGGTGGACCACCTCCCAGGCTTTGCCCGGGTTTATTATGAAATATTTTGTCCTATGGTATAAGAACCTTAAGTCCATGACCACTTTTTGTTTAGGAACGGCAAAATTAAGTAAAATTGCGATACCGTGACCTCAATATGGCTATCTTTAATTTCTGATGGACAATCCGATGCATGACATACTGGTGATTACCGGTCCGACTGCCACTGGCAAGACGAGGCTGGCGGCGCTGGTGGCTGACAGGCTGGGAGGGGAGGTGATCAGCGCCGACTCAAGGCAGGTGTATCGTGGTATGGATATAGGTACGGGCAAGGACCTGTCGGATTATAATGTTGACGGCCGGAGTGTGCCGGTGCACCTGGTGGATATCGTTGATGCCGGGTACAGGTACAATGTATATGAGTACCAGCGCGATTTTCTGCAGGTTTTTAAGGATTTGACCGTGCGTGGCGTGTTTCCGGTGGTTTGCGGCGGCTCGGGGATGTATGTCGACAGCATCGTGAGCGGGTACCGGCTGGTGCAGGTTCCGGTGAATGGTTCTTTGCGTGCCCTTCTGGCTGGGCGGTCGCTTGAGGAGCTGACGGAGATGCTCTCGCAGTACAAGAGCCTGCACAACAAGACTGACGTTGACACGGTTAAGAGGGCGGTACGGGCGATAGAGATAGCTGACTGGTATGCCCATCACCCTGTGGATGAGACCCCATTCCCTGTCCGGAATCCCTTGGTTACGGCGGTGTTTGTTGACCGTGAGACCCGGCGGCAGCGTATCAGTGACAGGTTGCGTGTGCGGCTCGAACAGGGGATGATTGAGGAGGTGCAACGGTTGCTGGCCGGGGGGATTCATCCTGATGACCTGATCTATTACGGGCTCGAATACAAGTATATAACGTTATACCTGATGAACAGACTCTCGCGTGGAGAGATGGTTCAGAAGCTGGAGGTTGAGATACACCGTTTTGCCAAACGTCAGATGACCTGGTTCCGGGGCATGGAGCGCCGCGGTATAGCCATTAACTGGATAGACGGAAGTCTGAGTGATGAGGAGAAAACAGCCTGTTTCATATCAAAAATATGCAGATGAAAGCTTGAAATATATATTAATAAGCTATATTTGCGATAATATGCGCAACGAAGAAAGTCGCAACGAATAATATCGCAATAGAAAATGAAAAATCCATTTAAATTTGGAACCGTTGTTGACGATCCTTTTTTTATAGATCGCAGGAAAGAGATTGAAAAGGTAACTTCTTTTCTTTCAGGCGAGAATCATCTGGTTTTGATCTCCCCACGACGAATGGGTAAATCAAGCCTGATACATAAAGCAGTATCATCTTTGGGAAGGCCGGTCATTGCCCTGGATATGCAACTGATGACAGGCCCGGCTGACCTTGCAGCCCAGATGCTCAGCCGGATCTACAGAATTTATCCACAAACAAGACTTAAGCAACATCTGAAAAGATTCCGCATCATTCCGCAACTTTCACTGAATCCTACAACCGGCAGTATCGATGTGTCATTTATGCCAGGTGCCGTGTCTCTTCCGATCCTGGAGGATGTACTGAACCTTGCTGAAAAGTTGAGCACAGGAAATAAGAAACTGATCATTGTATTCGATGAGTTCCAGGAGGCACGAAGACTGGATGAAAACCTTTTGAATCAGTTAAGGGCTATTATGCAACATCACAAGATGATCAATTATGTATTTCTTGGTTCACAGGAAAGTCTCATTCGTGAGGTTTTCCAAATGAAGAAATCACCTTTTTATCATTTTGCGATGGTTATGTATCTCAAAAAAATTGAGATTGGAGAATTCAGTGAGTACCTGGAAACGGGTTTTACCGGAGTACATAATGAACCTGGCAGAATTGCAGGGGATATCCTCGAAGTGACACGCGGTCACCCTCATTACACTCAGCAGTTGGCATTCACTGTTTGGGAAATGGCAGTATCAGAGCGAGGACAGCCGGATATAACAGTTGATGATGCTGTCAGTGGGTTGATCAGGATGCATGACATGGATTATGAAAGGATATGGATGAGTTTTAACAGTACTGACCGAAAGGTATTACTTGGCCTCTCAATATCTGAGCAACAGCCTCTTACTGCGGAGTTTATGCGCATCTGGGACTTGAATGCTTCAAGTACTGTGTTTAGCAGCCTTAAAAGATTGCTGACCGGGGGCTATGTTATAAAAACAGATAAGTATGAGCTTGACGATCCGTTCTTCAGCAGATGGATCAAGGAAAGACGGGAGAGATAATTATTTCTTTTACAAATGACCCTCAGACCCTGATGCCCATCTTCTTCATCAGCAGCGAGGCGTTGAAACTGGAGCAGATGCCTGGGGTGAGCCGGTAGTCGAAGAAGAGCTCATCATCATTTACTTTCACATCAAAATGGTAGTTCACGATTGATTGCGGAAGTTCCTGCTCCAGTCCGGCCAGACGCAGGTCATGTGTTGCCATCATGGCCACGGCACCGTAACTTGTAAGCTGTTTGATCAGAGCCACTGAGCCGGTATACCTGTCATCAGAGTTGGTGCCCCGGAGGATTTCATCGAGCAGCAGGAAAACCTTCGGATCGGATTCTGCTCCGGAGATGATCGCACGCAACCGCCGCAGCTCAGCATAAAATGAGGAGATGTTCTCTTCGAGTGAGTCAGATATCCGCATGCTGGAATGGAGCCTGACCAGGGAGACGGTGAAAGCCGAGGCACAAACGGGCGCCCCGGCAAAAGCCAGCACGGCATTCACCCCGCAGGTGCGGAGGAAGGTGCTTTTGCCCGACATGTTTGATCCGGTCACGATGATAGCTTTTCCGGCTCCCTCCAAGGTGAAACTGTTGCTGATACGCCTGTCTGCCGGAATAAGCGGATGGCCCATCTCCTCAGCCCTGAAAACAAAATAGTCTTCAGTCACCCGGGGAAAGCTCCATCCCAGGTTGTTGAAGGCCATATTGCCAAGAGAGGCCAGCACCTCGAACTCTGCCATCGATGCAAACCAGCCGGGTATCCGCGAGGCATGTTCTCGTTTCCACCTCTCCAGGGCGAGGCATAAATGAATATCGGTAAAGAAAAGCAGGTTGAGAGGTGCGGAAACAAGAACATTCAGCCTGTAGTCGAGCCTGCTTACAAGCTTTGAAAGCTGTCTGATGCGGTCAGATGCTGCGATCTCCTCCATGAATGACGACTGCAGTTTTTGAAGCAGGGGAGAGGCGAAGTTGCGGGTTTCTATCAGTCTGATGATCTCTGAGTATGCCTTCAGCAGGTCTGACGACCGGCTCACCTGTTCCTGCAGTTTTGAGATCCTCCTGAACCGGGTGAAATAGAAGATGAAGTTCAGCGCTAAGGCAGGGGCCAGGATTCCGGCTGGCAGTCCTGCTATAACGGCAATGACCGCTACCAGGGCAAGGAGGCTGAGGCAACCTGTTATGATTTTCTCACGACCCGTGTTCCTGAAGAGGTCATCACTTTGGAGCCACTGCATCAGCGGAGCCGGGTCATTGCCGGCGCCTGCATTAAGGTACCCCAGGGTCATCAGCTCCTGGCGCCAGTCTGTCAATGGCTGTAGCTCTGCAACGGCCTCCTGGCGCAGCAAAATCTTCTCGAGTGCCGCAGGTTGTTTCAGGTACTCTGCCAGCCGGTCAGAGGCCGGCCTGCTTGTTGTCCGGCAGATATACTGAAACAGTGATGCCTTCCCGAAGATATCAAGGTCATATGAATAGGGGTGGTCTCTTTCAGCATATTCTTCACCGGGTTTAAAGCCGGAGAAGTCGCCATCCAGACACTTTATTTCCAGTCTGTTTATCTCCGCCAGGAGGAGGTCTCTCCTCCTGCTTTTTTCGGTGTTTTCGTATTTTATCACCAGCCAGGTGAACAGTATGAGTGCTGCAATCAGGGTGACCATGGCTGCCATGAAGGAGAGTGACAGCAGTACGGCAAAGAGCACCAGTCCTCCGGCAAATGCGGCCAGCCGGGCCATCGACAGCCGGTCAGACAGCTTCCGCAGCCGACCGGCAGAGGCACTGAACTCCGCATCCCGGGATTGATAAACTTCGTGTGGTGACATGCTTGTTAAACCAAGGGATAAAGCTAATCAAATTTCAATTTCGCTTTGAACCGGTTTCATTACCTTTACAACCGGTAAAACATAAACAAGTCAGACCTCAGACCTTCAGACCTTCAGACCTCAGACCTCAGACCTTCAGACCTCAGACCTTCAGACCTATGTTCAACATCGACACCACCCTCTTCGAACTCCTTGGCTACCGTATGAGCCTGCTCGAACTGCTGGCCGTGCTCACCGGGCTGGCGGCAGTCTGGTATGCAGCCAGGGCAAACATAATCACTTGGATCTTCGCACTTATCAATGCTGTGCTCTTCTTCCTGCTTTACTACCAGGTGAATCTTTATTCCGCGATGATCCTTCAGTTCTTTTTCTTCTTCAATGCAATTTATGGCTGGTTCAACTGGAGAAGGCAGAGCAGCAACGGAGATGAGCCTGTGACGCTGTTAAGTCATAAGGGAAGGGTCTTCTGGGTGGCAGGCATCATTGCAATGGCGCTCGCAATGGGTACTGTGATGGGAAAGATCCATATCTGGCTGCCAGACTATTTTCCCGTCAGGGCAACATTTGTCTATACCGATGCCATGATTGCAGTGATGAGTATTGCAGCATCGCTTCTCTGTGCACGGCTGAAACTTGAAAACTGGATACTCTGGATACTTGTTAACATTATGAGCATTGCAATGTACTCCATGCGTGGGATCATGCTCGTATCAGTTCAGTACATCATTTTCCTGGCAATGGCGGTTTACGGATTCATACAATGGAAACGCAAAGTCACAATACAATAAGAAACAGCTCCCCCGATGAAAAAGCAATTACTTGTTTTAATGGTTTCGTTGCCTTTAATTATGATATCCTGCAGCATGGGTGACGATATGTTTATAGCAGCCGGCTATTCTGGCAATGGCTCTGCCGATGTTTTGCTTGGCCGGCTGACCGGCAACGGAAGCATTGAGAAGATCTCGGAGATCACCGTCGGTGACAATCCTTCATATTTTGCATTCGGCAGGGAAGGACTGATCTACCTGGTGAATGAGGTCGACACCTTTGACATGAAAGCCGGCGGAGGAATAACCACTTTGCGCTATGACAGGAAGAGTAAAAGTCTCGGGAAAGTCAGTTCAATGAACCAGGGAGGGGAAGGACCATGCCACATTGAGGTTTCGGTTGACGGCAAACACCTGATCACCGCAAATTATGGTAGTGGCTCTGTTTCAGTGGTTAGGCTGAACGGAGAGGGGATACCCGAGAAAGTCACCGATGTGATATTCTACGGTGAGAGGTCCCACCCCCACATGGCCATCCATAATCCAAGGCTTCACACATATTACATTTCCGATCTTGGTCTCGACAGGGTGTACCAGCTTAAACTTGACACCATTATGGGGCTTCTAATGAATGCGAACATTCCTTATTTCAACAGTGAGCCAGGAAGTGGCCCGAGGCACATGGCAATTGACAGGTCATCAGCTAACCTCTATGTCATCAATGAACTAAACTCCACTGCGTCAGTTTACAATATCCTGTCAGATACCGTTTCTGCAAAACAGACTGTAACCACCCTGCCTGAAGGATATGCAGAGAAGAGCTATTGTGCTGATCTGCATCTCTCGCGCAGCGGGAAGAAACTCTACGGTTCCAATCGTGGCCATAACAGCATCGTGACATTCAGGGTGGGGGTCGACGGGACACTGTCGGAGCCGTTTCACATGAGCTGCGGGGGTAATTGGCCTCGCAACTTTGCCGCATCGCCATCCGGCAAATTTTTCCTGGTGGCTAACCAGCGATCGAATGAGGTTTCCGTGGTGCGTAATGGGGACAACAGTGAGGAGGCAGTCTCTACCCTGTCACTTAATGCCCCGTCTTGTGTCAGGTTCCTGAAATAGGAAGGCTGTCCTGAATTGTGCTGTCAAACAAATTCAGGGAGCCCTGCTCCAGATCCAGGAGCAGTTTTTTGACTGCCACGCCACCCCCGTAACCTACAAGTTCACCGTCGCTTCCAATAATACGGTGGCACGGAATGATTATGGCAATTGCATTTGCACCGTTCGCGCCGGCAACAGCTCTCACCGACTTTTCATTGGCAATTGCTTTGGCCAGGTCAAGGTACGAGGCAGTTTTTCCGTACGGTACCTGCAGCAGGGCATACCAGACACTTTTTTGAAAATCGGTTCCAACCATTAATACCGGAATGTCAAAAAATATCCTGTTACCACATAGGTATTCATCAAGCTGTTTTCGTGTTTCACCGAGGATTTCATCATCCCGCAGAATGAAATCAGCGTTCAGTCCTGATTTAATCCTGCTGTCAATGGCAGTTCTCATTTTCCTGTACCGGAAATCAAGCAGACACAGGTTGCCTTCAAATGATCCAAGGATTAGCTCCCCGATCCGGGTTTTATAATACTGGATGCAAACCTGGTTCATCTGAATTATACTTACCCCATTAACATAATCGCAAATCACAAATCTGCAATTTCTGATGACCTGCGGCCATCCTCACTCATTACATCCGGTTATCAGTTCCTGGTGGTCTGCGACCACCCCGTTGCCTATTTTAAGTAGGAGTCAAGGAACTCGAAGTATTCTTTCTGCCAGATGACGGAGTTCTGAGGCTTGGTGACCCAGTGGCTCTCATTCTCGAAGAAGAGGAGCCGGGCAGGCACACCCCGCAGCGTGGCCGAGTTGAAAGCCTCAAGCGACTGGCTGTAGGGTATACGGAAGTCGTTTGCCCCGGTGATGATCAGGATAGGTGTGTCCCACCTGTCTACCATGGTATGGGGTGAGAACTTATTGTATCCCGGAGGCTGCGGCTTGTCCCACGGCGCACCCTGATAATCCTTGGTCGGGTACCAGTACTCCTCGGTGGAGCCGTACTCGGCAATCGTATTGTAAACGCCGCAGTGCGACACGAACGCCTTGAACCTCTTGTTGTGTATACCGGCGAGATAAAACACCGAGTAACCACCATAGCTTGCCCCCACAGCGCCCAGTCGGTCCTTGTCAACGAACGGTTCCTTCGCCATTGCGTCAATACCGTCGAGGTAGTCCTGCATATTCATACCACCGTAATCGCCCGAGATCTGCTCGCGCCAGTAGCTGCCGAAGCCGGAGTTGCCGCGACGGTTGACAGCTACCACGATATAACCGTTAGCGGCCATCATCTGATAGTTCCACCGGTAGCTCCAGCTCTGTCCGAGCGGTCCCTGCGGCCCGCCCTTGCAATACAACAGCGCCGGGTATTTCTTCGAGGGATCAAAGTCAGGCGGATAGATGATCCACATCTGCAGGTCCTTGTTATCCTTCGTCTTTATATAGCGTTCCTCGCTCTTTCCCATCTTTATGCTCTCATAAATATGGCCGTTGACATCGGTAATCATGGAGAACTGCCCGCTGGACATATCCACTTTCGCGATTTCGGTGGGGCGTGCCATTGACTGAATGCCAGCAACCAGAATGTTGTTCCTGAGCTGAAGAGGGCCCATGTCATAATCGCCCTCAGTCACCTTCGTTACGGCGCCGTCAGCCAGTGAAATCCTGAAGACCGGCTGCCTGCCGAGGTAAGGGCTTGTGAACCATATCTCGCCTGTGCCGTTCCACTGGAGGTTGCCAACATTGTAGTCCCATCCTTCGGAAACCCATTTCCTTTCGCCGGTGGCAATATTGTAAACGAACAGTCGCTCGAGGTCCGACTCATAACCGTCTTCCTCCATGCTTGAGTAAGCAATCATAGAACCATCGGGTGAAAACACCGGCGCCTTGTCGTAGCCCATGTTTCCTTCAGTAATGTTCTTCTCCTCACCTGTTGCCACGTCGTAGAGGTAAATATCCGTGTTGGTGCTGACCGAATAGGCCTTCCCTGTCAGTTTTTTACAGGCATATGCGATATACTTCCCGTCAGGGCTCCATGCAATGTCAGCCTCATCGAACCAGGGGGCATCAGGGGCGTCAAAACGCTGACCCTCCATGATATCCTTCTCGTTGCTTATTGCAGAACCGTCAAAGGAGGCTGTAAAAACATGGCTGTATGAGTAGTCATGCCAGTAATCCCAGTGCCTGTACATCAGGTCATCAATGATGCGCACCTTCGCATTGGGAAGTCCGTATTTCTCATTTGCAGTCTGGTCGAGCTTGACGCGACGGGTGAAGTAAACCCTGTCTCCGGCCGGTGAGAATGAGAGGATCTCGAAATTTTCAAGCCCGGTGATTTCCTTCTTCCCGGTTCCGTCAGGGTTCATGACCATGATTTTGCCTCCGGCGAGGAAGGCGATCTTAGCGCCGTTCTCTATCCACTGCGGTCCTGCGCCACCTTCTGTGGTCAGCTGGACAGGATCACCTCCCGATGCGGGGACGGACCAGATGTTTGTGGCACGGGCCTCGGTGGGAAGATCATAGTTTGTCACCTGCCAGAGCACGGTTGATCCGTCAGGGGAGAGAGTAACAGTCCCAATGCGGCCGTATTTCCACATGATTTCAGGCGTGAGCACCCCACCTGCTTTTTCGGTGTCAGTGAGTGAGACATTTATGGCCGGTGTTGGCGCATTTTCTGTCTTTTCTGTCTTGCATGCACCCATCACGGCCATGACGATTGCAAGTGTGATGATTGATAGTTCTTTCATATGTTGTCGGTTGTCGGTTGTCGGTTGTCAAAAATAAAAAAATTATTGCTGCGGACCTCATCTAAAAAAAACTTGCGCAGGCCATGAAAATTTACTAAATTGTGTCAGGACAATAATCCTTCCCCCCGGGTTAGGTCCTGAATAATGACGGCTTCCCTTATAGGCAAGGCAGACCGCTGGATAACCACTATTCTCAGTTATCCAGGGATAGACAAGGATTTCCTGGTCCAGAAAAAGATCAACTGGCTGGCGAGCGTTGCCGTCACCTCGATGGTACTTCTGGTAACACTTTCGTATCACTTCATTTTTCCTCAGTTAAGGATACTGATCTGGTACGGACTGTTCCTGACGGTTGTTTTCAGCCAGGGGCTCATCTACCCGATAATTTTCCGGCAGACAAGCAGATGGCTGCTGTTCATAGATCAGACGCTTGTTGCCCTGGCAACGTTCGTGGCAATACTTCTTCTCGGAGGCATTCCATGGTCAGGCGGACTTGTGATGGTTGGTTTCGCCCTGATTTTTTTCTCTCTGAATTTCAGACGCAAGGGTCACTCCATTGCTATTTACCTGATATATATAGTTACGGTCCTCCTAGCCGGGATTCTTCAGCCATGGCTTACTGTGCCTCCTGAGATGACCAGTGAAGTAAACATCTCTCTCTTCGTTGTCAATACCCTGTGGATCTCGGGTTTTGCGATGACCTTTGTCCTGAGCTTTATCTCTCAGGGAGTAAGGCTTGAGCAGATGGAGACAAAAAGGATCAGGGAGCTCGATGATGCCAAGACAAAGCTTTACACGAACATTACTCATGAGTTCCGCACTCCTCTTACCATAATCACCGGGATGAATGATCTTATGCGCAAGGATCCGCAGAGGTGGCTTGAAGAAGGGACTGAGACGATAGACCGAAACGCCGATATTCTGCTGAATCTCGTTAATCAGATGCTTGACCTGGCTAAGCTTGATTCCGGGGCAATGCCTGTGAAGCTGATCAGGTCTGACGTTAATCTTTATATCCGTTACATAGTGGAACTTTTTCGCTCAGTTGCAGAATCATCAGGTGTATCACTGAATTACTCCAATCCTTCCACGGTGGTGGAGATTGACTATGATCCTGAGAAGCTGATGCAGATAATTTCCAATCTCCTGTCAAACTCACTTAAGTTCACCTCCTCGTCCGGGAGGATTGATCTTCGCACCAGCCTGAGGGATGATGAGATCTTTGAGATCAGGGTGACCGACACAGGCTCGGGCATCCCGGAAGATTTTCTGCCATATGTCTTTGATCGTTTTACCCAGTCGGATCAGGGTCGTTCAACGGCGGGCTCCGGGCTGGGTCTGGCGTTGACGAAGGAGCTTGTAACATTGCTGGGGGGGACCGTAAACATTGAGAGCGTGTTCGGCACCGGGACTGAAGTTACGGTGAATCTTCCCGTCACCAGGACTGCAGGGCAGCAGGAGGCGCCGAAACCAGAAGAGCTCAGAAACAGGATGATGAACCTGATGCTCAGGAAGACACGGAGAGAGGCGCAGACAGCACCAGACGTCCAGGGAGCAAAGGAGCGGCCTATGCTAATGGTTGTAGAAGACAACGATGATGTAATCCGTTACCTGATGACCCTTTTTGCTGCTGACTATGATGTCATTACAGCTGCCAACGGCGAAGAGGGAATACATAAGGCGATTGAATCCGTGCCTGATATTATTGTAAGTGACATTATGATGCCTGTCATGGACGGCATCCGGATGCTTGGGGTGATCAAGAATGACCTTCGGACAAGTCATATACCGGTAGTATTGCTCACAGCCAGGGCAGATATAGCATCGAGGCTTGAAGGACTCGAGAGCGGCGCTGATGCATACATCGCAAAACCTTTCAACAGCGAGGAGCTTAAGGTTCAGGTCAGGAACCTCGTCGCTCTGCGGAAGAAACTTCAGGAGAGGTATGCTGCAATTGATCATCTCATCCTGCCCGAAGACAAGAGTTATTTGTTTGAAGACAAATTCATGAATCAGGTAAGGGAGATAATGATATCCAACCTTGCGAACGAAGCCCTTGACATACCGCATATCTGTCAGGCACTCAACCTGAGTCGCACGCAGCTTTACCGCAAGTTCAGGTCGTTAACAAACCTGACTGTCACACAGTATCTTCTTATGCTGAGGCTTCACAAGGCAAGGAGCATCCTTTCCGGGAAGCAGGTAACCGTTGCCGAGGCTGCATATAAAACTGGTTTCCGGAACGTATCTCACTTCAGCAGGACCTTCACCAGGGAGTTCGGGATCAATCCCAGCGAGCTTCTCCGGTAGATCCTGATCAATATAAGGATAGTATTATCCGGTTTCTGAAATCCCCATGGTTTGGGACTCAGAGCAAAATCTTTGGGACGCAGGGAAAAGCAGGATTTTGTTTTATCTCTTAACTTGCACTGCATGGAAACGTGATTTATCACACCAATACTGAGCCGGCATGACTGAACTCCCTTCACAAGATCAGCTCTTTCTTCGAAAACTAAGTGAGATAGTTGAGGTCAACATTGCCAGGGAGGAGTTTGATGTAGAGCATCTGTCACGGGAAGCGGGTATGAGCCGGTCAGCCATCCATCGCAGGCTCAGTAAGCTTGGCAAGCTTAATGCAAGTCATTTCATCAGGGAGGTCCGTCTGCAGAAGGCACGCGAAATGCTTCATAACGGTTTTGCCACGGCCTCAGAGGTAGCATACAGGGTGGGATTTGGCAGTCCCACCTATTTCTCAAAATGTTACCATGAGCATTTTGGCTATCCTCCCGGGGAGGAAAGGAGACGGACTGTCTCCGCCGGGTCAGGTGAGCCGGAGATCAGTCATAGTGACAGCGTCAGCAGAAGCGGTCATCGCAATTCATTGTCCCGGTTTCTGAGGAGAAGGAGGTTAGTTGCTGGGACGGTGCTGCTTTTTGTTATCACATCCATTATTCTGATGGCTGCACTGAATCAATCTCGCTCTGCGAAGGAGATGTCAATAGTGGTGCTGCCTTTCAGGAATCTTTCAGGAGATGTTGATAATCAGTATTTTGCTGACGGAATTATGGAGGACATTCTCAATTCCCTGTGCCAGGTCAGTAATATGAGGGTTGTCTCAAGGACCACCTCGGAGCACTACAGGAACACAGGTCTGACAGCCGGTGAGATTGCGCAAAAACTCAATGTGATGTATGTTCTTGAGGGAAGCGTCAGGAGGGAGGGAGACCGGGTAAGGGTCACGATCCAGCTTATTGACGGGCAGAAGGAACGGCATCTGTGGTCTGAAACATACGACAGGATTTTCAGTGACACGCTTGGTATCCAGGATGAAATTGCGAGGCAGGTTGCATCAAAAATAAACGGCGATAAGCCCGGTGACAATGCCAGGCAGCGGGTCGGAGACAACACTTCTGTGGATGCAGAGGGATCTATTTAGGCCAGGTCAGTCTGTCCGACCTGCAGCGGTCAGTTAATTTTCTTCCGCATATCAGTTAAAAAAGTTTAGAAAATGTAATTATTGATTCATAATTGTAAGCAAATGTGCAAAAATGAAAGCCAATGGTGAATTATTAATAGGCTCTCCGGAGTGGTTTGGAAGAACTTTGTACTGATAAAATCATGTTAAACCAATAACCCAGGCCATGGCAAAAAAAAGAATTTTAGAATGGAGTTGCGTGTTGCTGGCACTACTGATGACGACTGCCGGATGCAGCGAACAGGAATCCGATACCGCATGGTTTCAGGAGGGACCCTTAATGATTGGTGCTGAAGGTGGAACAGTAGTCGGGTTGAACGGTGAAGTTACCCTGACTATACCTGAGTATGCATTGAGTGAGCCTGTAGCGATAGAGATACTGCATATGCCCAGGGGCGGGGTCCAGCCCGGGACAGCTGAAGCCAGTTTCACCCGACCTTTTGTTATTGAGCCGTATGTGGAATTCATGAAACCGGTAAGGTTAACGGTTAAATGTTCGGGTTGCCTCAATAACGGGCACAATGTCAGTGAAGGGATGGAGGTGTTTTTGGCTGTGTGGAAGAATCAGTCCGATTATCGCTACCAGACCGGGTCATGTGAATCCGGCTGCTGTTCTGACCAGAATTCGCAGTGCATAAATTCATGCATAAGTACCACCGGAGTCATCACAACCAGGGCGTTAGGTTTCATTGAATAGGTAAAGATAATTTTTTGCCAGGGAGTGATTTGATGGATTGTCCCGGAGGAACAGCAAAGATTTATGGAACGTACAGCAATGAGTTTGGAACGGAGAGTCAAATGTTCTCCGGCAATCATGCATAAATTGCCCCTTGTATCGAAAGGAAATCTCGGACCGGCCTGGGAGAAAGATTATACACATGCATCCACAGGCATGTATCACCGGTCAAGTGTTAAATAGAGTTAGATTTAGGTTTGGATGATTGAAAGGGGTGAAGTGCAGGCTTCACTCTTTTTCTTGTTTATAGAGCGCAGGTTGCCCGGAACTTGAGAGGCTTATACGGCCCGGCCCGATGCTTTGCAGCAGCAACTGCAGAAAACAGGATTGTAAATATCTGCATATTTTTATATTTGAATTTAAATCAGGCGGCTTCTTGCCTGGTTATTGAAAACAGACCCTGACCTGACCGCACCATGCTTATCACCGTCTTTATTATTTACCTGGTAGTACTTGTCGGAATAGTGCTCTACGCCTCGAGACAGTCAAAAACCAATGCTGATTTTGTCCTGGGCGGAAGGAAAATCCCCGGGTTGTTCCTTGCGCTTTCCGAGAGAGCCACAGGCGAATCTGCCTGGTTGCTTCTGGGGTTGACGGGTCATGCCTATGCCGAAGGGTGGAACTCGGTATGGATAGCCATAGGGTGTGTCACCGGCATTCTGTTTCTCTGGATCTTCATGGCAGAGCCACTGAGAAGGGTTACTGAGAAAACCGGAGCTCTTACAGCTCCCGGTCTATTCTTCAGGTCGTTCCCCGGCTCTGAGAAAAGGATTGGGATACTCTCGTCGGTTATAATCATTTTCTTTTTCGTCCTGTATCTGGCTGCCCAGTTCAGCGGCGCAGGAAAGATTTTCAATGACACTTTTCAGATAGAGCCTTTCTGGGGGATGGTTATAGGTGCCGGCATTGTAACGATGTACTCAATGCTTGGCGGATTCATCACCGTAGTGGCGGTTGATGCCTTCCAGGCAATACTGATGATTGTTACCTGTGTTGCGCTCCCCATCATAGCGCTATTCGTTGCTGCAGCAAACGGAACAGGGTTTGCGGAGGCCCTGATGCATTCTGATGCTGCCGTTACCGGGACGTCAGTCACCCTGGCGAAGGGTGCCGGATTCCTGCTGGTTCTGAACGGCCTGAGCTGGGCGTTTGGTTATACAGGGCAGCCACAGTTGCTCAACCGGATGATGGCCATGCGGAATCCGGATGAAACCAAACGTGCACGCGTTGTTGCGATCGGGTGGACCCTTCTGGCATATATCGGGGCTTTTCTGATCGGGATCATTGGGTTCAGTATGATGAAGGCCGGGATGATGGGCGAGGGTGCTGCTGCAATTACCGCTGATGCTGAAAAGGTCATGCCGGTGATGGTCATGACACTGGTGAATCCTCTCCTTGCAGGCATACTCCTTTCCGGTGCGGTCTCGGCAATGATGTCTACGGCATCATCGCAGCTGATTGTGGTTTCATCCTCAATAACCGAGGACCTCTGGTCCAACATAAGCAGAAAGGCTGTTCCGGAAAAGAGAATGCTGTTCCTTAACAAGTTTCTTACCCTGATGGTAGGGGTGGTGGCCTTCGCTCTTGTTCTTACGATGGAGGATACCGTCTATGGCCTGGTTTCCTATGCCTGGAGTGGCATCGGAGCATCATTCGGGCCTGCAGTGGTGTTGCTTCTCTTCTGGAAGAAATTTTCCCGGGCCGGGGTATACGCCTCGCTCATCACCGGCACGCTCTCTGCAATAATATGGAAAACCTGGCTTGCCGACCCGACGGGCATTTCGGAGCGTCTGGCAAGTTACGTACTGGCGTTCTCGGCAGCTGTGATTTTCAGCCTTCTGAGGCCGGAGAGGAAATAGATTCTTCTGTGTGGGGCATGGCCACTTGGCATCACTTTTCAATATCTCACTTACCTTCCGGGAACGATAATTTAAAGAAATCCGGTCACAGGTACATATTGACAATAAAAGACACAGAAGCGATATTATTACCCTGATTTTTGCTATGACACCCCTTTCCCCGCAGCCGATCTTTGATCTGATTTTTAATCTGTTTTACGAACTAAAGATAGAGGATCATGAAAAAGAGGGGATTGTTAAAATGGATTGTGTTTCTGCCAGTTGCCATGATGCTGCTGACAGGATGCGGACAAAAGGTTGATGATTATCCGATAGTTGACGGGACTCTCCCGCCTATGGTAGGACCGGAGGGAGGACTGGTAATGGGATTCGAGGGTGAGGTTGTGCTGGCAATCCCTCCGGGGGCTCTTAAGCAGGATGTACGGTTTACCGTCTATGACCTGAACTATAAATCGAAGCGAAAAGATGAGGAGTTGCTGAAGACTTTTGCCATTG